>DASYAP010000030.1:0-28804 GCA_036501265.1 Solirubrobacteraceae bacterium | reverse complement strand
CGGGCAGGAGAAGGACATGGCGCGTGCGCAGTCGCCGAATTCGCTCAAGCAGCCAGGAACGCGCTAAGGAGGCCGCTGCTTTCACGAACGACCGGACGCGTGGACGGCTGCAGGACACGGAGGCGTGATTGCTGTTCCGGGTGTGCGAGCAGTCGGAGCGGAAGTCGCGGCCCGATGGCCGCGGAGGCGACGTTGCAGCGGTGAAGCCCAGCTAGCTGCTTTGGGCCGCCTCACGCGATCGACCCTTCCGGCCACGTGCAGCAGGTCGGAAGCTACACCGGGCCGGGGGCGCCGATGAGCTCGTGATCGCACCCCGTCGATTCGGTTCGGTCGCGGGGGACGCGCTCGTGCCGGTCGGCGCCGGCGCGAGCGCCGGCGCCGTCGTCGCGTTGGACCCAAGCCGGCGTCCTCTGAACTGCAGCGCGCGATCAATAGCTCGCGGAGCGAACGGCGCGGGTCCGGACGCGAACCGTTGATGATCAGATCGGCCACCAGGGCGGGATGACCACCCTGTGCGTTGGTGGACCTCCGCCGTTCCCAGCGGCGCGAGGTCGGTCTCCGTCAGCGGCGCAGGGCTAATGGTCTCCGACATGGCCAGGCTGCGTAGCGGGTGATCGGGCGGGGGGGTCCTCGCTGCGCGTCGCGCAGAGGACCATTCCCGGCGCCGCTGTGCAACGGCGTGGAGGTAGGCGAGCGCGGCGATCGTGCTGCGGTCCCGCCAGGTGCAGGTCGTCGAGAATCAAGACGATCGGCGCGTTCTGCCTTATGACGGCCACCATTGCCTCGAGCACCTCGACCACGCCGAATTCGCTGGGTCGGGCTCCTCAACCCCCAGCTCCGGCAGGATTCCTTGTAGGGCTGGAAGGTGAGCTGGGTCGAGATCAACCTCGCTGAGCGCGTCGCGGAGCGCCGCGGCCACCGGAACGTAATCGAGTCCTTGCTCGAGCTGCGTGCATTTGGCGCGGCCGACCCGGATTCCGTCGAGTCTCGTCGCGAACTCTTGGAGCAGCCGAGACTTGCCAAGGCCGACGTCTCCCTCTATTAGGACCAGCGAGAACTCGCCGCCGAGCGCCGAGTGGGCGATGCGCTCGAGCGCAGCAAGCTCGGGTTGACGCCCGAGAAACAGCAGCCATGGTCCGCCGGACGGCCGCAGGTTGATCTCGCGCGAGGGCCTAGGTAGCAGCTCGGAGGCCTCCTCCTGGCGGAGGATTGCCGCCTCCAGCGAACGAGTTTGAGCATTCGGCTCGAGCCCCAGCTCGCCGACGAGTAATGAACGCAGCCGACGGTAGCCCTGGGGCGCCTCATGCGTCCGGCCCATGGCATAAAGCGCGAGCATGCGGGTTCGGTGGGCGCGCTCGCTGAACCGGTCGAGCGCGACGGCCGCTTCGGAATGGGCGAGACCAGCCCGGTAGTCGCGCTCGGCCAGCGCGGCGTCGGCGGCCTCGAGGTTGGCCCCGATCACGCGCCCGCCGTAGGTGCGCAGCTCCTGCGCCCAGTCGGCGTAGGGTTCTTCGAGCACCTCCTTGGTCGCGAGCGACACGCCTCGGTCAGGCAGCGTCTGGCGGTCTCGGTAGGGACACGCCCGGCCCGCGCCAGTAGCTCATCGAAGCGGGTCGAGGTCGATATTTGCGCGCTCGATAGCGCAGCGGTAGGCCCGGCGTTCGGTGATGACCAGCTCCCGCGGGCACCGTGGGTCGCTGCAGAGACGGCGCCGCAGCGCCGAAACGAACGTCTGCACGGATCCGGACGGGTTGCCCGGCAGGTCCTCACCCCACAACATCTCGACGATCCGGTCGACGGGCACCCAGTCCCCGCGCGCGGCCACGAGGATCTCCAGGACCTGCTTTGGTCGGGCGCCGCCGAAGTGGCGCGGCCCCAGGCTTCGTCCAGCGTGCTCGAAGGCTATCGGCCCAAATAGCCGAATCGCGGGCGGCGGGCTCCCGCAGCGAACGCTCATCGCTCCCCTGTCGGAGGACACGAGCGCTGGCGGCGACGGGTCCACATGAGCAACAGCGTCCAGCCCGCCGATCGGAGCGGTAGGGGGTGAATCCCCCAACCGAAAACCGTCGGCCCCGGATCCGGGTAACCAGCCCGGCTCGGGCTTCCCCGCTCAGCCGACGCTCAGAGCGTGCTAAGGCCTCACACCTACCTTGGCGCCGTCGCCAACGGTTTTGGCGGACCTCCTGCCCATATACGCGACTTGAGAAAGGACAAGGAGAACTCGTTGTCATGCATCAACTACTCACATCCATAGGCGCGCGCAAGGGCGTGGTCGTTGCGGTTATCGCCGCGCTCGCCGCAACGCTTCTGACGATCCAGATAGCCGGATCGGCGTCAGCGGCGAGCAATGCCGGGCACGGCTCCTCGACGGGCCTCGGACAGCTCAGCGGACTACTGCCCCGCGACAAATTGACCTTGGAGAGCGCGATTAACGTCAACCTCAGCAAGGAGACCGCCCGTCTTCCGATCTACCCGGGCACCGCGCCGGTGCCCGGCAAGAAGGGCCAAACCGAGCGCGTGTGGTACATCCTCGAGGACGCCTCCGACCCCGGCCTTGCTCACGACCTCGGTGTGAACTACGCGCCGAAACTGGCCAACATAGCGATCGGCGATCCAGCCGCCGTGCAGACGGTCACCGAGGCCAACCCATCGCCTCAGCAGAATCCGTTCGGGCCGGCCGACATCCACTTCCGAGGCGCGCCGAACTTCAGCCCGAGGCGGATCGCGGAGCCGGGCCCCAACGGCTTCCCACTGAAGAAATTCCAGCCGGGAGCCGTGGCCGGCCCGGGCTATAGCCCGTTCATCCGGATCGCCGGCTCCAACGTCGTCTACAACGCGCCGATCATCGCCACCGGCAACGGCCCGTTCGACGTCGTGCACCACACCAACACCGAGGACCGCGTCCTGAAGGTTCACATCGCAGGACACTCGGCACCCGGACGGTTCGCGGAGTCGTGGGCGGATCTGTTGTTCGTCAAGGGGTTCGACGCCGGCCAGCCGATCGTCTACCTCAGCACCGATGCCGGGCAACCGCTGACCGCGGTGCTGGAGCGCTCGACCTACGTGCCCGCGCTCAACGCAGCCTCGTTCAACGGCGGCGACGACTTCCTCGGCTCGTCGAGGGAGCGCCTGTTCGGATTCATCAACGGACAGACCGGCGCTCGCAACCCGCAGGCGCAGGGGTTCCAGCACCTTGTGCTTGACGGTCACGCCAGCCAGGACGCCTCGCTCGGCAACCCCAGCCTGATCAACGCGCTGCGCAAAGGCGGGGACCTGCTCAACGTGTTCGGCGACTTCCCGACCCTCGCCGACCCCCGACACGCCGACGCGTACAGCCCGCTGTGGGACGCGCAGCTCGGGCTGTGGACCGCCAAGGCCGTGAAGGCGGGACTGAACAAGCGCCAAATCGACGAGAACCAGGTGTTCAACCTGGCGGCCACCAGGCCTGATCTGCTGACCGGCGTGGACCCGGCCACCGGTAAGCCCAAGCCGTACGGCTCGGCCGGAGTTGACATCAACTGCGCCGTCATCGGGTTCACGGCCAAGGCCCCGACGGCCAATCTCGCCACTCCCGTGCCGGGCTCGCAGTTCCCCCCGCGTTAGTAACGGTGGGTTCAGCGTCGTCGCTCGCCCCCGCCCCGGCGATTGGTGAGTGGCGACGCTGGCTGGCCCGCGGCACCCGGATAGCCCTTCTGCGGCGTCCGGGGGCGCGCGCTTCGTGTAGTGACTCGCACCCAACGCGTGGGCTCGGGCACCGAGCCCACGGCCAAGAAAAGAGGGAGGTCCCGAATGGGAGTAGCAGAGAACACGAAATTCAGGGAGCGGTTCGGGGAATACCCCGATACCGGCGCGGCGCACCGACTGCAAGGCTCCGGTGGTGATGAGACGCCAAGAACGTGACCGCAGCGGCCCGCTCGGAGATGCGCTGATCGATCGGTACGTGGATTGGCGCGAGGAGTGTTTAGCGGTGCGCGCCGCATACGAGCGCTGGCGCCAAGCGGAGAACGACGAAAACGCAGCGGCGTTCACCGCCTACAGCGCGGCGCTCGATCGGGAGGAGCGGGCCGGCAACATCTATGCCGAGCTGGTGGGGCGGATAAGCGCACCGCTCCACAATCGGCAGGATGGGCGAGGCAGGACGACCCCACCCATGAGCACCACCAGCAGCGAGAATGTTGCCCAAGTGCTCGATGGCGGGCTGCGCGATTAGGGGGAGCATGCTCGCGCGCATCGCAACGCTGGAATACATCCTGGAGGTAACGAAGGACTGGACGGTGGCTCGCTTCGCCGCCGCGCAGACGAGCGACTTTGTGCTTGCGTCGCACCGTTTCGAGCTGTGGGACGCCACTATTCGGCGGCAGATCATCTCGCCCGACTCGATCTAGGGACGCTCCCCGTTCGACGCGGTCCGGCGGGTGCCACGACCGACCGCGTGGGTTCACCACGCGGTGATGACAGTGCTCAAGGACACTGAAACGGGCATCGACCAGTACGAGCCGGAGGCGATAGAGCTCTTGGCGAGACCCGGCAGCGGGTGGCTTGGGTCGTGGAGGCCGCCTCGGAGGCCGGCGACACTCCAGTGCAAAAGGCATCGAGCAGCGCTTTCTCCGCCGCCAGCGGAACATCCGCCGGCGCGTAATGAACATCCAGCTGCTCGAGCCCGTCGAGCAGCTTTAGAAACCAGCCGCCGGCGTGCGGCCCTTTTGTCCCTAGCTTCGTCCGGTAGAACTGCCGCACCCGGGTCGCGACACACTGCGTCGCCGAACCAACGTAGAGGACGGTCTCGTCGGGCAGCCAGCTTTCGACGAGACGCTGCGCGAGTGCCTCGGCCGGGGGACGCAACGCCATCCACGGTCAATCGTGGGCAGCGATCGAGCAGCGCTCGGACACGCTCGACGGAAAGCGGACACTGAAGTGCCGACGCTGGATCACCGAGTTGTTCTTGAGGACGGGCCACCAGGTAAATCCCCGACGCGTCAAGATTCGGTTTTTCCCCCCAACGACATCGGCGCACAGGACTTAGCTGAACCGCGTCACATAAATCCCGGACCGAACTCGGCATCACCCGGAAGCTACTTGCGTCATCCGCGTTCCCGTTAGGTTGGCGACCAACGGCCCCGGTCGTCCCGTGCAGCCGGAGCACGACTTTGTTGAAAGGGCCCGCGACACCATGGGGTGAGCGTATCTAGATCATGAGCGATGCTTCCCTGCTCTCATCCGAACGGCAGCTGATGCGTGATCGAGCAGCGACAATCGCACGGCGTCGACGCTTTCCGAGAGACCGTCTGCAACTCCGAGCTCTGCGGCCACAGCGAGTGGTGCTGCTCGGCCGGGATCTGCGCGGCCTGGCGGAGAGCCGTGCGCACGAGGTCGCCGCCTCTGTCTGCAATCGCCAGCCGAGCGAGGCCTGCCGCAGCTTGTTGGCGAACGAGCGGGTCTCGGTCTCGGGCCAGTGCCACTACAGCTGCGACGTATTCGTCGCCAGGAGCGTTTGCCGCGAGACGAGCGGCCCATCTGCGTTGCGTGGGGTCGCTGGCCAGAAGCTTGCTAAACGCAACACCGAATGCGGGCTCGGTCGCCCGCAGCACTTCGGTGATGAAGACGGTTTCACCCGTTGTGTCCCGCTCGAAGAGCGAGCCGAAGTGTGCCGCACTCGGTCGACTGGCCGTGGCGACCACGTCACTGAGGCGGTCACCGATTAATACTCGAAATTGAGTGGCCCGTTCGGCCATGAGCTGTAGCAGCGGCTGTTTTCCCGACGGGGGGACGGACGTGTCTGTGAGAAGGTCGACGAGTGTGTTCGCGTCCTGCTCTGAGGGATGGCTCAAGACGATGACCCCTAGGGCGTAGGCAGGGTCGAGTGCTCCTATCGATGCCCGTCCGCGAGCAGCGTCAGACCGGACCTGCACGACCATCTCCGTGAGACGGGTTCTAACGGTGGTCAGCAGCGATCCGTCGAGGTCGTGAACATAGTTGGCCGCGAGCAGCACTTGCAACGAGCCCTGTTGAAGCTCTCTTTCCAGAAGGCGCTGTGCCGTCGGCAGATGGCGGCGGGTGACGCCCAGGATCTCGAACCTCAGAGGGTGGTCGGCGTCCGGAAGACCATCGGCGACCAGGCGTTCCGCGCGCTCGCGTGTCCACGCATCGACGAAGAGCGCCCGGAGCAGGTACCGCCATCGCTCCACTTCGAGCGGGCGCCCCTCAAGGTTCGTTCGGGGGAGCCGCGACGCGACGAGCTCGGCGATGGCATCTGGCAGCGTGTCCGTGAGCCCGCCGATGGCTTCGAGCAGCTCTGCCTCTGGGTCCAGTGTCGTTGCGAAGGTCAGCCTCAAGAGCGAGGCGGCGTCGTTGAGACCTCTCGTGAGCCACTCGAGGCATCGATTCCCGGCCTCGAGCGAGAACAGGTCTCCGGCGCGTGTGACGAGCGCGAGGTCAGCGAAGATCGTCGTGGATGTCGACTTCGTGAAGTCGAGGGCATCTGCCGCGCTAGTGATCGCCTGGCAAGGGCCGTCGTTCGCCACCCGACCACACGCCCGCTTGAGCTCATCGACAGCGCCTGCTTGGCGCAGCATGCCAAGCCCTGCTGCCACGTCGTGTGTTGGCGAAGTGGCGCCGAGCCGCAAAAGGGTGTCTTGTGCAAGCAGCGTGAAGACGTATCGCCACGCGCCGTGGTCGCCTGCGTGGCCGGCGGCAAGGGCTGCGGCGTAGAGCAGGTTGTTGGCGTCGTCCGCCTGGCCGACGCTGATGCTGTGATCGTCTGCCCAAGCTTTGAACGTTCTCTCGGTGACGGCTTCCAGCCCGCCAAGGGCCGTCTGCGCGCGCCACCACGATACTGCCGTGTCGGTCGCTTGGATGACAGAGCCAAAGTCCTTCTGCTCCCAGGAGGCGGTGCTGTAGATCAGCGCTTGCGCCGCACCGGAAATTGCCGAGGCTGTGACATCGTGCGGAGCCAGGTTCCGTGCGCCGAGTGCCCGGTCGGCGTCCGCGCGGGCGGCGGGAAGCTCCCCAAGCTCTAGGTGGGCGCGGGCTCGTTGGATGTGCAGCCACGCGGCGTCGATTGGTGCTGCGTCGTCCTCGTCGATGACGGCGGTCAAATCGTTGACCGCCGCGCCATAGCTTCCATCCTCGACAGATGTAGCCGCCAGAGCGACGGTCGCTGCGACCCTTCTGTCCGGGGTGTCGGCAGTCTCGACTGCTTCTCGGAGCAGAGTCCAGTCGTCGCGAAGGATCCGCGCCTCGAATGCCGCTACGAAACGCCAACGCCAGTGTGCTGACTCGCGGGCCTCCTCGGCGGAGGGGATGCGACCAGCACTCTTAGGCCGAAGGAAGTCGCTTGTCGCAGGTCTCAGGCCGTCAACGATGTTGAAACCCGCACGTGCCATCAGGGCGACCACCTGCTCAGGACCGGGAGCGTCGCCCGACCAGCCTCGCTGCCTAGTCGGGATCAGGCGCGGTGCGATCATTGCGAAGCGGAGTCGATCGGTGGACGCCGTTGGCTCACCGCCTGACCACGAGGTCCCTTCCAAGGGAACGTCCGGGCGCCCCGTCGCGGCGACGGCCATGAGCGGCTCGCGGTGAGTCGCGTCTAGCGTATTGGCGGCCGGCACGAGAACCTTCGCGCCTTTGCCGGTGTCCCTGACTGCGGACGCCGTGACGTGCACCCAGTGCGACGCGCCGGTCGCCTTATCGTGAAGCACGAGAAGGTGAGGCAGAGCATGGCCGGTCCAGTAGTCAAAGTGATCTTTGTTGTCCTCCCGGTACCACCAGCCTTTGGGCGCTGAAGGATCGCCTTTGGGCCGTCTGAAATACGATCGGCCGGACTTCACTTGAGCGCCCACCATGGTTCCGAGGTCGAACCGCCGGTCGCGAACCTGCAGGAAGATGTCGGTCCCGAGATCGTGGGACTTGTTCTCGGTGGTGCCCACCCGAGATCGTTGAACTGCGCCATCACTCGGTGGACCGCGCTCTCTGAGACGGCTTCAGTCTTTGGTGCGCGCATTGGCATCGCGTCGACCCTAAGGATTCCAAACGACACGCCGTCCTTAGCTGAGGATCCTCCGGAGTTGTCTCCTGGGGACGCGCTAGGCGAACCGACGCATCGCCGTCAGCGCGCTTTTCGGCCCGGATGGAGTCGCTCTACTGCTGGCGGCTAGTTTGATGACCAATTTTGATGACCAATCAGTCCGTCTCGGCTACAGCGTTAGCTCAGACAGCACGGATTTGCAGCCATTTTGCGCTATGGAGCCAACGGGATTCGAACCCGTGACCTCCTGCTTGCAAAGCAGGCGCTCTCCCAACTGAGCTATGGCCCCGTGCGGCACGAGTGTAGAGGCGTGGATCTGGGAGCTGAGGACCGCAGAGGGTGCGGACCCCGTGTCGAAACTCACGCCGCCGCGACTAACGACGCCGGCGGGTAACCGAGGTCAATCGTCGAAGTCGAAGTCCCGGGGCGGGCGCTGCTCGAACCACAAGCGGTCGTGCTCGGGCGCATCCTGGAGGAACTCGGGGGTCTCCTCGAGAACATCCTCCTCCTCCGACGATGCGCGATCGGCACGAGGTTCCTGGGGCTTGCCGCCTTCTGCGGCGAGCGCGTCGTCGACGCCGTACTCGACCGTTTCCTCGCCAGCGGATGCTCGTTCTGGCGGTTCTGGCGGTTCCGCCTGCGTCGGTGGCGCGTCCTCAGGCGCGACGCTCTCTCTCCGAGATCGCCTCCAGCGGAGAAGTCCACGCTCGCCTTCGTGTTCAGAGGTGGAGGACGCCTCGGGGGATTCGTGTTCTGACGTCGCGGGACGCGGCCCACCCCTCGACGCTCGAGAGCCTGGCCGTTCAAAGCCGTCCTCGAAAGGCTCGCCCCAGTCACCGGTTTCGGCCTCGTCGGAGTACTCCTCGGAGTCCGATTCACCCAGTTCTCCCGTTTCTTGGGACTCAGTCGAACGATCGTCGACCTCGGCTATGGAGACCGGTTCTTGATCGGCCGAATCGAGAGGTTGGCGCCGTACGGGCCCGAGTGCCTCGCGTTCTAAACGGTCAATCTCAGAGGGATCCCCTCCGTGCTGTCGCTTTAGCTCGAGATGTTCGCGGATTGCGTCGTCCAGGATGCCCATGGGCGCAAAGGCTACTCGCCGGGAACGCCTGCGGGCTCGGAATTTGCCTTCGCAGTCCGATTCTTGCCATCGCGCTTGGCGATGTATAAAGCCCTGTCCGCATCCGAGATCAACGCTTCCTTGTCCCCTTTGGCCGACGCGGAGATTCCGATGCTGGCCGTTACCCGCAACGAACCGTCACCGCCGAGCCGCGGAACCCGCAGGCCCTCGATCGCCGCCCTCGCTCGCTCGCCGATCGTGAGCGCGCCTTCCAGCGGTGTCCGAGGCAGGATCACGGCCAGCTCGTCGCCGCCGTAGCGGACCGGGGTATCAGCCTCGCGGCAACTCTCGCTCAGTGCCCGCGCGACCGCTCTTAACACCGCGTCGCCCTGTTGATGCCCGAAGGTGTCGTTGATCGACTTAAAGTCGTCGAGGTCGAGCATCAGCAAACCGACGGGATCCCCATAGCGCCTGACCTGTTCGACCTCGTTTGAGAGCAGTTCTTGGAGACGCGCGTAGTTGCCCAGCCCGGTGAGCTCGTCGGTCACGGCCTGCCGGCGCACCTGGTAGTGCAGATCAACATTCTCGAGCGCGAGCGTCGTCTGTGCCGCCAGCAGTGCCAGCAGCTCGCGCTCTGCGTCGGTGAACGCCCGACCGTTACGGCCCACCGTGATCAGCCCGTATAGACGCCCTTGGCGATCGGCTGGGCGAAGGGCCACCGACGCGACGAACGTCTGGCCAGCTCGTGACTCGCCGATCCTGCCGTTGTGGAGAGCCAAGCGCTCGGCGTCCTCGATCGGGCGCTCCAGACCCGCGAGTGATCCGATGGTCCCGGTGTCCACGGCCTCGTCCGGCGAACCGCTGACGACCAGCCTGCCTCCGCTGGCGTGAACCGCGTCGACGGCCGTCTTGAGCGCGAGCTCGAGTAACGCTGGACGATCGAGGTTGGAAGCGAGGGTCTGGCCCGTGCGGCGGATCGACTCGCGAAGTCTGCGTCGTTGGTGCGCCAGTTCCTCGAGCCGAGGCTCCACGTGCCGCATCACCGCTCCTGCCGCAGCGATCCCGAAGGCAAGCGCCAGCGCCAGCACCCCGACCGTCAACCCGACGACCCCCGGCTGGGCGAATACGAACACCGAGACCAGCACCGCGGGGACTCCGACCAACAGGAGAAAAAGACCAATTAGACGTGCGCGCAGGCTCAAACGAGTTACTCCTCTTTTGGGCGTATCGGCGATTTTCATCGATTCCCTTAGCGAAATCGCCTTGCCGCACGCCGAGCAACGCCGGTGGGCCATATTGCCGCGCGCCGATCACCGTCAATGAAGCCAGATAGCCCGCGCCACCCGCGAGGCCGGAGGGCCTACCGGCCCGCGGCTAAACTTGACCGCGCCGGGCGGCCGACCCGCCGCGCGGGGCTATAGCTCAGTTGGGAGAGCGCCTGGATCGCACCCAGGAGGTCGCCGGTTCGAGCCCGGCTAGCTCCATCGGAAGCTCCTGCAAATCTGGCCTGCTCTGATGCGCACGCGGGACACACGCTGGTTACCGTCGGGGGATCGTCACCTTTTCGTCACCTTTCGGCGCGCGCCCTAGGGTTTTCGCCTCCGCGAAAGGAGGCGGGAAGATGGGGTCGAGGAGCAGCCGACGGCGGCTGCGGGTGGAACGCGGGATCTATCCGCTGCCCAACGGCACGTATGCGGTCCTCTGCAGACGCGCGGGCAGGCAGTGGTATCGAACGGTCGGGTCCGATCTGGCGCTGGCGCGATCGCAGCGCCAGGCGCTGATCGCAGCCGCGGAGGCCGGTGCTGCGCCGGCCTCCGCGCGAGTGCGGTTCGGCACCATCGCCGGTTGGTGGCTTGAGCGGTTCGAGGCTAAGGTCGGCGCTGGAACGGCTGCTTGCGGCATGCACCGAGCGCGACCGGCTCATGGTCGCTACAGCCCCGTACACCGGGCTGCGGATCTCCGAGTTGCTAGGGCTGACTTGGGACGACATCGACTTTGACCAGGGCGTGATTCGTGTCCGTGCGCAGCTCTCGCGGGCCCACCACGGCGCGCCGCCGCAGCGAGTGCGCACCAAGACCGAGGCGTCGGTCCGCGACGTGCCTCTTGTCCCGCAGCTTGCGGACTTGCTTGCTGAGCATCGACACCGCACGCCCTTCGCTGCCACCTCAGACTGGGTCTTCGTCACAGCCAACGGGACGCCGCACGGCCACCGCAACATCACCCGCCGCGGGCTGCAACGCGCGGCGCAACGCGCCGGGATCGACGACGGGACCGGTCCGGCGCTGCGCAACCACGATCTGCGCCACTGCTTTGCCAGCCATCTGATCCTCGACCTGGGACTGGACGTCGTGCAGACCAGTCGGATCCTCGGCCACGCCAGCCCCACGATCACGCTGAACGTCTACACGCATCTGTTTGATGAAGCTCGCCACATGCGCCAGATCCGTGCCCGGATGGCGGCAAGCATGTTCGCGGAACTTCTCATAACGCGACGACGCGCCCTTCCACTGGCGTGCTAGTCCAGCTCCGATAGGTTCTCGTCGTGCCGTCAGATCCCCGCCAAGCCGCGCTGGCCGCGGTCGAGGTTTTCTGTCAATCGCGCGTGCCGGAAGAGCATCGAGACGAGGTGCGACTCGAGTGCTCGCGACGGGGCAACTCCATCACGATCGTCGAGCGCCGCCCTCCGTGGAGCCCTGAGCTGATCGGACCCGACTGGACCAGGATGAAGGTCGCGAAGCTCCGCTACGACCCGTCGGCTGGCCGCTGGTCGCTGTATTGCTGTGACCGCAACGAGCGCTGGTGGCCCTACGACAACATCGAACCAAGCGCGAGCATCGACCCGCTTCTAGCCGAGATCGACGCCGATCCAACCGGCATTTTCTGGGGCTGAGGAGCCAGCGGGACGCCCGGCCGGGAAGGCGTCGGCTCCTGCCCAGCGGCGGCTCCCGTACGACTTCTCACGAGCGCTTACGGCCTTCACAAAGGTTTCGGGCCGGCACGGTGGCGGCAGCTTCTAGCGAGTTATCTACCGCTATAGGTAATCTGGCTATAAGCCGCTATAACTCTGGATAGCCGTGGATCCGATCAAGAACCCTTACACGCCGAATGCCGGCTCGCGCCCTCCGGAGCTCGCCGGACGCGCCGCGGAGCTTGAGCAGTTCCGCATTTTGGTTGGGCGCTTGGCGCGGGGCGCGACTGAGCAGAGCATGATCGTCCGTGGGTTGCGGGGCGTCGGCAAGACCGCGCTGCTCAACGTGTTCGAGGATCAGGCCGAGGCTTCTGGGTTTCTCACCTTTTACCACGAGCTGACACCTGGGGCCGCGCTCGCGGGCGAGCTTGCGCGAGATGCCCAGTCCGCGCTATCGCGCCTCAAGCTCACCGCTCGGATGCTCGCGACGATCCGAAGCGCGCTCGGTCAGCTCGAGTCGATCAAGCTCACCGGGCCTGAGGGCATCGGCCTGGCGATAGATCTGCGCCGTGCCGACGAGGCGACCCTCGCCAGCGATCTCTCGCAGCTATTCCTCCAGCTGGGCCAAGTGGCGCGCGCGGATCACAGCGGCGTCGTGTTCTTGCTCGACGAGGTCCAGTTCGCGCAGGCAACGCAGTTCCGAGCTGTGATCAGCGCGCTTCACCGTGCGACGCAGCGCAGCCTCCCAATCACACTGGTCGCCGCCGGGCTGCCACAGATCCCTAAGCTCACCGGCGACGCCCGCAGCTACGCCGAGCACCTGTTCACCTTCCCCGTGATCGGCAACCTCTCAGAAGCCGACGCCACGGCCGCCCTCGTGGAGCCAGCGAGGGCCCAGGACGTCGCGTTCACTGCCGACGCGGTTGCCGCGGCGCTCGAGTGGACCGCTGGCTACCCGTTCTACATTCAGCAGCTGGGCAAGCACGCCTGGAATCTGGCCGTCTCGTCGCCGATCGACATCGAGCGTGCCAAGCCCGCCGCTCAGGCAGCGCTCGATCAGACGATGTACGAGGTGCGGATCCAGCGCGCGACTAACACCGAGCGGCGCTACATGCAGGCCATGGCAGAGCTCGGCATCGGCCCCTACCGCTCTGGAGATATCGCCCGCAAGGTCGGCCGGCCCACGACAGCACTCTCGCCCGTGCGCCAGAGCCTGCTCGAGAAGGGCCTGATCTACGCGACCGAGGACTATGGCCACACCGACTTCACCGCGCCTCGCTTCGACGAATATCTGCGGCGCCAGCTCCCCTATCGAACGCCCCGGCGCGCAGCAAGTCGTCGAAAGTAGACCAGCGTTTCCGATCCCGAGTTCCGCGCTGGGCAGTACTCCGCCGGGATCGTCGCCGATTACCCCGGCACGACGAAAGCGGGACCAGCTCGCGCCCGGGCGAGCGTTGCCTCGGGCTTGGAGGCGCGACCCGCAGCGCCACTTCTGCACCATCCGGCGACGCAGGCGCCGCTGCCACCAGCCGACGAGCTGCTGGTCCTCGTCCATCTGGGCACTCTCGGTTGCGGTCATCGCGGTCACTGCAACGCCGGGAACTCGATAGTCACGCGCGATCTGCGAGACCGCTCCTTCCCCTTGCGAAGTGGCCATCTCGGCGGCGCCAGGGGGACGCCCCTTAGTCCGGACAAGTCCGGTCCCGCGTCGAGGCACGGCTGACCGTCAGCCTGCGGGAAATGCGATCGTCGACATCAGGGCGTTTGCTGCTTGGCGAGAGTCCAGCCGCGTGTGTTGGACGACGATCGGCTTGTCGCTCTGGATGACGCAGCAATAGTCGACGTCGATTGGGATCGGCTCGGGGTCCTTTAGGTCGTTGAACCGCTGGTGGTGGGCACGCCGCGCCGGGATGTTGATCGTGTACGGGCCGGCTGGTTCGCGGTCGGTGAAATAGAGGAATACCTCCACCCGAGCGTCCTCGTCGTTGGCGTTGAGGATGCAGGCGCTGTCGTGACTCGTCATCGCCGGTTCGGGCCCAGTACTCGTTGGCGGGATGTAGCCGTCGGCGATAACCCAAATATGGGCACCGAGCTTCATCGGCTCTCCAGGTTCGTTTCGCGCGTCTCCACGCCCTTTGGAGCTCTTGACACGTGGTGGAGACTACCGATAGATTGTCGACAATGTTTCCTAGACAATCACCCTATGGCAAATAATTCTGTTCTTCCGCTCCTCGCCCCGGCTTCGATGCGGCAGCGCGCGACCGACGCGCTCCGCGGTGCGATCATCGGTGGTCGCCTTCAACCGGGCGACCGGTTGAAGGAAGCCGAGCTCTCCGAGCAGCTAGGGATTAGCCGGGCGCCGGTGCGCGAAGCATTGCGCCAGCTCGAGCACGAGGGCTTGGTCGCGTCCCTGCCCTACCGCGCAACGGAGGTGCTGGGGATCTCGCAGGAGGAGATCGCGGAGGTGCTGGTGCCAATCCGGCTCACGCTGGAGACATTTGCGTTCCGCCGCGCGCTGCCGCTGCTGAGCGCGGAGAATCTCGCGGCGCTCGGCGAGCTGGTGCGGACGATGCGCCAAGCGGGCGCGAACGGTGATCTCGACGCGCTCGCAGAAGCGGACGTGCGCTTCCACGAGCTCGTCATCGAACGGTCCGGTCAGCGGCACTGCCTCCAGATCTGGCGATCGATCCAGCCGCGCGTCCGGGCGTACTTCCGACGTGATGCTCCCATTCACTCACGACTCGAGGAGATCGCCGACGAGCACGAAGAGCTCCTCGTCGTCCTGCAGCGTCGCGACGAGGCGCAATTGCTTGAGACGTTGCGCGGGCATATATGCAACTTCCTCGAGCCGGCTGGTCCGGACGGTTTTGGATGACGGCGATGACCGCGCTGGTGACGGGAGCCGGCTCGGGGATCGGGGCTGCCGTGGTGCTCGCAGCCTCCCGCCAGGGAGCCAACATTGCGGCGCTCGATGTCGACGTAGCTCAGCTCGACGACGTCGCTTCGCGCGCAACACGTGAAGGCGCGAACGATGTCCTCGCGATCAATGCGGATGTTCGGTCCGAGCCAGCGGTCGAAGAGGCGCTGCAGCGCTGTCGCGAGCGTCTTGGGGTGCCGACCGCGGTTCTGGCGAATGCGGGGATCGAGATCAACGCCCCAGCCCATGAAATATCGCTCGGGGACTGGAATAGGACGCTTGAGGTCAACCTCACCGGCGCATTCCTCACCGCGCGGATAGCGATCCGGGAGATGCTGAGCGCCGGAATTGGCGGGTCGATCGTGTGCACTTCCTCTCCATCCGCGTTCGTTGGCTTTGCGGGAGGAAACAGCGCTGCGTACGCCGCCTCGAAGGGCGGCATCTCGGCGATGGTCCGGAGTTTCGCGCTTGACTATGCAAGCGCCGGAATTCGAGTCAATGCCGTCGTTCCCGGCGCGATTGACACGCCACTGCTGACGGTCACTGCGCCAGCGGAGCAGCGGAGTCGGCTGCGCGATCGCATCGTCGAGCGCGCCCAAGAACAGGTTCCGTTGTGCAGGCTTGGCACTCCCGCGGAAGTTGCAAACGCCGTGGTGTGGTTGTGGTCGGACGGGGCGTCCTATGTCACCGGCTCGCACCTCGTTGTCGATGGCGGTCTCCTCGCCAAAGGTGCAAACGACTTCTGATGCCGGCCGGATCGAGCGAACCCATGCATCGTCCTGCTCAGATCGGCTCCTGCAGTTCCGATCCGTGCCGGGCCCCGCTCGTCGACGTGTCGGCGGCGGAACTGATCGACGAACTGCTGGGCGCCTACGAAGACACCAGGCGGCTTGCCCTTGAGCAGGGCCAGACGAGCGAGCACAGGCATGCGCATCCCGGGTACTTGCGCGATCTGCAGCGTGTTGGTCGGGGAGCGCTGGCGTCGCTTGCGGCGCCACCGGTCGATCCGGCGCTGGGCCAAACGGCGGAGCGTCCCGGGCCTGGTCGTCCAAGACCGGCACAAGCCGACGGGGTCGGTGGGCCGTCGAGCCCCGCTCCCAACACCGTCTTCTGGCTCAAGACCTCGGTTAATCGAAAGGAATCGGCTTGCGGATAACCGGCATCGATTGTTACGTTCTCTTGCAGCCCGCGTTCGATA
Organism: Solirubrobacteraceae bacterium; assembly: GCA_036501265.1. Classification (GTDB taxonomy): domain Bacteria; phylum Actinomycetota; class Thermoleophilia; order Solirubrobacterales; family Solirubrobacteraceae; genus Palsa-465. The sequence goes on along the minus strand of DASYAP010000030.1, from coordinate 12,698 downwards.
CGACGGCCGCGAGCTCCGCGCAGGACGACATCGTCGTTGAGATCCACACCGATGAGGGCATCTCCGGTGTCGGCGAGACGGACGTGAATCCGTGGATCGCGCGGGCGTGCATCGAGGCGCCCGGTACCCACAACATGGGGCTGGGGCTGCGCGAGCTCCTGATCGGCATCGACCCGCTCGACGTGGAGGACATCTGGGAGCGCATGTACGTGGGCTCTGCCATGAACGGCCGCCGCGGTGCGGTGATCAACGCGATCGGTGCGCTAGACATCGCACTTCACGATCTGCGCGGCAAGGCCTTGGGGAAGCCGTGCTACGAGCTGCTTGGCGGGGCGGTGCGCCAGAGCGTGCTCCCCTACGCATCCCTTCAGCCGGAGACTTCGTCATTCGAGGAATACCTGGAGTCGATGGTGGACTGGGCCAGGCGCGCGGTCGCCGCCGGATTTCGCGCGATCAAGGCCGAGGTCACCTTGGAAGGCCCGTACGCCCACAACGGGTTGCGCGAGCCGTGGGAGCGCAGCACCGAAGTCTTGGCGGCTGTGCGCAGCGCGATCCGGCCGGACATCGATCTGCTCGTGGACGTGCAGTACGCGTTCCCAAACGCGGACACTGCGCTCGGAGTCCTGCGCGATTGGCGGGACTTCGACCTCGTGTTCGTCGAGACGCCGCTTTGGCCCGATGACCTCGACGGATACCGACGGCTCGCCGACGAGCAGCCGATCCCGATCGCTTCCGGCGAGTGGCTGACCACGCGCTTTGAGCACATCGACTTGATGGACCGGGGATCGGTCGCGTTCGTGCAGCCGGACATCGGCCGCGTGGGGGGGCTGACCGAGGCGCGGCGAGTGTGCGAGCTCGCGGCGCAGCGTGGCAGACGCATCGTGCCGCACCTTTGGAAGACGGAGATCTCGATCGCCGCTGCGTTGCACCTCGCCGCCGCGACGCCGCACTGCGACTACATCGAGTTCCTCCCGGCGGAGCTATCCGCCTCAGGGCTTCGTCAGGACTTGACCGATCACCGCCTGCAAATGGTCGACGGAGCGCTGCCGTTGCCGACGGTGCCCGGACTCGGTGTCGAGCTGGATCGCGAGGCGCTCGCGGCATACGCCGCCGAGGCGACGGAGGTCGCGGGATGAGCGCGACCTCGGACACGTGGCGCGCGGCTACTGCTTGTGAGGGGTCAGGCACGCGGTGGTGGCACGAGATGGTGCTCTATGAGAACCATCTCCCAAGCCTCAGAGACGGGAACGGCGACGGAATCGGGGACTTGGAGGGCTTGATCGAGTCGCTCGACTACCTCGCCGGAACGCTCGGCGTCACAGCGGTGTGGGTCGGCCCCTGTTACGGCTCGCCGCTGCTCGACCAGGGGTTCGACATCACCGACCACATGGACATCGACCCCGTGTTCGGCGACCTCGCGACGTTCGACCGGCTGATCGCCGAGGCGCACCGGCGCAGCCTCAGAATCATCGCCGACTACGTCCCGAATCACACCTCTGACCAGCACCCATGGTTCCTCGAGTCACGGTCATCGCGCGATGACCCCAAGCGTGATTGGTACGTGTGGGCGGATGCAGCGCCGGGCCGGGATTATCCGAACAACTGGCTGAGCGAGGTCAGCGGGTCAGTCTGGGAGTGGGACGAGCACACAGGGCAGTTCTACCTGCACTCCCACCTCAAGGAGCAGCCAGACCTGAACTGGCGCAATACGGAGGTACGCGAGGCGATGCTCGGCGTCCTGCGTTTCTGGCTTGACCGAGGAGTCGACGGGTTCCGGGTCGATGTCGCTCACATGCTGATGAAGGATCCGCAGCTGCGCGACAACCCGCCGAACCCGAACCCTGAGGTGAATCCGTACGAGCTACAAGCTCACGAGTTCTATTCGCAGCTGCACGTCAACGACCGCCTACATCCGGATCTTCACGACGTCCTGCGGTCGATCAACCGTGTCCTCGCTGAGTACGACGGCCCGCGCGTCGCGATCGGCGAGGTCGAGGCATTGGATTGGCCGCGATGGGCCGAGTTCTACGGCACGGAGCTCGACGAGCTCCATCTTCCATTTGCCTTCCGGCTGATCGAGACTCCCTGGCACGCGGCCGACCTGGCTGCAGCGATCGCCTCACTCGAGGCGGCACTGCCCGAAGGGGCGTGGCCGATACTCGCATTGGGCAACCAGGACCGGCGGCGGCTTGCAACGAGGATCGGAAGACGGCAGGCACGCGTCGCGACGATGCTTCTGCTCACGCTACGCGGCTCACCAACGATCTTTTACGGGGACGAGCTCGGGATGGTCGACCAGGACGTTCCCGTCGAACGTCAGCGTGACCACTTCGGCTTGGCGGGAGGCGTCACGCACGACCCGACGCGTACTCCGATGCCGTGGACGGGCGCAGCCAACGGGGGCTTCTCGACCGCTGGGGCGGAGAATCTCTGGCTCCCGGTCTGTCGTGAGTACAAGACGATCAACGTCCAGGCGCAGCTGGCTGACCGGGGATCGAGCCTGAATCTGTACCGGCGGCTGCTGGGGCTGCGTAGGCACAGCGATGCGTTGCGTTTCGGCGATTACCGGCGCCATCCAGCGAGTGACGAGCACTGTCTCGCTTACGAGCGCATCGCGGTCGATGAGCGCAAGCTGGTGGCGCTCAACTTGACTTCCCAGCCGCGCCGGCTCTCGCTGGGCGAGAACGGGATGATCGACCTCTCAACGGACTCGGGGCGATCCGGGGAGAGCGTCAGCGACGTAATCACCGTGGGGCCGGACGAAGGCGTCGTGATCGCGGTCACCGGCAGGGCCTCTCGATGAGCACAGCCGCCGTGCGCCTCGGCCGTCAGCGATCGCGGAGTCGCAGCGAGCGGCACACGGCCTGGGCGATGGTCGCGCCCACGGTCGTCATCGTTCTGGCTGTCGCTTTCCTGCCCGTGCTCGAGACCATGTGGCTGAGCCTGCATCACTCGACCGCGAGCTCGTCGCTCTCAAATCCCGGGGGCTTCGCGGGACTCAGGAACTTCTCAGCGCTGTTCAGCGACCCGGTATTTGCCCAGTCGCTCAAGTACACGGCGATCTTCACCGTAGTCGCGGTTCCGATCGAACTCGTGATTGGGATGGGGGTCGCGCTGATCTTGCACCGCCGATTCCGCGGGCGCGGCTTCATGCGCGCGATCGTGCTGATCCCGTGGGGGTTTCCGCTTGCGATCGCGGCTGTGCTCGCGCGACTGATGCTGCAGTCGCCGTTCGGGATCCTCGGCTTCTTGCTCCAGCAGGTCGGCTTGATCAGCAGCTCGAGCTCGGTCCTGTCGAATAACACCGACCTGCTGATCGGCGTGATCGTGGTCGATGTGTGGACCTCCGTCCCGTTCATCGCGCTGTTGCTGCTCGCGGGGCTGCAGACGATTCCTAACGACGTGCTGGCAGCCGCGAAGGTGGACGGGGCGACGCCGGTGCAGAGCTTCTTCCGCGTGACCTTGCCGCTGCTGAAGCCGGCGCTGCTCGTCTCGCTGCTGTTCAGGACGCTCCAGGCCTGGGCGGTCTACGACCTGTTCTACGTGATGGCCGAGAACAACATCAAGTCGCTGTCGACGTACGTGTACCAGGGCGTGATCAACGGAGACGTGCTGAGCTTCCCCCCCGCGACCGCCGCGGCGGTGTTCACGTTCGCGACCTCGCTCGCGATCGCGCTCGTTTACATCAAGGGCTTCGGTGTCCGCACGGTGCAGGATGCCTGAGATGTCCACCCAGTTTGAGGTAAGCGCCGTCCGCAGGAGCCGTGCGTTCCGCCATCCAGGGGGCGCTGGGCGGATCGAGCCTGGCCATCACGCGGCTAAGCGCCGCCAACGCGTCGACCTGGTGCTCTGGGGCGGCGTCACCGTGATCCTGCTCTCGGTGGTTCTACCGCTACTGCTCGTGTTGAAGATCAGCCTGGAGCCGCCGAGCGCACTGAACACCTTCCCTCACTGGTCGACGCTGCTCCCGCATTCGCTCACCTTCTCCCACTACACCACGATCTTCAAAGACTCACAGTTCCTGGGCTCGTTGAAGAGCAGCCTCATTATCGCCGGCGCGACCACGATCGTGACCTTGCTGATCGGAGGGCCGGCAGCCTACGCGCTTTCCCGGCTGAGGTTCAGGTTTCGGACGACGATCATGGCCGGGATCCTCGCGATCTCGTTCTTCCCAATGGTGGCGATCATCGCGCCGATGTTCATCCAGTTCAAGGAACTGGGGCTTCTCAATTCATATTTCGCGGTGATCATCACCGACACGGTGTTCGTGCTGCCGCTGGCGATCTGGATCCTGGCGGCATTCTTCCGTCAGCTCCCGCCCGACCTCGAACGTGCCGCGAAAGTCGACGGGGCGAGCACGCTGCAGGCCTTCTGGCACGTAATCGTGCCGCTGTCGGCCCCCGGAGTCGTTAGCGCCGCGATTCTCACTTTCATCTCGACCTGGAACGAGTACCTGTTCGCGAACACGTTCCTGTTCGACGCGAGCAAGTGGCCCGTCACGGTTCTGATCCCCAATTTCGAGCAGAGCCGGCTCGTGCCCGATTACGGCGCCCAGGCCGCCGCTGCGCTCGTCGTCACGATCCCGATCCTGCTGCTGGTGCTGTTCTTCCAGCGGCGGATCGTGTCGGGGCTGACCGCTGGGGCGGTGGTCGGATAACCGCGCCGCCTTACCGCCGGCTCAAGGCACTAGGTGTAGGGACCGCGGGCCGCGGCAACCCGGGGGCACCAGATATCAAAGGAGGACCAAAGTGAAGAGGACAGACGACCAGATCCCAACATTGAACTTGTACGTCGCTACCAACAGGCGGCAGTTCCTAAAGCAGGGCGGCTCTGCCCTCGCTGCTATGTCGGCGCTCGGCCTAGCCGCCTGTGGCGGCTCGTCCTCCTCATCTTCAGGGGGCCTGAACCGTGGCGTCGGGAACATCGCGCTCGGGACGACCAGCGACGTGGTACCTGCGTTCACGGCCAGCGGTCAGAAGCAGCCGTTCACCCTGTTCGATGCGCAGCACAAGTTCAAGGTGAAGTACGTCCAAGAGAACAGCGACACAGACACGTACCTCACAAACATCCGAACGCAGCTCCGAGCGGGCACGGATGTCGTGGATGTGATCGCGGGCGACGTCTCCTGGGGCGTTCAGTTCGGCTCACAGGGCTGGCTCGCGGACCTCACCAACAAGTTCCCGACTTCGGCGCAGGCGGACTTCCTGCCGTCGATGATCCAATCCTGCACGTGGAACGGAAAGCTTTATGGCGTCCCGTTCTATATGGATGACGGCTACCTGTTCTATCGAAAGGACCTCCTTGAACGCGCCGGCTATTCCGCGCCTCCGCAGACTTGGAGCGAGCTGCAGGAAATGTCGCTCAAGGTGATGCAGGATCAGAAGATCAAGTACGGGTTCATGTTCAGTGGCGCCAACTTCGAGGGGGGGACGCTGCTCGGGATTGAGTTCGTCAAGACCTCTGGTGGCACGATCACCGACGGCAAGACCGTCACCGCCACCTCGCCCCGGGCGATCGAGGGTCTAACGATCGAGCGCTCGATGATCACCAAGGGAATCTCCCCGGAAGCGGTCGCGGACTACCAGGAGCCGAACGCGGAGGCGCCGTTCATCGCCGGCGACGCCGTGTTCCTGCGCAACTGGACGTATGAGTTCGAGGACATCGCCAATCCGAAGGGAACGGGCTCCGGGGCAAAGATCCATCCTTCGCAGGTGGGTGTCGCACCGCTTCCGCGTGCATCCACTTCGATCTCGCCAGTGAACGTGGGTGGCGGATGGAACCTGTACATCAACGCGAACTCGCCGAATCAAGAGGCGGGCTGGGAGCTCGTGCAGTACATGACGAGCCCGGCGCAGCAGACGCAGACGTTTGAGGCGATTCAGTACAACCCGACCCGACTCTCCGTACTCAACGATGGAGGCTTGGCGGCCAAGTACCCGTTCTCCGCGATCAACCTTGCCAAGGCCGAGGTGATGCAGACGATAACGCCGCCAAGGAGCCCGTTCTACAAGGACATGTCCACCGTGATGGCGGCCCAATTCAACGCCATGCTCAGAGGCGCGCAGACTCCCGAGCAGACGGCACACAACGTCCAGAGTGGGCTCGAGAAGATCGTCTCACAGAGCGTGTGAGCACCTCGCGAACCCGCCCTCCCTCACGGTGACCAAGGAGAAGCAGTGGCTGAGATCCAACTGGAAAACGTGACCAAGCGCTACCCGGACGGCACTGAGGCGGTGAAGGGCATCAGCCTCACGATCGGGAACGGCGAGCTGATGATCCTGGTCGGACCGTCGGGCTGCGGCAAGACGACAGCGCTGCAGATGCTCGCCGGGCTTGAGGAGATCTCTTCGGGAACTGTACGGATCGGAGGACGACCCGTTAACCACCTGACCCCGAAGCAGCGGGACGTCGCGATGGTGTTCCAGAACTACGCGCTTTACCCCCATATGACCGTGCGCGAGAACATGGGCTTCGCGCTCCGCCTCGCCAAGGTGGACAAGCGAGAGATCAGACGCCGCGTCCAGGAGGCGGCAGAGATCCTCGACCTGACACAGCATCTCGACCGGAGGCCCGCGAAGCTCTCTGGCGGACAGCGGCAACGCGTGGCGATGGGTCGCGCGATCGTACGCGATCCACAAGCGTTCCTGATGGACGAGCCACTTTCCAACCTCGACGCCAAGCTACGGGTCGAGATGCGGATCGAGGTCGCGCGGTTGCAGAAGCGCTTAGGCACAACAACCGTGTACGTCACCCACGACCAGACGGAGGCGATGACGCTCGGACACCGGGTGGCGGTGATGCGCGATGGGCTGATTCAGCAGGTGGCTACCCCCCAACGGCTGTACGACGAGCCTTCCAACCTATTCGTCGCTGGCTTCATCGGATCACCGCCCATGAACTTCCTGGCGGCTCGGCTGTCGGCCGATCGGATCGAGCTGCCGTTCGGCGAGCTGGAGCTGCCCGACGCGGTTCGAGCTCGGCTACCCCGGGAACAGACGGCTGCCGACGTGATTGCCGGGATCCGCCCGGAGGGATTCGCCGATTTGGCACTCGGCGGGGAACGGACCGGAATGCTGAGCCTCACCCCTCGGATCGAGATCGTCGAGTCGATGGGGTCCGAGGTCTACGCCTACTTCGAGGTGGCCTCTCGAATGCAGCTGCGCACCGATCTGCTCGCGTCCGACGCGCGCCGCCAACTAGTTGCACGGCTTCCCGCGACAACGCACGCGTCGGCCGGCGAGGAGGCACGACTCGGCATCGACACGCGCGGGCTGTTGCTGTTCGATCCCGCCTCTGGCGAGAGCCTCCTCGCTCCCGTGTCCGAGAGCGGTGGGTTGCGCAACGGAACACTCCCGGAGGCTCGCGCCGCCAGCGCTCCGGACGTGCGCGGGCCCGAGGTGCGCCACCAAGCTGGGATGCCGTGATCGACGCATCCGCCCGCCCTGCCGTCGCGTCGGATTCGATGAACGACGTTCTCGGCCGGCTCTCACAGCTGCGAGTCCTGCCGGTCGCGACGGTCTCAGCCGAACGGGCACAGCGGGTCGGGCGCGTACTCGTGACCGCTGGCCTGCCATGCATCGAGATCGCGTTTCGCACAGACGATGCAGCCACAGCGATCGAGCGTGCTAGCAAGGTGGACGGCCTGCTTGTTGGCGCCGGCACAGTGCGCACGCGCGAACAGGCGAAGGCTGCCGCGGCCGCCGGGGCGGCGTTCGCGGTCGCCCCGGCGCTCAACGAGGAGGTCGTGGAATGCTGTCGTGAGCTGGACTTACCGTTTTTCCCTGGGGTTGCGACGCCGACCGAGATCGACCGCGCACACCAACTGGGGCTTCGCACGCTGAAGATCTTCCCGGTCGCCGCCGTTGGCGGGATGGGATTCCTGCGGGCCGTGTCAGCCACCTATCCCGAGTTCCGGTTCATCCCGACGGGCGGAGTCGACAAGGCCAATCTGCGCGACTACCTCGCCCTGCCCAGCGTGCTGTGCTGCGGCGGCAGCTGGATCATCGGCAACGGGACGATCGGAGAGGTTGACTACGCGGAGCTCGCACGCAGGGCCCGAGCGGCGTGCACACCGGCCTCGTCGTGAGCGTGCTCGAGCTGCGCAACGCGGATTACTGCCGGTGGGACCTGGTGTCGCTTGGCGAAGTAATGCTGCGGCTGGACCCGGGTGAAGGTCGAATCGCCACGACCCGCTCGTTCCGGGTGTGGGAGGGCGGCGGCGAATACAACGTCGCCCGCGGGCTGAAGCGGTGTTTCGGGCAACGAACGGCAATCGTTACCGCGCTGGCCGACAATCCGGTCGGCAGGCTGATCGAGGACTTGATCTGCCAAGGCGGAGTCGAGCAGGCACAGCTCAATTGGATCCCCTACGACGGAATCGGTCGACGCGTCCGCAACGGCCTGAACTTCACCGAGCGGGGGTTCGGCGTCAGGGCCGCGCTCGGCTGCTCGGACCGAGGCCATAGCGCCGCCTCTCAGATGCGACCCGGCGAAGTCAACTGGGACCGAGTGTTCGGCGAGCACGGTGCTCGCTGGTTTCACACCGGCGGCATCTTCGCCGCCCTGTCCGAAACGACGGCCGAACTGGCACTGGAAGCGATGATGGCCGCCCGTCGGCACGGAACGATCGTCTCCTACGACCTGAACTTCCGACCCTCGCTTTGGAAGGACCGCGGCGGTCCCGAACGTGCCGCAGAGGTCAACCAGCGGCTGGTCGACGAGGTGGATGTGCTGCTCGGCAATGAGGAGGACTTCTCTACCGGCCTCGGATATCAACTCGCGGCCGGTGACCCGCACATGCTCCACCTTGATTCAAACGCGTACGCAAACCTGCTCGGACAGGTGCTGGATCGAAATCCGACGCTGTCGATCGCCGCAAGCACTCTGCGCCAGGCCCACACCGCCACGATCAATGACTGGGGCGCCGCGTGCTGTACACGCGCGACCACTCACATCGGACCATGGATGGAGCGGCTGGAGATCCTCGATCGTGTGGGCGGTGGCGACTCCTTCGCCTCGGGCTTCTTCTACGGTCTCATGCAAGGCGACCGCGATGTCGATCAAGCGCTTGCGTACGGAGTTGCCCACGGCGCCTTCGCGATGACCACGCCCGGTGACACCTCGATGGCCACGTTGGCCGACGTCCAACGCCTCATAGCTGGCGGGGCGATAAGGGTGCTTCGCTGAGCCCCCGTCACATGCGCCGCCGAGATGGCCGCTTCGCAAGGCCAAGGAGCGGTCTCGCAGATTGCATATGGCTAGCGAGTTACCGGCGTTAACGGTGACCGCGATGACCGCAACCGAGAGTGCTCAGATGGACGAGCTGCAGCAGCAGATGCTGTGGCACGGCGGGCTGCTGAAATCCGCGAGCGCGGAAGTCTGAGTTGCAATGCTGCTTGGCGGGCTCGGGGTGATGATCAGCGGGTCCTGCAATCACACCTGAGGAGGAGAGGACGATGGAGTCGGTGTTGTTGGATGCTGCTGGTCATCGCCGGTCGCCGCGACGCTGCCTGGCTATCACCGCGGTCGGGCGCCGAGGAACAAGGGGCTGCATTACCCGGCGGATCCGCCGACGATCGAGGAGATCGTGGCGGTCATGCGAGCCGCGGGCGACGGCCCCGACGGGGCGCGGTTGAGGGCGCTGGTGGTGATCCTGTGGCGCGCTGGCCTTCGGATCGGCGAGGCGCTGGATCTCGCAGCGGCAATTAGGGCATGCCAATCTCGGGATCACCTCGATTTATCTACAGGGCATCGACAGCGCCGAGATCATCGACACCGTCCACTCCCGCCCGGCGCCCTTGATCTCCGCAACCGCGGGGCTGTGCGGCGGTCGGTGACCCGCCTCGCCGGATCAGCCGAACCCTCATCACGAAGCTGCGGGCCATCCTCGCTGGAAGGCGGCCCGCCGCCCTGCCTGCCGCGCTTCGCAGGGCTTGGCAGGAATGCCTCGGACACCCGACGAATCGCGAGAGCAGGGCTGCCACGTGTGCCCGCAGACCGTCGATGTCGGGACACATCGTGGCCCCGCTGTCAAGTGCTACGGGGATCGTGCGCTGCGAGCCGAGGAGCTGGCGCCTCGCTCCGGGACGGATCCTCGACGACAATACGCGCGTGGAAGGCGATGCGTTGGAGATGAACCGCGCGTGGTGGGACGGGGCAGCTGCGATCCACGGCGACGATCCGATCTACGACACCGATGCTTTGATCGCCGGCGCCGACTGGCTGGGCGAAGAGGAACAGACGGCGCTCACCGCGTCGGTCGGCAGTGTGGACGGGTTGGACGTGATCCATGTGCAATGCCACATCGGCTTCGACACGATCTCGCTGGCGCGTCGGAGCGCGCGGGTAACCGGCCTCGACTTCTCCCCGGCCGCCCTCGCGAAGGCACAGGATCTGGCGAGACGCTCAGGCGTCGAAGCCACGTGGGTGCAAGCCGACGCTGCCCGCATTCCCGCCGACCTCCACGGGCGTTTCGATCTGGCGTACGCGACGATCGGCGCGATCTGGTGGATCGAAGACCTCCCTGCATGGATGCGCGCGGTCGCGGCGACCCTGCGGCCCGGTGGGCGCCTTGTGCTCGTTGAGGTCCATCCGCTTCTCACGATGGTCGCCGAGCGGGAGCCGTTCTCACTCGACTTCCCCTACTCGTTCGACGGACCGCACCGCTTCAACGAGCCAGGCACATATGCCGACCCGAGTGCCGAACTTCCCTCGAGCGAGACCGTCAACTTCGCCCACAGTCTCGGTGAGACCATCACCGCCGCGATCGAAGCTGGCTTGCGGATCGACTCCCTCACCGAACACGTGGAGACGAGCAAATCACCTCGTCCGCCAATCGTTCCGCGTGAAGCCGACGGCCGCTACCGGCTCCGCCTCGACGGACAGCCCCTCCCGATCCTCTTCACGCTGCTGGCGACCAAGCTCGACAGCTGATCCGCCAACAGGTTCGCCACCACCGTGCGCGGACACCCGGCGACGCGAAGGCAGGAGCCCGCCGCGGCCCAAACTCACCTCTGCTCTTCGCCAGGCGCGGATAGGCCGACCGAGTTTGATCTATCGCGTCATCTCTAGGCCGGCGGTGGCCGAGATCGTCTGTGACGGCCGTCCATGGACGGTGCTGATGATCTCGCTGTTGTCGATGCCCTGCAGGTAGACGCTGGTGATGCCAAGGTTGGCGTGACCAAGCTGGCGCTGGATCACCACGAGCGGAATGCCCTCATGCGCCATCTCGACCGCATGGGCATGGCGAAGTTGGTGGGGCGCGAACCGCCGTCGGACACCCGCCGCGGCGGCCGCGTGATGCAACTGCTTGCGGGCGGCCGACGCCTCCCACCTGCGCCCGGCAGTCGGCCCGTGGATCACGCACAACAAAGCGCCAATCGGGAGTTCGCGGCGGACGCTGAGCCATTCGTTGAGCTGGCCCCACGATCGCGGTAGGGACCGCCGTTGCCGGCGGCCCCCCGCACGGATCCCAGCGTGCGCGTCAACGCACTGGGCTCCTCCCTCGGGTTTTGGCGTCGAAGCGCTTGTCAGGCCAGGGGTGCAGGATGTGGGGTTGGGGTAGCCATCGCGCGGCGAGACGGTCGGTCCGCTCCCAGGTGGTCCAGCCTTTCTGGCTGCGGCGTTTGAGCGCGGTTCGCCAGTGGTGGATGACCCGTCGTCGGAAGACACGCATCGCCTCGCTGTTGTCGGGCACTGCGTAGTAGTTGTAGTGCCCTTGCAGGACCCTGGCGAGCCAGCGTCCTTGTTCGGGGATTGGGAGGTGCATCCGTCGTCTCATCTCGGTCTTGACCGCTTTGAGCTTGGAGCGCATCTTCTTCTTGCTCGTGACCCGCCTGAGCTTGAACCGCCCGTGCCTGTCCTTCGCGCAGATATGCGTGAAGCCCAGGAACTCGAACGTCTGAGGCTTCCGGCCGCCACGCGTGCTGCGTCGTTCGGCGGCGTACCGTCCGAACTCGATCAGCCGCGTTTTGTCCGGATGCAGTTCCAGGCCGAATCCCGCGAACCGCTCGCGGAGATCGGCGAGGAAGCGCTCGGCGTCCTCACGATGCTGGAAGCCCGCCAGGAAGTCGTCAGCGAACCGCGCGAGAACCACGTCCCCGCGCGCTCGGCGGCGTCTCCACTGGTCGGCCCATAGGTCGAACACGTAGTGCAGGAAGACGTTTGACAGCAGCGGCGATGCCGATGCTCCCTGCGCCGTCCCGGCTTCCGTCCCCGACCATTCCCCGTCCTCGATGACTCCTGCTCTGAGCCATTTCTGGATCAGCCGCAGGATCCTCTTGTCCGCGATCCGGTGCTCGAGGAACCGCTCCAGCCAGCCCTGATCGAGCTGGATGAAGAAGTCGCGGATGTCCGCGTCGAGCACCCAGTTCACCTTCTTTCGTTCGAGCGCGACCGCGAGCGCGTCCAACGCATCATGCGGACGTCTCCCCGGCCGGAACCCGTACGCGAAACCGAGAAAGTCCTCCTCGTAGATCGCGTTCAGTACCTCGACCACCGCCCGCTGGACGATCTTGTCCTCCAGCGCGGCGACCCCGAGCGGCCGCAGCCGCCCGTCGGGCTTCGGTATGAACACTCTGCGAGTCGGCGTCGCCCGGTACGCCCCTCGATGGACCCGGGCGTGTAGATCGCGAAGGTTCGCTTCGAGATCGAACCCATAGTCCCGCCACGTGACTCCGTCGACCCCGGCGGCGGCGTTC
>DASYAP010000029.1:0-7875 GCA_036501265.1 Solirubrobacteraceae bacterium | reverse complement strand
CGCTGCTCTTATGTCAAGGGAAAGTCGGTATTTCCGTGTTTGAGCGATTGATCGGGACGGGCGGGGCCGCCGGGATCTGGGTGGTGTAGAGCAGGCGCCAGATGCGGCGGGCGAGGTGTCGTTTGAGGCACCGGATGGCTTCGAGTTTGGTCTTGCCCTCGGCGTGTTTGCGGGCGAGGTAGGCACGTGTCTCGGGGTCAGTTTTCGCGCGCGAGATCGCGATGATGTGGATCGCGCGGTTGAGTTGGCGGTCTCCGCCGCGGTGCAGTCGGTGGCGTTGGGTGTTGCCGCTTGAGGCGGGGATCGGGGCGGTCCCGGCGTGGCGGGCGAAGTGCGCGTCTGAGGGAAACCGCTGTGCCCCTGCGGTCCGGCCGATGATGATCGCGGCGGTGACGGTCCCGCAGCCGGACTGGGCGAGCAGCTGCGGGGCGTGGTCCTTGAGCAGGGCGGTGAGCTCGGCGACCAGGGCGCGTTCCTCAGCGACGATCGCGCTGATGCGTTTGAGCAGCAGCCGCGCGACCCGGAGTTGCGGGCTGGGGGTCTGGCGCGCGAGCTGACGAGAGAGGCGCGCGCAGACCCGCGGGCCTTTCAGCGACTCAGGACGCAGTTGCGCTTCCAGATCTGGGGCGATGGTGACCAGGTGCCAGCGCAGGCGGTTGATCATGCGGGTGCGCTCGCAGACGAGCTGATCGCGATAGTCCGACAGGACGCGGATCTCCATCGCCTGCTCGTCGGTGAACGCGACCGGGAAACTGTCAACGCCGTCGCGGACGACCGCCAGCGCGACCGCGCGAGCGTCGATCGGATCAGACTTGCCCGCCTCGCGGGAAACCTTGCGGGTCTGCCCGGTCATCCCAGCCGGCACCCGGATCACCCGCTCCCCGGCCGCCAACAGGGCGCGCTCCAACCGCGCCGAGACGTGCCGGCAGTCCTCGATCGCCCACACCCGCTCCTCATCCAGCTCGGCCGCGAACCGCAAGGCCTCAAGCGACCCCGCGTCGCTGGCCGGGATCGCGCGCTGCCCGCGCAGCGCGCCGGTCTGCCCATCCAACGCGACCAATGTGTGGTTGCGCTTGTGGGTGTCTGCCCCGATCACGATCATGTGCCCAGCTCCCTTCGTTGCGAGTGACGAAGCGGACTGCTGGCGGACACAACTCAGTTAGGGCGCTGCCACGCTCTTATCAGGTCACGCCGGCGGTCCTCGGTCGGTGACGGGCGACACAGCGAATTCTCGGTCAGGCCTCCTGGTCGACAGTCGCAATGAGAGTCAGCCCGCCACCGACCGAGAGCCAACCCCACCGGCCGGACATCACCGATCCAAGACCAGCCTCCCACTGAGTCGCAATGCGAGCGTGGGCGGGCGGGTGCCTGGGCGCATAGATGCGTGCGCCCGCCCCAGCCGGCTGGTGCCGCCGGGTCGCGTGAAGCCGTCACGGCGACCCCGCTGGCCGCGTTCTCCCAAAAAACGATGACGGGGCGCTGTTGGGGGTGCTGTGTCGGTAGCCGATGTTCAGGGGCCGGTCGCCCGGACGTGTCGCTGGGTTGGCTCCAGGTCGAATGACCCGGGGTCGACGCTGCCGGTGTCCTTCAGCTCGGCGTAGCCCCAGGGGCCACCACAATCCTCGGGCGGGCAAGCGCCTTTGCCAGTGAGAAGCTTTGGTCGTCCATCGCTGGCGTCCGGCTCCATCACCTTCTCGAGCACGATGTCGTGCTCCCAGTTGTCGCCGAAGTCGTAGGTGTAGCGGACGCGATCCTTGGGGCCGAGCAGCACCTCGTCGAGCGTCGTCTCGGCCTCGTCGACACACTCGTTGTCCCACTCGGGATCCGGGACGCCGATCTGCTCGCCTTGATAGTCGAAGCCGTGCAGATGCGTGTCAGTCCAGCCGAACGCCGCCTGGATGATCTGGTGAAGCGTCGCGAACGTGGTATCGGCGCGGACCTGGACGCGGCGCCAGACCGGCGGCTTGCTGATCCGCTTCAACGTGACTTTCAGCTGGAGGATTTCGTCTGGCTCGATCGCCTGCGGTACCTCGAGGTCGGCAAGGTCCGGCTCGCTGCGCGCGTTCCAGCCACTGATGAAAGTGCTCAGGGCCTGCTCGTTCTCGATGTCGACGCCCGCCGCTTTTGCCGCCAGCAGGAACTGCTTGGAAGGCCCGCCGACCGCGGGGTCCGAGGCGCTGTCGACCATCTCCTTCACCCACTCGCCGATCGATCCTCGGGTCTCCTTCGCAGCCCAGTCGGGGATCCCGCGCCGGCGCGCAGCGAAACGCACCCAGGCATCAAGCGCTGCAGGCAAGCGGTCGAGCAGTCCAGGAGTCGTGAGAACCTTCCGTGGAACCCAGTCGGTCATGAACAGCTCGACGACCACCGGGCTCCAGCGCAGCGGGTCGCCGTCCGTGTAGCCGGCGCAGAAGTCGATCGCTAGCGACGCTATCCAAGCCTCGTCTCCGTCGGGCGCGAACTCGCGCCCCTCCGGCGATGAGAGGAACTCATCGCGCAGCCTGTCGCGCTCCGCGGCTGGTAGCTCGGTGGGGTCCGGCGGCTCGACCGCGCCCGGCGTCTGGTCGGCACGCAGCAGCGCCAGCGCCCGCCCGGACCAGAAGTCCTCGGCAACCGGTGGATCCCAAGTCATGTCCGTCCGGGCGATCGCCGCCCGAATCAGCCCGGCAGCGACACCGGGGTCAATCTGCTCCAGCGCCAGTTCGGTCTTCTCGCCGGTCGGGTGGCGACCGATCGCGCCCGCGACCTGCTCGATTGACTCAGCCAGCAGGACGTCCTTGGCCAGCCCGCCGAGATTGCGATCGATCAGCACGCCGACGGCCATCATCTCGCCATCGGGATGACGACTCTCCAGCAAGACCGTGCGAGCGTCGTCGAACACCGCCTCGCTCATCACCGCGGCGCCGACGACCTTCGACTCGCCAATCTGCTCGATCCACCCTGGGGCGCCGGCCACCGACGTCGAGCTGGTAAGCAGCTCTGCCGCCAGCACGCCCAGCTCGCCATCGTCCACCGCCGCGACCGACGCCAGCGCGACCGTCGCTGCGGGATCGTCGAACGTCGCCAGCCGGGTCACGAGCGGCCCGCCGAACAACAGCGCGGCATCGACCTCGACCGCGTCTGGGAACGGCAGGCCGTGCTGCTGCTGGCGAAAAGAGCCGAGCAGATGCGACGCCCACGCCTCGCCGTCAAGCGCCGAGTCGACGTCCGCCGCCGACTTCGCGATCATCCGCGCGACTCGAACCTCCTCAGCCAGCGGCCCTTGTTCCGCCCGCGCGCGTTCGCGTCGCTGCGCGACCCGAGCTGGATGACCGCCGGATCCGCGTCGTCTGCCGCCGCTCACGCCTCAGACGGTAAACCGCACGCAGCAGCAACGCGCGATCAGAACCCGCAACGAGCGCCAATCCCGCAACCAGAGCACAACTGACTCGAAGCGGCCGGCGGCAACTCGCACGCCGCCAACCCCAAGAGCCGGCAACATGCGATGGTCGCCGAGCGAGCGCCCGCCGGTGGCCGGCGGCTGACACGGATGCGAGTGCCCGCGGTCTGTTGCCGTTGCGTCCCGTTTTGGCGTCAGCGGCCGACCGCAGGCCTACCACAGCGTGTAGCCCCCGTCGATGACGAGTACGGAGCCGGTGACGAAGCTGGACGCATCGCTGGCGAGGTAGACCACCGACGGGCCGAGTTCCTCTGGGAGCGCGTAGCGTTGCATCGGCGCGTCCTCGATCCAGTGCCGCCGAAACTCCGGCTGGTCGACCGGCGACATCTCGGTCTTGACGTATCCCGGAGCAAGTGCGTTGACGCGAACTCCGAACGGCGCCCACTCGGCCGCCAACGACCTCGTGAGGTGGTGCACCGCCGCCTTGGAGGCGTTGTAGGCCGGCTGCATCTGCGGGCGGTTGACGATCATCGCCGACATCGACCCGATGTTCACGATCGCGCCGCTGCCGCGCTGGACCATCTGCTCTCCGATGATGCGGCTGCATTGCCAGAGCCCGTCGACGTTGACGTCCCAAACCGTGCGCCACTGCTCCTCAGACACGTCCAACGCCGCCCCATGCAGCGCCACGCCGGCGTTATTGACCAGCACATCAACCGGCCCAAGCTCCTTGGACACTGTCTCCAGCATGGCCACGACACTCTCCCGACTTGTGACGTCTGTGGCCACGGCGGTGGCGCCAAGCTCGCGTGCGACGTGCTCAGACCGCGCGTGGTCGCGGGCCGCGATGACGACTCGCGCGCCTGCTTCGCGCAACGCGCGCACGAAGGCGTAGCCGAGACCGCGATTACCGCCGGTGACAACAGCGACTTTGCCGTCGAGGCGGAAATTGTCAAGCACCGTCATCAGCCAGCGGGGCTCGAGCGGACTATCCCGCTCAGGGTCGGTGCTCTCTCGACGACGCCTCGCAACGGATCACCGCGACGGAGCTTATCCCTGGTCGCTGAGCGCCCCATTCGGCCTCGCGGACGAACGTCCTGCGGGCGGTGCTGCAGGACGAGCGCCTGCCACAAGTCCAGGCTCCGCTTCGACGATGCCCCCGCGCGCGCAGCAACCGCCCAAGCAAGCACCGATGCCAGCGAGCGCGCGACGCCGAACAGCAATCAGCGAAGGATCGGAAGCGTCGCAGAGCAGGCGCCCGTCGGTGGCCCTCCGGGCGCATGAATGCGAGCGTCCGCCCTGGCCGGCGGGCGCCGCGGGTCGCGCGTGAAGGCGTTGCGGCGACTGGGTCGCTGCTTTCACGCGAGAGGCATCACGACGGCGCGGATGACGGACGGTACTTCGGTTATGCATGCCGATAGGCGGCACGGTTCGCGCCGAGGCTGTCGAGATTTCGTGGGAGGAGAGCGGAGAGAATCGGGCCGGATCGCTTCTGCTTGTCGGATGCGGTCAGTATCCACGCGGTCTCGCGTCAGCGCTTCACGATCGTGAACCTCAGCGTCCTACTCGCAGTCCTGCCGTTCGCGCCGGTCACCGTGATGCCAAGCGTGTAGCGTCCGATGGGGAGGTTCCTGTGTTGCGAGAGGCGGCCGTCGAATCGCACCCTGTGCGCGCCGGGCGCGGCGGAGAACGACAGCTTCCCTCGGGTCACGTTATGCCGATGCGACCGCTGCCTGAAGACAAACCTCACCCTGACAGACTCGTTCACGGTCAAGCGGAAGGTCGTGCCCACTCGTGGACGCACGCTCGCGATGACAGCTCGCCCGGTGCCCTCACGCCACCGCCGGTGTGACTGACTGACTCGCGTCAGCCTGGGTGGGGAGGTCGAGGTCGGCGGTGGGGAGCCTGTCGTCGTCGGTGGCGTGCCGCTGCCCGAAGCCGTAAACGCAGCGCTCGTCTGCGAGGCTGAGCCGGCATGATTGGTGGCCGTTACCTGGCACGCGTAGGCGCCGCCCGCCGGCGCGATGTAGGTGCTCGAGGTTGCGCCGACGATCTCGTCGCCGTGGAACGTCCACCGGTAGGCGTACGTGTGAGGCGCGCGATAGAGAAACCCGCTCAGCAGGTCCGGCGCCCAGGACCCCTGCGAGCAAGAAAGTGTCGATCCGGCAGCCGAGGCGCCAGTGATCTGCGGCCCGCCTGCCGCCAGGGGCGGCTCCAACAGCGCCACGAAGTACGGATTGGAGGTGCTCGCACCCGAGGTCACCAGGTCGCCTCCTCCCCCTTGGTTGTCGAGATGTCCCCAGGAAATCGTGCCGCCGTTCTTGTCGGCCCAGTAGATCTTGTTGGCCGCCGGGTCGATCGCGACCCCCGCGGGCACGTTCAGCGCGCTCGCGCCTAGGACGTTGAAATCTCCGCTGCCGGAACCGTCCAATCCCGCAAAGGAGATGTGCCCGGGGTTCACAGCATCGGCCCAGTAGATTTTCCTGGCCACCGGGTCGACGGCTAGACCGACCGGGTTGTCCACAGGGCTCGCACTGCCGGTGATCGTCAGGTTCCCACCGAGACCCGTGTTGTCGAGGTCGGCGTACGAGATCGTGTTGTTGCCGACGTTGGTCCAGAAGATCTTGTTGTCCGCGGGATCGATTGCAATCCCCTGCGGATCGTCAACCGTGGCGGCGCCGGTGTTTAGATCCTGAGGCTCCGTGCCGTCCAGGTTCGCCTCGGCGATCGTCCCGGTGTTGCCCGGCCCGCCCGTCGCGTTGACCCAGAAGATCTTGTCGGCGGGGGGGTCCACCGCGATCGCGGTTGGAACGTCGACCAGCGTGGGGTCGGCGATGTTCACGTTGCTGCCGCCGGAGCCGTTGAGGCTGGCCTCAGAGATCGAGTTGGCGGTGGCGTTGACCCAATAGATCGTGTTCGCAGCCGCATCGATCGAGACCCCGTTCGGGGCGCTGACGGTCGCGCCAGCAGTGTCGAGAACGCTCCCGCTACCGCCAGAGGGGAGGTCCGCCTCAGAAATCTTGTTGGCGCTGTTGTCGCCCCAATAGATCAGGCCCGTCTGGGGCGGTGACGCACCCAATGCCCCGGCTGGCAGTGCAGAGAACGCCACCATCACGCCCACCGCGGGAAGCAAAAGCCAAGTTCGCAACTCCATCCCTCCTCGACCTCGTTCGTGATCAGGCTCCCTGCCGATCGCGTACACCCGCCCCTTCGGAAACATACACCCCAACGCTTCAAGCCAGGCGATAAGTTTCAGGCGTGGCCATCACCCGCCGCGCACGCCCGCGAGCACCGTCCCCGACGCGCCTGACCGTTACCTCGTGGTCTCCACGACCAGCCTCCATGGCGCCGTCCAGTACTCCGACCCAGGCGCGACGCTGTGACTGCACCGCCACGACTGACCCGTCGCTCCTCCTGAGTCGCCCCGCGGCACTCTGACTGCTGGTCGCTCGGGCGCCAGATGCATAGGCACCCAACCGCCTTGCGCCTAGACCGCTGGCGAGCGCAACGCCGCGATCTGGATCACCGGCGCGCCGACCTGTTTGAACGATCCGGATACCGCAAGGTC
Organism: Solirubrobacteraceae bacterium; assembly: GCA_036501265.1. GTDB lineage: Bacteria > Actinomycetota > Thermoleophilia > Solirubrobacterales > Solirubrobacteraceae > Palsa-465. The sequence goes on along the minus strand of DASYAP010000029.1, from coordinate 928 downwards.
CCAGCGCTCCCCTTTGCGACAAAGCAGGCGCCGGCGCCGGGACCTCCGCGCGCTCCAGATCGTCGCAGAGCGGGCGTCAGGTCAGGTCCAATGCGGGCGATGAAAGCGAGCGCCCGCACGGCTCGATTCGGCAGGAGGCAGCAGTGTCGAGGGTGCATCAAAGCGTCCACGACGCTTCCCTGTCTTCGTGAACGCGGCAGCGTGGCGGGCTTGGCCTGGCACTTCTGCAATGCGCCCGACCGCTTGCAGCAGCCTGCAAGCCCCGAAGCGGGGTGTTGGCGAGGAGCGGTACCAACCGGCGCTTGGATTCTGCGCCCTGGTTTGACGTCGGCACGGGCATCCGGGCTCTAGGCCTCCTTTGGCAGTTGGCGTCTCGGAAGCGGTCGTTCTCGATGAGCTCCGTAGCGGCGGGGATGCGGCTGTCTTGGCAGCGAGCGCCGGGAACTGACCGGTAGCGGTTCGGGCGCCTTGTCGGCGCGGGTTGGCGGCAGCGCCGTGCGTGCGCCAGTGGTGCGCAGTGTGGGCGTCGTCCGCGAGCGTGTGGGCGCCGTACGGCGAGGTGTCGCCGGCGCGGCGTCGTCGCCAGGCTGCCGGTTCCGAGGTGGGTGGGACTTGAGAGGATCCCGGGGTCTGACCTTGGTGGGAGGCGGTCCGCGAGCTGGTGGAGTACGTTCGATGCGTGAGCCGAGGCGAGCATCTCGCCCGCACGTACTGGTTCGATCTGCTGATCGCGCTGCTGACGATCGTGGCGATGCTTCACGTGGTGCTCGGACGCGGCTCGTCCGGGGCTCCGACAACGACGCTGTGGTTCTGCCTTCCCGCGCTCGCGATCCTGGTGCTACCCGTGTTCGCGCGGCGATGGTTTCCGTTTGCCGGACCGGCGGCGTACTGGCTTTTGGCCGCGGGAATCTCGTTCGTCGACCCGCTG
>DASYAP010000028.1:0-6232 GCA_036501265.1 Solirubrobacteraceae bacterium | reverse complement strand
CGACAGGTACTCCGTCAATAAGCCGCCGAGCAGAAGCCCGATCGCTCCGCCCGCACCGGCGATCGCGCCGTAGATCCCGAACGCGATGCCGCGGTCACGCGGCTCCGTGAACGTGGTGGTCAGAATCGAAAGCGCAGCCGGGCGCCAGCAGCGCGCCAAACGCGCCCTGGAGCGCACGAGCACCCACCAGCACGCCGAAACTCTGTGCCGTCCCCGCGATCGCCGACACGACACCGAAGCCGACCAGACCCACCACGAGCGTCAGCTTGCGGCCACGAACTATGCTCGTTGGTGTGGCCGTCGATGTGCTCGTGGTCGGGGCAGGTCCCTCGGGGCTTTTCTCGGCCGTCGAGCTAGCGCGCCACGGGGTGCGGGCGCGGGTGGTCGAGCGCCGCCCTGAGCCGCACTATCAGGCCCGCGCGACCGCGATACAGCCCGGAACGCTCGAGCTGCTCGCGCGGGCGGGCGTCGCGGACGCAACGCTCGCAGCGTCAGAGCATTTGCGATGCGCGCGCGTGCTCGATGCGAACCTTGAGCTGATCAGCGAGCTGGCCTTCGCGGGCACAGGCTGCAAGTGGGAGTTTCAATGCAGCCTGCCTCAGTGGCGTACCGAGCAAATCCTCTCCGAGCGGCTCGGCGAGCTTGGCGTCACAGTCGAGCGCGGCATCACCGCCTCGTCGATCGAGTCCAGGCCCGAGGGGCTGCTTGTGGCACTGGAGGATGTGGACGGCACGACCGAGATTGCCGAGGCGGGCTGGGTGATCGGGGCGGGCGGAGCGCACAGCGTTACCCGGGCATCAATGACGCAGGAGCTGGCAGGCAGCACCTATCCGGGCACGGCGCTGGTGGGAGACGTTCGGATCCGCGGCGGGCCGCCCCGGGACGGTGGGGCGCTCGTCGCAACTGCGCACGGTTACGTACTGCTCGCGCCGCTACCGGATGACCGCTGGATCACGTTCATCGGCGATCTCGACGATGACGAGCTCGACCGGATGCGTGACGGCACGCCGCAAGGGGCGATCGCGGCTTCGATGAAGCGACGGCTCGGCAGCATCATCGTCGTCGAGGATGTCGCCTGGGCTGCATCATTCCGGATGCACCACAGGCTCGCTCCCAGGTTGGCCGGCGATCGGAGATTCCTGCTCGGCGACGCCGGTCACGTCTCGAGCCCGTTCGGTGGCGAAGGGATGAACTCCGGCCTCCACGACGCCTGCAACCTCGGCTGGAAGCTGGCGCTTACCGTAAGCGGTCACGCCGCCCCAGGGCTGCTTGAGAGCTTCGAGCTCGAGCGGCTCTCGGCCGACCGACAGCTCCTAAAAGTCTCAGACAAGCTGCACGCGCTTGCGCACTCTGCGGTGCGGTCAGCGCGTACGGGGATACGCACACCCCCGCCGACGCCGGATGACGCCGCGGCGCTCGCGCGATCGCGCTGCATCCTCGACGTCTCCTACGCCGATAGCCCGCTAGTAGGTGAGTATCTTGCGGCCGGAGCGCAGCCGCCCCGAGAGCCTGCGGTCGGAGCCCGCTATCCCGAGGACGACCAGCTCTCGGGCACGAGGCATCACATCCTGTTATGCGGGGATGCCGACGAGGTCAAGGTGGCGCGCCTGCGGGAACGATGGACCGGGTTGGTGGACGTGGACTGCGTAGCTGATGGCCCGTCATCGAGCGCCCTGCTCATCCGACCTGACGGATACGTCGGCTTTCGCGCTGCTCCGGCGGATGCCGCCGGGATCGAAGCCCTCGACGCGCATCTGGACAAGTACGTGCTCGCGGCGTAGGGCCAGGGCCTGGGGGGACGTAATCGCGCGCTGGTTGCCAGTCAGCGGGCGCTCCGCCGAGAGGATTTCGCCTTCGCCACGACGCAAGCATCCGCGGTAGTAGCCGAGCACGACCTCGAGCGAGCCTCGCAGCTCCGTCTACGAGAGAGCGGCGGGTCGCTATCACTTCGACCGCAGCATCGGCGTGGCGACCCGCACCGCGCGATCGCCGGCGCCTGAAACGGGTTGTCACTCGGCGCGGCGGGGTTGTTCCTGCTGCGTCATGATGTCCGGATCCGCTGGTGTTTGCCTCACCCGTCACGACGGGGGTTGGCTGTGTCCGGGTCTTAGCGTTGCCGGCGAGCAGCTGATGCCACCGGGACCGCTCGAGGGTGAGCCAGCGCCGCCCACCGCTCGCATAGCTCGTCGAGGGTCACGGGCGGCGTCGCGAGCAGGGCGCACCCAGTCCGCCGCACGATCTCGCGCTCTGCCTCGTTGAGGTACTCGACGGGGGAGCTGCCGTCGATGCGAGCGAGCGCGAGGGCGGGAAGCAGCGATGCCGCGCGTTCAGCCAATCCCGGCGGCGCCTCCCAGTCGATGTGTGCGGCGTGGGCGCTGGCAAGCGCGTGCGCGGCGGCGTGGAGCGTCTGGCTGCGGCTGCTCAGACGGTGACTGCTCCTAGTCCGCGATCCGCGGCGGCATCGTGTCTGCAACCGGCGGGAGCGGCGGGTGTCCGGCGAGCGGTTCCGCCTCGGTACGCCAAACGTCATTCAGCGACATTTGAAGGTAGGCAAAGAAGCCCAGCGAGATCAGTAAGTACAGGATGAGGGCGATCCACCCGTTCGGCGGCTCGGTGCCTGCGACGCGTGCGGCTCCCTGCACTCTCTTAGTGCCGCGCCAATAGCTCACCAGCGCGGGCACGACGATGATGCCGCCGGGGACCAGCGCCAACAACGAAGCCGTCGGGTTCTGGCCCAGGTCATAGCCCTTGGCGTGGCCGTAGTCGCGCAGCTCCCGGTTGATGCGATACCACCACACAAGGTGATACATGCCCAGGGTGATGATCGGCAGCAGCGCCACCGCCCAGGGACTGCGAATCTTCACCCCCGCTTGGCCGTTTCTGATTTGGAGGTCTTGCGCCACGGCGAACCTCACCTTCCGGGCCGTTACAGCGCTGGCTGGGGTAACTCCTCCTGCTAACGATCGCAGCGAGAGCAGCGACGGGCATCATCCAAAACAGGTGATCAGCGGTCCACGCACTGGGTCGCCGCCGCTCGAGGTGGGCGGCGACGACTGTGGCCAGTACGCCTGGTCGGCGCTTGGCTGGCATTCGGTTGCGTCCGAGCGGGCACTCCTGATGGGCGTCCGGAGCCTCTCACCGGAGGCAGAGTCCGTACGCGTCCGCGAGAGCGCGATGCGCGTCGTGCCGTGGCGAGACGGGCTTCCCCAACATGGGGTTGAGACTACGCTTGACGCGTTCGCCCGCGAGCTTGATGGTGTCTACCTCCACCTTGATTTAGACGCTCTAGACCCAAGCGTCGGGCTTGGCATCGTTGACCGCCAGTTGATGGCGGCATATCCGGCTCACAGCTAGCCGAACTTCTAACCGAGATCCGCGAGCGACTGATGGTGGTCGGCGCCGCGATCGCCACGCATACGCCCGCCAAGGACGATCGGCGGACGCTCGCCGTCGCGATCGAGTCAATCCGAAGACTGGTGGCCCCGCGCACTGGCTCTCGGACTCAAGCGTCCCACCACGGTAACCCTGCTTGTAAAACCATCGCGCGCCCGACCAGCCATCCGGCCCGTCCCTGAAATGCGCGGAACCGTGACGCCCGCTTTTGGTTCCGCCGGGCGCCGGGACGCTGAGGCTCGCATGGCGACGCGAGGATGCGTCTCGCCGATTACAAACACACCTCCTTCGCGATGGCGCGAATTCTCCAGGGCTGTCTTCGGCTCTGATCCGCCGCGCGGTGGCCATCCTCCGCGCTGCATAGTTCTGGCTTCTCGGGTGCGAGCAGCAGTCTGGTGGCGACCACGAGACCGGTGGTTGTCGATCGAAGCAACACTCTGTGCACAGGTCTGCAAAGTGAAGAGGCCCGCCGGAAGCGGGGCCTCTCGCAAGTCGTGTTCGTCGGGAGCTACGATCCCCCGCTAGGCGCGTTCTTGCCGCCGCTCGCGATGAAGCTCACGCAGTCGTTTGTTTGAACGTACGGCCAACTTGGCTTCCCGACCCTCGACATTCATCAAGCCCCATCGCGCGCCCTCACGCCAACCATAGGGCCTGCGCCGACGCGGTTTCCCCGCGATCTATACGAACGGGCGGGAGGGTTTCCGCCAGCCAACGTTGGTTGGCACTATTGGCGCCGTGCCCCGCGTGCGGTCACCCGGTTGGGATTGAGAACCGCTCCCCGTCTCGCAGAGTGATCCTGGTACCCGTATCGGTATTCGTCAGTGTCACAGTCCCTGCGGCGGGGAGGTGCGCGACGCCGTGGAGCGTAGCGCTATCGACGAGCAGAGTCTGGGTCAGCTCGCCACTGAATCTCCCCGTGTGGATGGCCGTTCCTAGCAGGAAATCGTCACCCGCGAAGACAGCCCGGCTGATCGCGCCGCCGGAGTGCGAGATCAGCGACGACGAGTCGACCCTGTTAAGGCCGCTCGTGTATGTCACGCGAAAGAATTTTCCCGGCGGGAGATGCATGGCGTAAACGAAACCGGACGTGTCTCTACTAGTGCGGTGGGCCTTGCCGATCTTCGGCGACATCCTGTTGGTGCCTGACTGAGCGGAGGCGCTTACCACCCCAGCGACCAGCAGAACAGTCGACACCATGGCCAGCGCCAGGGCGGTGGGCTTGCGGTGAAACTTCATCTCACTCCCCCTTTTACGGGTTTTGCCGCGCAGGAGCGGCTTAGCGAACATCCCACGTCTACTCCGAGTCGCGTACTAACTTCCGTGCTTCCAGCCCTTGGTTTTGTCGCTGGTGCAGTGAAGCCACATCTCCCATGGCTGGGACGAGAAGGTCCAGTTCGTGACCGATCCGACCCGGGCGCCGATGACGTAATCGTCTGAACGGATGAGCCTCGGCGCGAAGAAGCCGATGTTCCCCACGTTCTTCATCTCGACGCCGAACGGGTAGTTGCTGCCGAACGGGACGGTATCGAGGAATTGCAGGTAGGGGTGGCTGGCCGGACACTGGCGCTCAGGGGTCTTCTGACTCCACCAGAAACCGGGCAGACTCCCGGAAGCGGCCAGAAATGCGCAATCCGCGTGGGGGTTGTTGGTACACCCGTTGGTCTTCCGAGCCACTTGTGCGCCGCCGGCTGCGGTCGACGGGGGTCGGTGATACACGACCTCGGACCCGGCGGCTCGGCGACAGCTTGGCGCGACGTAGTCGCCGCGATCGGCGTAGATGCGATCGACGGACCCCGGCGCGCAGAGCACCTGGTCACGTCCCTTGTGGCCGGTGACCTTGACCTCGTTTCTCCCAGTTCCGGTGCGGATCGTCGCGGTGCCCTTGGTGTCGATGATCAGGTCGTTGCCGGAGCCCCCGTAAATCAGGTCGTGACCCGGGCCGCCGTGGATCAAGTCGTTGCCCGCGCCGCCCTGGATCGTCGCGTCGCGCCCGAGCGCCCCCAGCTGGTCGGCTCCGCGTCCGCCCACCATCCTCTCGCCCGATCCCAGAGCCACGATGAAGTTGACGCGATTAGCAACCCCAAGTAGCGAATCCCCGTTCGACGTTCCGACGATGGTGTTCGCGCCGATACGTGCTCCTGGGTCCAGCTTGGCGAGGTGCCGGGCGAAGCCGGGGCCGCCGGGGCCGGGTGAACCCACCGGGCCCGAGCAGCTGACATGCCACGTCGCGTCCGCGGTCCGGTTGCCGTCGCTGTCGGTAACGAACCAAAACGCCGTGTACCCACCCGCCGCCGGGAACGTGTAATTGACCGTTCCCGGGAACGCCGTCGTATCGACCTTGGTGCCGTTAATCTGCAGCGTGACTGAGACCGGCGCCGAGATCTTGATGGGCGGCTGCGCGCTCACCGTCAGCCTTTCTCCCGCAGCGAAAGCCCGATCAAAAAGCCACCCGGCTTGACCGTAGAGACCGTCAAGGTCCCCAGCATTTGCGCCAACACAGCCCGGCGAGAGCGGCTGGGCACCCGCGGCTGGCGCCAGTGCCGCCGCAGCAAGCGCGGCAGCGATGGCCGCGAAAACGACGAGAGCGCGCCGCGCGCCCACCCTCAGAACCAATCCCATCACGCCCCTCCTCTTTTAATCGCTGTCCACCGGGCGACCACAAGCGTTCCGCAATGCCCCATCGCGCCCGCACGCACCATACCGCAGCACAATGCGAAATTGGGAAATGTCCCCGTCGCTCGCGAGGCAAGCGGCAGTGAGGCGTTAGCGCTGCTGGTCGATCGAAGCACCAGAGTCGAGCTTTCGTTGAGTTGCCTGACATCGTGCGCAGGGCTTAAGA
>DASYAP010000027.1:0-2942 GCA_036501265.1 Solirubrobacteraceae bacterium | reverse complement strand
GGAGTTGAGCCAGAGCCGCTGGACGGGCTTCTTCGACCCCGACTTCTCGTACAGATACGCGAAGATCAGCTCGCCCTCCCGGCCGGCGTCGCACGCATTGATGACTAGATCGACGTCGTCGCGCCCGAGCAGACGCTTGACCACCGTCATCTGCCTGCGCGAGCGCTCGTCGCGGACGACCAGCTTGAAACGGTCGGGAACGATCGGAAGGTCCGCCATGCGCCACTTCTTGAAGCGGTCGTCGTATTCGTCGGGTTCGGCGAGCTGCACGAGGTGGCCGACGGCCCACGTGACGACGTGCTCGGGGCCCTCCAGGTAGCCCTCGTGCTTCTCAAAGGCTCCCGGCAGGACGCGAGCGAGGTCCCTACCCACTGAGGGCTTCTCCGCGATGACGAGCGTCTTGGCCATGAGCTTGGTGAGGGTAGCGCCGTCCGCGCCCCTTACTCGCAAGGCTAGAAACCGCGGTCGCTTGGCGGGCAATAATCGCAACGCCTCCCCCATCTCCGGAGGCCCTTGCGAAAAGTGCTCGCTATCCGAGCACGATGCGCAATACCTTCGCCGCGGGACCGGGGTGTTGCGCCTTTTGCTCGCCTGAGTCCGGCCCAAATGCGCTCGCAGGCCCAGTCACGCCCCCGCCGAGTCCCTCGCGCGCCCCCGCCCGCTCTCGAGCCGCGCCAAGAGCTTACCCCGCGCACCCCCCTGTCCTCACGGGCCCGCTGCGCGCCTTGGCCCTGCGCAGCTGGGTGCGGACCAGGTTGTTGGGCACCGCGAAGCCGCCGTGCCGGGAGCCGGGGCTGGCGATGGCCGCAAACACCGTGGCGAGCACCTGGCCGCGCGAGCTGATGACCGGCCCGCCCGAGTTTCCGGGCCGAACCAGCCCTCGCAACTCGGTCACCGACCGCAGCACCGGCCCCTGCCCATAGGCGTTTTCAGTCTCCACATCGCGTGTCTGCCCGATCCGGCCCGGTTGCGCGTTGAACGGACCGTCCTGGGGATAGCCGAGGATCGCTCCCGAAATGCCGGGGGGTGCGGAGGGCGCGATGGACAAACTGTGCACGGCCAGGCCCGGCACCCGCAGCACTGCGATGTCATCCCGAGGATCGAAGTCAATGGCTTCGGCTGTCAGACCGGGCGCGTCGCCGTTTGCCTCCACGCGGGTGTCGCTCTCGCCCGCGACGACGTGCGCGTTTGTGACCACGATGTCCGGCGCCGCCACCCAGCCAGAGCCCTCGATCCCCAGGCCGCAGGCCGTCCCGACCACCCGAACGACGCTCGCGCCGGCAGCTCTCACGCCGGACGCGGAGAGGATCCCCCGCGACGGCGGCCGCACCGTCGCCGCCGGACCGTGGATGGTGGGCAGTGGGTCGAAGCGGGCCAGGGCGTTGAGGATCGGCCCGGACGGAGGAAGCAGCGCATTGAGGTCCCGTAGAATCGACGACTGCTGGATCTGCTGGCGCAGCGACGTCGAACTCGTGGACTGGACCACCACAGCACCCACGATCCACGCGATGCCCAGCCCCACGCACGCGGTCAGAACCCCCCCGAGCAGGCCATCTACCGTGTGGAACCCAGGGATTCTCATCCGGCGGCGTGCGCGCAGCCCGACCCCCTCCAGCCCCGCGGCCAGCACTCCGCCCGCAAGCAGCGCACCGAGCAGGCCGAATAGCGGCGCGTATTGGGAGTGGGAGCCACCCGGCAAGATCAGCGGGGCGAGGCGGGTGCCGACGAAGGCGCCCGCCGCGAATCCGAGCAGCGACAGCGCGCCCACGATGAAACCCTGGAGATATCCGTACAGCGCGAGCAGCGCGCAGAAAGCGACGATCAGCCAGTCGATCGTGGTCACGGGGTGCGGAGACTAGTGAGCCGTCAGCCTCGGCTCACCCACTCCGCCGGCCTAGAGATCCAGAGAGATGGTCGCCCACACCTTATTTCCCGATGGCGCGCGGATCTGCAACGCGAGCGGCCGGTTGTTGTAGATCGAGGTGTTGAGCTTGAAAAGCAAGAGTTCGCCCCCTGTGGGTCCCACGCCCGCGGTGGTGTTGGGGTTGGGTTGAGTCGCGCCCGGCGTGAGAGGCGTTGACGTCCACGCGTACGGATTGGTGGCCGAGTCCAGCTTGAGCGGCCGGTACGTATTGCCCTGCGTATCGACGATGTCGAAGTTGTCCGTCGTCGTACGGTTGTTGTTGGTCTGATTCCTGGCCCAGAGGAACACACCGAACCAGAGCTGACTCGCTGTCAGCTTCGCCGCGTTCTTGGGCAGGCCGATGAAATAGCTCTTGTCCTCTGGGCTGTACTGATTGAGCTCGCGCGAGATCTGCAACTGGTAGATGACGTTGCCTGCGTTGATGAACGTGCCGTTGTTGTTGGCGTCCGCGTTGTGCATGGTGTGCTCCCCGCAGGCGGACAGCAGCGATGCGGCAGCGATGACGCAGACGGCGATCAGGGCGCGGCGGGCTCGCACGGCGACCAAATTCTAGTTCCGTCCCGCCACCGTGGGCCGCTCCCCGCGGTCGCGATTCTCCTCGAGGATCCGCCGCAGCCGCCGCAGCGACTTGGCCACCTGGCGCCGCGTCCAGGAGCGACCGCCGATCATGTCCATCAGCCGGTCAGAAAGCATCACCGGCTCAGTCTCGAGCGTGTACTCCACCACCGTCGTGCCGCTCGGACCGGGCGAGAGCGTGTAGGTGCCGAGCATGCGCACGCGGTTGAACTTGCCGCTGCGACCGTGTTCAATGATGCGGTAGGGCGGTTGCACCTCGGCGAAGGTCATGTCGCCCCAGGCGAACCGCGCGAGCGGCGCTTTGATGCGAAAGCGGGCGCCCGCGCCCCTGCCGTAGGAGTTCTCTCGCGTGAGATGCCAGTCGACGAGGTAGTGGTCGGTGAACTCCGAGTGGTTGGCGATGTCCGCCAGGTACTCGAACACCTCCTCGCGTGGCCTCGAG
>DASYAP010000026.1:0-5126 GCA_036501265.1 Solirubrobacteraceae bacterium | reverse complement strand
GAGCCGTCAGGCTTCGCTGCGCTCACGGCGCCCGTCATGAAGCGTGCGATGCGGAAAGCCAACGAGGGGGACCTGCGACGGTTGCGGAAGCTCCTTGAGCACTGACATTCCCCAGTACGGCGCCGACGCCCGGCAGCGAATGCAAACGTGTGCGATCCCGCATTGGGCCAGTATCTGGTCGGCGGGCGCCCTCCAGTCCGCGCGAAGGAGGTCGACCATCGCAGACGTGATGGTGCTCGTCGCGTCGCGAAAGCAGGAGCCTGAGAGCGTCGCGTCGGCCTCGCCGGCTCCGATACGCCGCCCGCGCGTTGGCTTGGGTTCCCATTGACTCATTGAGTGAAGCGCTGGCGGCTAGGCCAGCCGAGCATCACCCGCAACGGGTGATGCGGGGCGGGGCGGGCCCGACGACCATCGAAGGGCGTTTGTGGCGCGTGCGTGAACCAACCGGCTGAGGAGCAGAGAATGGCGATCCCGTTCAAGGGCCTGATCAACGTCGATATCCGTGATTCCGTCCCCGATTGGGCGCCGTTTGAGCCTCCGAAGTCGCCGGAGGGTGCGCCGAGCGTGCTGTACATCGTGCTCGACGATGTCGGTTTTTCGGCGATCGGCTGCTACGGCGGGCCGGTGGAGACGCCGAACATCGACCGGATCGCGGCGAGCGGGGTGCGTTACACGCAGTGGCATACGACGGCGCTGTGCTCGCCGACGCGCTCGTGCCTGTTGACGGGCCGCAACCACACGCGCAACAGCATGGCGTGCATCACCGAGGCGGCGATCGGGTTCCCGAACGCGAGCGGCACGATCCCGCCAGAGAACGGGATGCTGCCCGAGATCCTCGGCGAGCTTGGCTGGAACACGTACATGACCGGCAAGTGGCATCTGTGCCCGACCGATGAGATGCACCTGGCCTCGACGCGGCGCAACTGGCCCACCGGGCGCGGGTTCGAGCGCTTCTACGGCTTTCTTGGGGCCGAGACCAACCAGTGGCATCCGGACTTGGTCTATGACAACCACCCGGTCGACCAGCCCACTCAACCGGAAGACGGATACCACCTGACAGTGGACCTTACGGACAGGGCGCTTGAGTTCATCCAGGACGCCAAGGCGGTCGCGCCGGAGAAGCCGTTCTGCCTTTACTACGCGCCCGGAGCGTGCCATGCGCCGCATCACGTGCCGAAGGAGTGGATCGAGAAGTACCGGGGGCGCTTCGACATGGGCTACGAGGCGATGCGCGAGCAGACGCTCGAGCGCCAGAAAAAACTGGGCATCGTCCCGGCGGACACACAGCTGCCGGCGCTGAATCCGATCGGAACCCCCCAGGACCGCAAGGGCCCTAACGGTGAGCCGTTCCCGGCTGTCGATTTCACCCGGCCTTGGGCCTCACTCTCCGATGACGAGCGGCGGCTGTTCTGCCGCATGGCCGAGGTCTACGCGGGCTTCCTCGCCCATGCCGATGATCAGATCGGTCGGCTGCTCGCGTATCTCGAGCAGACCGAGCAGCTCGACAACACGATGATCGTATTGGTCTCCGATAACGGTGCCAGCGGCGAGGGAGGCCCGAACGGCTCGGTAAATGAGAACAAGCTGTTCAACGGCATGCCTGACGACATCGAGCAGAACCTGGCGATGATCGACGAGCTCGGTGGCCCCAACGCCTACAACCATTACCCCAACGGCTGGGCGATGGCGTTCAACACGCCGTTCAAGCTGTGGAAGCGCTACGAGTTCAACGGTGGCAGCTGCGACCCCTGCATGATCTCGTGGCCCGCGGGAATCAAGGCCAGGGGCGAGGTCCGACACCAGTACCACCACGCGATCGACATCGTGCCGACGATCCTCGACTGCCTCGGCGTCGAGGCGCCCGAGTCGATCAAGGGGCACGTGCAGAGCAGCTTCGACGGGATCAGCATGCACTACAGCTTCGATGAGGCGACGATCCCGACCGCTCGCTCGACACAGTTCTATTCGATGCTCGGGTCACGGGCGATCTGGCACGAGGGCTGGAAGGCCATCACCACGCACCCGACGATCGCCGGCTGGGCCCACTTCAACGACGACACGTGGGAGCTGTACAACGTCGAGGCCGACCGCGCGGAGCTGCACGACCTATCGGCCGAGCACCCGGACAAGCTGCGCGAGCTGATCAACCTGTGGTTTTCCGAGGCCGGCCGAAACGGGGCGTTCCCGCTCGATGATCGCTCCCCGATCGAGATCCTCAACACGCCGCGTCCACAGCTCACCAGCCCGCGCAACCGCTACCGCTACTTCCCGGCCGCAGCCGGGGTCCCAGAGGCGCAGGCGGTGAACATCCGCAACCGTGACTACATCATCGGAGCCGTCGTCGACCTTCCCGGGCCCGGCGCCAGCGGGGTCCTGTTCGCCCAGGGCTCCCACTTCGGCGGCCACGCCCTCTTCGTCAAAGACAACCGGCTTCACTACATCTACAACTTCGTGGGTGTCTTCGAGCAGAACGTTGCGGCCACCAAGGACCTGCCGGTCGGCGAGAACCTGATCATCTCCGCGGCATTCGTCAAGGATGGCGAGGACCCGCCAGGGGTGTCCACAGGGATCCTGTCGCTGTACCACGGCGACGAGAAGGTCGGCGAGGGACGGATCAAGACCCAACCCGGACAGTTCGGCATCTCCGGCACCGACCTAACGGTGGGCCGCGGCAGGTCCCGCATCACGGTCAGCTATCCCGGCACGCGCCCGTGGCCTTTCACCGGCGGCACGATCAAGACCGTCGCCGTCGACGTCAGCGGCGAGCCCTACGTCGACCTCGAGCGCGAGGCCGCCGCGATGATCGCGCGCGAGTAGCTAGCAGCGCGGCGGTTTCCCCGCTCCTGACCACCCGCAGATGCGGCTCTTCGCGACGATCGCTCGACCGTAACCCCCGGGTCGAGCCGCAGACCCCGCTCGCACATTTTGACCGCATGAACGAACGATTGCGCTTCTAGGATTCTGGCCGATGGATCACAGCGACATGGTCGAGATCTCGGCGGGCCGCTTCCTGATGGGATCGACCGCGTTCTACGCCGAAGAAACGCCTGTGCGCGACGACCGCCACGGAAATTGCGGACGGCAGGCTCCTCACAGCGTTCGCGGCTCAACCCCGGGGGGCGCTCTCCCGTTCCGCGCAAACCGGGTGCTTCACCAGCCGGTTCGAGATGCTCGTGCGGCGACGAAGGCGGGTCTTGGATGCGCCGAGGATTCCTTGCGCCGACGTCGCGCGCCGATAGTGCTGCTCTTCCGGCGAGCAACGACGATGGGCGAGGAGCCCAACGATGACCCTCGGCAACGGCAGTGCTGCCGACCCCAGTCTCGACCACGTCGAGGGCAACGATGGATGCGCGCACGCCGACTCGGATGACACGCCGGTTCGCGACCGCACTTTCGACGCCGCCCGCGCTCGCCAAGCTCGAACATCCCGAATGGGGTCCTCCAGGGTGCAAATGCTCCTCTCGGCCGAGGCGGATTGGCGCCCTGGAATACAGTTGATCCAGCTGGCGTAACCAACCAACGAGGAGTTCACTTCCCGTGATTGCCATCTACATCGTCACTAAGAACATGACGGTTGAGCAGCACACCGAGGGGCGCGACCGACTCCGTGAGGCCGGGGCACCCGAGAGCGCTATGAAGCTCCACTCATGCTTCGGTGAAGATGGCCAGCTTCAGGTCTTCGATGTCTGGGAGAGCCAGGAGGCGTTCGATGAGTTCCTGACTTATCTCGGGCCGGTCATGGAGGAGCTGGGCATCGAGCTGGCGCAGCCGCCCACGATCATGCCGATTGTGGACCTTGTCCAGCAATAGCGGCTGGAAAGCCCACGAGGACCACGAGTCCGGGCATCGGTTTGCTGGCCTTCTGAGCCGGCTCAACCCGAGGTTACGCGGCGTGCCGCGCGAGTTTGCGCGACCACCGTCGAAGTCGGACGGGTCGCGGCCGATCACGATCTTGGACACTCTCGGGCACCGGCTCGCGGACTTCTGGATCGAGCGCAATAGGGCAAGAGGCACTGGCGCCGAGCGACGGACACCGGGGTGGCCACGGCGGGCTCGAGTACCGCGTTTACACCGAAGTACGAGTGTCGTCGCCACGAGTGCGACCGACGGTCTTGAGCGCCGCGAGCTGCGGGCGAGCGCCCGCTAGCCGGGCATTGGGAGACTGTCGGGCTGGCGCTAAGGATGCCCGTGCGACAACAAAGGTAGGTCTCGACCAAGGCCGTGATTACGGCTGGGTACGACTGCTCCACGCCTCGAGCAGCCACGCCAACACGGCTACCGCTCTACGGCAAACTCGACATCGCTGGCACGGGCGCGACTCCTTGCTTCGCCGCGAGCGAGGCAGTCAGCACCGCTCCTGAGGATCACGGGCAAGCACGATGATCCGGTCACCGCCGCGCAGCTGGCTGTCAGAGGTGATCGGCAGGATCTCGCGTCCGCGGGCCGCGGCGACGACCACCGAGCCAGACGGCCAGCGGACCTCATCCATCCGTTTCCCGACCGCGGGAGCGTCCCGGTCTACGACGATCTCGACGATTCGGTAGCCATCCAGCGGCGAGGTGGGCGTGTGCGCGGCCCGCTCGGGATCGTCGACGGCGAAATCGGCCGCGGCCGCCCCGCGCTCGATCTCTCGCGTCGAAGCGGTGACGCTGTCGGCGAGCGTGCGCAACACCGCCTGGCGCGTGATCCAGCCCTCCAGGTGCTCGCCGTCGTGAGACAGCACCGGCAAGCCCGCGTGTCCGTACAGCACGAGCTGGCGCAGCGCCTGCTCGAGCGTCTCGTCGGCGAACAGCGCCTGCGCCTGCCTAATGTCGGCGGCGGTCCCCACGCCCGTCGGCCAGACTCGCGGCGACTCGCCGACGTCGCTGTCTTCTGTCAACAGCGGCGGTATGGCGTTCCCGTTCAACTGGGGCACCGGCTGCATGACGTGCGAGACGCTCAGCCTGGAAAGGACCTCGCCGGGCTTCACACGCTCGATGTCGATCCCGCGGCGCAGCAGCTTCGTGGTGTAGATGCTGCCGTAGCTCAGCTGCTTTGAGACGGCTGCAGCGATCCCGCATGCGAGCATGATCGGGAGCGTGAGGCTGAAGTTGCCGGTCATCTCAGCAACACTGGCGATCGCTGTC
>DASYAP010000025.1:0-31986 GCA_036501265.1 Solirubrobacteraceae bacterium | reverse complement strand
GGAGCCGCGAAGGGGCGGGTGCTTCGACCCCGATGAGGTGTTCACCTTGGACGAGCTCAAACCCAAGCTGGCGCGCTCAGGCATCTGCACCGTGGACCAGCCGGGGGGCGGTGCCGCGGGGCCGGACTGATGGTCCACGGGCCAATCGCGTGATTGGTCCTTCTCGGCGCGGGCGCCGGCACGTAGCGTGCGGCATCGAACCGACAAAGGAGCGTAGATGGACTCACACACGAGACCGTGACTGGTGAGACCCAATTCCTCGACCTTCCCGATGGTCACCTTGCCTACGACGACACGGGCAATGGTCCGCTGATTGTTGCCACGCCCGCCATGCTCGATCTCCGCTCCGAGCTTCGTTATCTCGTGCCGCTGCTAGTTGAAGCCGGATTCCGCGTCGTGACCGTCGACCAGCGAGGGATGCGGGAGTCAAGCGCCACGTGGCCTGAGTACGGCAGCACTCCGCTGGCCTTAGGCCTGATCGCGCTGATCCGCCATCTCGACGCCGGCCCCGCAATCATCTACGGAACGTCCAACGGTGCGGCGGCGGGCGTCTACGTCGCCGCGGAACAGCCGGAGCTCATTGCTGGACTGGTGCTCGTGGCTCCGTTCGTGCGCGACGGACAGAGGTCGTGGATCCAGCGGCGGCTGTTGAACATCATGCGCATCCCTGCGCTGACCCTTCCCATCTACATGTCCTATTTCCCTCAGTGGGAGCCCAGGCGGCCGCGAGCCGTGGACTTTGACGACCATATGGCCAAACTCAAGGCAAACCTGAGTGAGCCGAGCCGCCGAAAGGTCGTCGCCGCCTACGTGCTCCAACAGACCCACCGCGAGGCTGAGGCGCGGCTGGGCAGGGTAAAGGCACCGTCGCTCGTCGTCATGGGAACCGCCGACATAGACTGGCCGGATCCGCTCGCTGAGGCCCACTGGATCGTGGAGCGGCTGGGATCCGAGCTGATCGTGCTCGACGGGGCGGGGCATCATCCCCATGTCGAATATCCGCACGAAATTGCCGCTGCTGTTACCGGGTTCGCCGAACTACTTATCCCGCCCTATCCCGAGGTCCGCTCCACCTCCCCTTCCGCGATCGCTGTGGGAATGGCGACCTCCTCGGTCGGCACCCCTGAATCGACGCCGGCGAGCGCGTGTCCCCGCGCCCACCCTTCGTTTCCCGCCCAACAGCTCTACTTGGCGCTCACTTGCACGGTCGCCACATTCCACCCGCCGACCGTGACCACCGGCGAGCGCCCGTGTAGGTCCGCCTTGCGATAGGAGGCATCGAGCGTCTCGGACTCTCCCGGCCACAGCGTGATGTCGTCGTCCGACCAGAAGATCGGCAGGACCTCGTTGTCTCCGGAGTCGGCGACGCCAGTGGCGCTTCCACGCCGCAGATCGGCACGCACGAAGAACGCCACCGTTCTCTTGCTTGAAGTGTTCTTGATCGTCACGTCGGTGACCAGGTCTGAGCTGTCGAGGCCGCTCCCGGAATGGGTGTGCGCGGTGACCTTTACGTGTCCGGCCGGCAGGCTGTCCAGCGCGCGGAGGTTCGCGTACTGGGTCATGATGGCCCCGGTGTTACCCAGCGTCTTTTTCCAGTTGATCACGTCCTTCTGGGTCGAGAACCAGTACACGTTGCGGTCGATGACGTGCCCGTGCCGGCGGAGCAACAGCTCGATGAAGTAGGTCTTCGCCTGCTTCGGGGGCTTGGTAGCCGCGGGCACCTTCGGGTGAAGGACGTCCGTCGCGACGCCCTGGCTGGAGAGCGCGATGCCGCCGCGGACCTGGTGATTCAGCAGCTTGCCGTCGAGCGCGTACACATTCGATTCCACGGACAGGCCGTGCTGGGCGGCTCCGCCCAGGTTGTCCACCGCGACGGATCCGTTGTCGTACGCGTAGAGCACGTGCAGTTTCTCGTTGGCCTTCTTGGCGCCAAAGAAGCTCCCGGCCTGGTCGAAGTCGTAGTTGAAGAGGGTCCACAGCATGGTCGGCCAGCCCTTGTTCACCTGCCAGTAGTCGACGCCCGTCGAAGGCGCCTTGCGCCGCGTGGAGTGGTCGACATAGGCCTCGAACTCTGCCCGCTGGGTCTCGTAGTTCTGAACCTGGGCCTTCTCCACGTAGCCGGCGAGACTTGACCACGGCCCGTAGCGAGCCTCGATCGCCTTGTCGAGGACGTGGAAGGTGCCGAAGGCGTAGCCCCCGTTCTGAGGGCCGGGGAGCTGGTTCTCGTAGTTCAGGTGGTACTGGTTGTAGTTCGGGCTCTTCCAGATCCTGGTTTGCTCGAACGGCGACAGAAAACGCTTGATCGAATCCATCGTGGGCACCGTGTCGCCGGCGCTGGTCTCGCTGTCGAAGGCCCACGCGCCGCCCACGTTGGTCCTGGTGGAGTCCCTGGGGTCGTAGCGGGTCGAGTACCAATAGCCGGGTGGCACCCAGTCGTAAGGCCCCTCCTTCTCCCCGGACCACCCGAGCTTGCGCCCCCGCTTGTACTCGGCGGAAGCGATCAGCGGATCCTGGAAATCCGCTTGGTGAAAGCCCTTGAGCGAAACCGCTTCCTGGCGGGGAGTGGGGTTGTTATCGCTCCAGCTGAAGTTCAGCACGCTGGGGTGATTGCGCAGGTTTTCGCCGATCGTGCGGGCGGAGTTGTAGAGCACCTCGAAGTCGTTGTTGCTGGTTAGTTTTGAGTCCTGGAGTTGCCAGGCGTCGCAGCATTGAAAGCCACCGTCGATCAGCATCCCCGCGCGGTCCATCCGCTCATAGAAGTTTTCGGGCATCTGCTTGCCCTCGGTGCGGATGCCGTTTAGCCCGAGGTTCTTCATCTCCGCGATCTCGTCGGCCGTGTATGACGCCGAGTAATGCAGGAAAAGATTCTCCGACCAGCCGCCGCCGCGGAAGACGAACGGCCTGCCGTTGACGAGGAACTGGCGCGAGCCGTGGGGAGCCATGGGCGAGGGTCCGACCAAGCGCGAGGTGACGGTGCGGATCCCGAATGTCTCTGATTCCGTGTCCGCCGGCTGGCCGTGCTGGCGCACGCTCATGGTCATGCCGTACAGAGGCTGGGAGCCCATCTGGTAGGGCCACCATACGCGCGGGTGGTGAATCACCAGCTTGAAGGTGACGGTGCGGCTGGCACGGGGGGCAAGGCTGATCGACTGCGCGAGCGCGCGCGCTCTCTGCCTTGAATGGACGCTCACCGCCACCAACCCCGACTGCGTCCTACCCGACTCGTTGCTCACGACGCCCTTCACGAGCAGCGTTGCGCGCGAGAAGTTGGGCGCGTCGTGCTGCACGACGTGCGCGTCGCTAAGCGCCAGCGGCCCCGACGTATGCAGCTGGATGGGGAACTGGATCCCGGTGTTGTTGTCCGGCGGGATCTGGGTCCAGTCGACATTGTCGAGCGTGAACATCCTGTTGGGGTCGTTGGGGTAGACCTTCAGGGCCAGGGCGTTGGTGCCGTGGCGAAGCCGCCCCGTGATGTCGAACGTGTATCGCGTGAAGTCACCCTGCACGGTGAAGTGCGTCGCGACCCGCTTGCCGTTGAGCAATACGTCGGCCTCGCCGACGACGCCGTTGACGATCAGCTGGGCGTGCTGCGAGGGACCCAGATGCGACAAGAAGGTGGTGCGAAACCACCAGGGCATCGCGAAGCGCTTGATGGTGTCCTTGCCGATTCGGTTCATGTACCCGAAGCAGCGCTTCATGTTGGTAGAGAAGAAGACATTGGGGCAGTGGCCGGTCTGGACGAGCGCGTTGACCTCGGTGCCGACAGCGCCAGCATCGTCGGGGTGGACATGCAGCCACGACCCAGTGGCGAAGCCCGGCTTCGAAATAGCCTCGCCGGGTTGCGGGGCCGCAGCGCTGCTCTGGATCTGCCAGCCGTGCAGGCCTAGCGTCGTCATGCGGGCGGACGCGCCCGCCGTTCCCGACACGGCGAACCCTGCTACCACCGCGAGTATGGAAAGAGTCTTGACCGGCACAAATCGAGACACGCTGACCCTCCTCCTGAGACCTTTCTGGTCGGTCCACACGGACCGGCGCTTTGTGAACGGACTTATCAATAGCTGGGACGGCTTTAGCTTTTGGTCATCGACGTCCGGCCGGCCGAGTTAGTGACCCTGTCGGGGTTAGCGACCGCGACATGGCATGCCACAAGCCTTGACCCCAGCGGCTCGGGCCGGGGCGTCACGTCCGCGCACTTCTCGATCGCGTACGGACAACGCCATCTGAAGCGGCAGCCCTCGCTCGGGTTGATCACCTTCGGCGGCTCGCCGCTGTCGGCGGCGATCGACGCGAGCTTCTCGCGGGGGTCGGCCACCGCCGAGAGGAGCAGCTGCGTATACGGGTGCTTGGGCTCTTGCAGCACATCCTCGGTAGCTCCGGTCTCCACCAGGTGACCCGCGTACATCACCACGACACGGTCGGCGACGTATCGCGCACTCGCGATGTCGTGAGTGATGTAGAGGATGGAGACGCCTTCCTGTTCGCGGAGGTTGGCCATCATGTTCAGAACTCCGGCGCGGATCGAAACGTCGAGCATTGACACTGGCTCATCCGCCAAAATCAGCTTGGGTCGTACCGCCAGGGCCTGGGCGAAGCCGACCCTCTGGCGCTCGCCTCCGCTCATTTCGTGCGGAAACTTCTTGAGCATCTCAGTGCTCAGTCCCACGCTCTCGAACACGCGCTTGGCTTCTTCGCGGCGCTGGTGTCGATCCAGCTCGGGCCGGTGCAGGACCAAGCTGCGCATCACCCCGTGGGAGACGCGGAACACGGGGTTGAAGGCGCCGTAGGGGTCCTGGAAGACCATCGCCACCTCCCCGCGGTACCAGAGCATGTCCTTGCGGGAGCGGAGGCTTTTCAGCGCTCGGTCTCGGAAATAGATTTCGCCCCGGGTGGGCGAGTAGACCCGGGCCAGCAACCGGGCGACGGTGCTCTTGCCGCTGCCGCTTTCCCCCACGAGGGCCACGATCTCGCGCTCCTGGATGGCCAGGTCGAAGTCATCGACCGCGTGCAGCATCCGCTTCGAGAACATCCCGCCGAGGCGGAAATGGCGCGTCAGGTTTGTGGCTCGCAGCAGCGCCTCGCCGGCGGGAGCGGCGCTATTGCCGGCCTGGCCGGCCATGTTCACCTGCTCAGCCCGCGTGGTCGGCCTCCTCTGCGTACAGAAGACACCGCACTCGGGCGCCGCGGACGTTGTAGAGCTCAGGTTCGGTAGTCGGGCACGTCGCCATAACCTCGGGGCATCGGGGATGAAATCGGCAGCCGGTGGGTGGGCGCGCAAGGTTGGGAGGACTCCCGGGGATTCCGCCGAGGCGCCGGCGGGGACCTCGAATTGAAGGAAACGCGTCCATCAGGCCGCGGCTGTATGGGTGCAGCGGCCGCTCGAAGATCGCGTCGGTCCCCGCTGCCTCCGCGATCTGTCCCGCGTACATGACGATCATCCGATCCGAGTATCGGCTCACCACGGACATGTCGTGGGTTACGAAGATGACAGCGAACCCAAGGCTCTGCTGCAGGTCCTTGACCTTGCTCATCAACGATTGCTGCGCCACGACGTCGAGGGCCGAGGTTGGTTCGTCCATGATCACGAGCTGCGGGGTAAACAGGAGCGCCATGGCGATCATCGACCGCTGTCGCATCCCGCCGCTTAGTTGGTGCGGGTAACTCTGCAGGTGGGCGGCGTCAATCCCCACGAGGCTGAGAACTTCCGCCGACCGCTCCCGGACTTCTTGGGCCGACGACCTACCGTGTGCTTGGAGGGTGTCTTTGAACTGCGCTCCGATGCTCTTCATCGGATTGAGCGCGTTCATGGCGCTCTGCATCACCACCGAATAGTCGCGCCAGCGCATGTGGCGAAGCGCATCGGCAGCGAGACGTACCATGTCACTGCCCCGGAACGTGACCTTTCCGCCGGATATCTCGCCAGGGGGTGAGAGCAGCTGAGCCACGGCGAAAAGGAGCGTCGACTTCCCGCAGCCGGACTCGCCGACGATCCCCAAAAACTCTCCCGGTTGCACTGAAAAGCTGACGTGATTCACCGCGCGAACGGTGGCGCGATCCGCCAAGTAGTCGACCGTTAGGTCGGAGACTTCAAGCAGAGGCTCGGCCACGCTGCCTCCTCAGCGTACGTCGCCTTCTGATGGGCCGAAGGGCAGGATTCCCGATCTCGTCGAAGGCGTAGTTCAGAAGCGCGAACGCGGTGCCCAGCACCGCGACCGCCGCGCCCGGCGCCAGCGCCCACCACGCATTTCCCGCCTCCAGTGCCGATGATGCCTGCGCGTTGTAAAGCATCGTGCCCCACATGAGGTCGCTGCTGTTGCCCAATCCAAGGAACTGAAGGCTGGCCGCGAATCCGACGACGTACACGGCGAGCGAGAGGAAGGAGGCAGCCAGCAGCGAGGTCATCGTGGGGACGATCTCGACCAGGATGATGTAGAGCGGACGCTCGCCCCGAACCCTCGCGGCGACGAGAAAGTCACGGTTGCGAACAGCCAGCCCCTGTGACCGCAGTTGCCGGGCCTGGAAGGCCCAGCTTGTGATGCACAACACGATGATCAGCGACGTGACCCCGGGTGGGAGGTAGGCCGCCAGCAGAATCAGCAGCGGAAGCACGGGAAGAATCAAGAAAACGTCTGTCACCACGGTCAGGACGCGATCTGTCACTCCCCCTACGTAAGCGGCGGTCACGCCGACGATCATCGAGACGAACGTGGCGATCAAGCTCACGACCAACGTGACGATGAGTGTCAGGCGCGTGCTCCATATGAGCTGAGAAAAGACGTCCTGGCCGAGTTGCGTCGTCCCCAGCAGGTGCTTCGCAGACGGTCCGGCGTCAGATGCGTAGATGGCCGCGTGAGGGTTATCAGGGGCGATCAGTCCTGGAAACGCCGCCACGAAGCAGATCACAAGCAGTATGACCGCTCCCACGGCCGCTTTCCGGTTGCCGAGAACGGCGCGAAGAAAGCGCTTGGGAGCGCCCTGTACCTCGAAGTCAGTCGCTTCTTCGGTGGCCGCGATGTCGACTATGCCAGTCGTCATCTCACGCCTCCCGCGTCCGAGGATCCAGGACCGCGGTCAGCAGGTCCGCGATCAGTACGCAAACCAACACCGCAAGCGTGTAGAAGAGGAACAGGCCCTGCATCAGCGGCAGATCGTGATCCGTCGTCGCCGTGTAGAAGAGATAGCCGAGTCCCGGATACGAGAACAGGTACTCGATCACGATCGCACCGCCCAACACGTAGCCAAGCTGCATCGCGAACCCGGTCAGGTTGGGAAGGATCGCGTTGCGGCCCGCGTAGTCGAGCATGACGCGTCGGTTCGGCAGCCCCTTGGCTCGGCCCGTTTTGACGTAGTCCTCCGAGATCGTGGTGATCATGTTGTTGCGCATCGAATACACCCACAGACCCGCGGTCACGACCACCAGACTGATCCCCGGCAAGATGGCGTGCTGGATCACGTCCCAGATGAACGAGAACGACAGGGATGGGGTGGCGCCGATGCTGTAGTTGGAGCCGAGAGGCAGCCAATTCAGCTTCACCGCGAAGACGTAGATGAGCAGTAGGCCGACGAAGAAAACCGGGATCGTCGAGACGATGAACAGCGTCGGCGGGAGGATCGCATCGAGCCTTCCGCCTCGCCACCACGCGCTGGCCACGCCGGCAAGGGTGCCGATCAAAAACGCGATAACCGTCGTGATCCCGACCAACCCCAGCGTCCACGGCAGCTTCGAAGTGATCTCGGTCATCACCGGTACGCCCTGGGCGGTGACCCCGAACTGCCCGGTCAGGCAGTTTCCGAGGTACTGAAAGTACGCGGCGAGGATGTTCTGGTGGGTATGTACGCCGAACTGGATCTCGAGCGCGTGGAGCGCAGCGGGGTTGACGCCGCGAAACGTTCCGAGCACTGCGCTCGCCTCGTTGCCCGGCATCACCCGCGGAATGATGAAGTTGACCGTCAGCGCAGCCCAAAGGGTCACGACGAACAGCCCTAACCGCCGCGAGAGATACCTCATCGCCTAAGAGCGCCGAATCTCAGTCGCGGTGACGCCCGCCTCCTCAGTGAACCGGCTTCAGGCGCGTAAGGACCACGGCATTGTCGGGGAACGAGTACGGCGACGGTTGCGCGTAAGGATTCGACGAGGTGGGCCAGCCGGTGAAGTGCGACGTGTCGTACTGGAACCAGTCGACGCCCTCGGTGACGGGAATGAACGGGATGTCACTCACCATCACCTTCTGGACCTCGTGCATGAGCTGAACCTGCTCGGACGGGGTGGCCCCCGAGTACTGGTTGAAGAGGGCGTCGGTCGACGGCGAGTTGAAACGCTCGAAGTTCGTCGAGCCGATATTCCCGCTGAACAGCAGTCCTCGGAGCTCGTAGTACGGGCTGGGTCCGGGGGCCGCAGCCGGTCCTCCGCTCCCCGCATACGCGAGCTGGAACTTGCCACTCTGAAGATCCGTGGTGTATGGCCCCGTGTTCTCATCCTGGACGGTCACGGCGATTCCTGCGGCCTTCAGCTGTTGAGCTATCAGCTGCAGCGACGCGTCCCAGTCAGAAAAGCCACTGATCGTCTTGATCGTGAACGAGAGTGGTTGCCCGCTCTTGCTTTGGTAAATCCCATTTGAGCCCTTCTTGAAGCCCGCGGACTTCAAGATTTGCTCCGCCTTGGCGGGATCGTACGTCGGCTGCGAGAGGGAGCCGTCAAACCAGCTCTGGAACGTCGGCGTGATGACGCCCGATTGGTTGGCCGGCTTTTGATAACCGCTCTCTCCCACCTGCCCAACCTTGGGCTTGTCTATGGCGTAAGCGATTGCTTTCCGTACCGCGAGTTGCTTGAGAAGTGGGTTATCGAGGTTGGGGAACAGCGATACGTTCAGGACGGGCGGGAACCAGTAGTGGCGGTGCGTTGGATCCTTTGAGATGTAGAAGGAGTGGATGCTAGGGACATACTGGCCGCCCCACTGCGCGTTGCCTTGAGATAGGTAGAGGTTGGCCGGCGTGTTGCTCAGGAACGCCGGATAGTCGACCTCCTTCACGGCCGGCACCGGATGACTCGAGGTGCTCTGCCAGTAGTTGGGGTTGCGCAGGTACTTGATGTTCTGCGGCGCACAGTTGGCGACCTTGTAGGGGCCGGTGCCTACAGGGTTTGTGTCCTTGTAGGTGTGGAGGCTGCTTTGATCCAGCTTGGACCAGACGTGCTTCGGAACGATGGGCGTCAGGTCTGCGACGAAGTAGTAGTACGGCTGGGCCGCCTTCTTGAAGGTGAACACGACCTGGTCAGACCCCTTCTGGGCCACGTTGGTCAGTGGACCGCCGTCTGCGGTCCACAGCGCGTTGACGTCGATTGCCTTGTCGCTCTTCATCGCGTTGAATGTGTATGCCACGTCGGCCGCGCTGAAGGGGTTGCCGTCGTTCCACTTCACGCCGTTGCGCATGGTGAAGGTCAGTGTCTTGAAGCCGTTAGACCACTTCGAGGATGTCGCTAGCCAAGCTTTGCCCGGGTTACTGCTGGTCGAACTCTTGAGGATGTTCACGAACTGCAGGGGCTCATAGACGAAGGCGAATGACGTGATCGTGACGGCCGGGTTGAACGGGTTGAACTGGCAGGTCCACGTGGACCCACTCTCGTTGTCGATAACCAGCTTGCCCGCGACCGTCTTGCTGGATCCTCCACCGCAGGCGGTCGCCAGCAGACCAACCGCGGCCAATAGTGGGAGCCATTTGAAGCGCTTCATCGACAGCCTCCGTCCCCTCTCGACAGTCGCCAGCTGACCGCTGGCCCAGAATCTGTGGCGCGCGCGACTCGCGTCACCGCCCGTCCCAGTCGCTTCGTGGCGGGTCGCGATATCGACGTGTTGCCGCCCACGCGACGTTCCCTGATGTGCTCAACCGATGTGGCCATTTGGGAAATGACTAAACAAAAGGACTATATCGCGCCTAATAGGGCGCAGCAACTAAAAGAACGGATTGGAGGATCCTTTTCCAATTCGTGTCAAAGCTCGTGCTAATCCAGTGGTCCGGCCGCCGCTGCCAGCTTCTTCCGGCGCTGCGGCGATGCGACCGCCTGCGAGAGCAACTGCGTGCGGGCGGCTCGGAGCGCGACGGCGACTGCCCCCTGTAGCGCCGCCCGCTCGCCGAGGACGCTGGTCTCGATTCGTGAGGTGATCGGGACGAGCGCCGCCGCCGAGCCGCGGACTGGCCGCAGCAGCAGGGGGCTCGCGCCGATGCCGCCGCCGAGCACGACGAGCTCAGGGTCGATGATCGCGCAGACCGTTGCGATTGCCGTGCCGAGGCGCGAGGCGACGTGATCGACCACCGAGCGCGCCGCGGCGCTTCCCGCGACCGCGAGCTCGAACACCTCGTGGACGGACGAAGGGGCAGGGTCGTCGGTACCGCGACGCGCGTTGAAAGCCGTCACGATCCCCGCTGCCCCGACCTCGTCCTCGAGTCCTCCATGCAAACGGTGGCGGGGATTGAACGGGTCGCCGACCAAGGGCAGATAGGCGATTTCACCCGCGGCGCCGTGCGCGCCCCGTACCAGCTCGTCGTCGATGATCATCCCCATCCCGACGCCCGCGCCGATCGCGATGAACACCATCGTCGAGACCCCTCTGGCAAGGCCAAACCACTTCTCGCCGACCGCAGCGAGATTGACGTTGTTCTCCACCAGCACCGGTATGTCAAACCGGCCCCTGATTACCTCGAGCGGATCAAAGCCGCCCTCGGGCACCACGTTGTAGGCCAGTGAGGTGACGCGGCCGCTCTTCTGATCGACCACTCCGGGCGCGGAGATCGCAAGGGCCAAAGGTGGCCCGTGCGTCGCGCCCGCCTCGTCGATCACTTCGCTGACCATCTCCAGGATCTGCACGCCCACGGCTCGTCCGCCGTTCTTGGTCGTCGGCTGTTTCACGTCGCAGATCGGTTCCCCGAAGAGATCGGCCGCAGCGACCCGGACGTTGCTGCCGCCAATGTCACCGCCGACAACGAAGCCCGCTTGGGCGCTGACGACGTAAGCCACCGGCTTGCGCCCCCGCTGGCCGGCGCGTCTGCCCGCGGCGTGAACGAGCCCGGCATGTTCGAGCCGGCTGACCGCCGCCGACACCGTCGGCTTTGAGAGGTTGGTCGACGTCGAGATCTGTGGACGGGTGATTGGACCTTCGCGGAAAATGGTCTCGAGCACGGCCTGCTCACCGAGTTCCCGCAATAGGCTCAACCGCGAGTCGCGCCCCTCTCGGTCGCCCCACCCGTCATGGTTAAGATCACGCATTGAGGTTAGGTTCCTTGACGAATGCTCCGAAGCGAATCTACCGAAGAATAAGCCTTATTACCGCTTAAGGTAGGATTCTTGCGAAAGGTATGTTCTCCCGTCTGAGGTAGGAGACCCGTAACCGAGCGCAAACGCGGTTCGAGCAGCGTAGCTCCGCACGGCCACATGACCGGCGGTCCGCCAGCAGGCCCTGCGCGTCCCGAACCCAATCCGGCCATCGAGGGGAGCATCCACTGGCGTCGGTGACTGTGATCGGATGCGTCCAGGCCGACGTGTTGACGAGCCCCGTGACCGATCTGCCGCCGGCAGGCGGCACGCTTTTGACTGACCGGGTGAGCGTCCGCGTGGGAGGCGCTGGTGCAAACTCAGCGCTGGCACTCGCCGAAGCGGGGATGGGGGTTCGCCTGATCGGTTGCGTAGGTGACGATCAGCTTGGCCGATGGATGCGCGAGGAGCTGGCGCCGGCCGGGCTCGCCGATGAGCTCCTCGTTGCGACGACCGGCTCGAGCGGTCTGACCGTGGCGCTGGAGTCGTCCCAGCGGGACAGGACCTTTCTCACGTATCTCGGGGTCAACGCCGACTGGAGCACGGAGATGATTCCGAGGGACGCTCTCGATACCGAGAACCTCCTGCTCTGCGATTACTTCGTTGCCCCCAAGCTCCAGGGAGACGTCGCGCAGGGTCTTCTGGCGACGACGCGCGCGTTCGGTGGGCGAACGTTTTTCGATACCGCCTGGGATCCGGGGGGCTTTGATGACTCCACTCGCGCGCAGGTGGGGGATGTACTGCGGTTCGTCGACGTGTTCCTTCCGAACGAAGCCGAAGCGTGTGCCCTGGCCGGAGTGCAGCGCGGTGCGGCGCGCGCCGCAGCGCACCATTTGCAGAAGCTCTCGGGCGGCTGGATCGTGGTCAAGCTCGGTGCGCGTGGATGCCTGGCCGCCGGTCCGGACCGAGTGGCGCTCGAGATCCCTGCTCCCGCGGTCGAGATCGTCGACACCACAGGGGCGGGGGACGCCTTCAATGCCGGCCTCATCCACGCCCTGAGCGACGGCGCGGAGTGGTCTGAGGCGCTAACGGCCGCGACCAGATTTGCCTCGGCGATCATCGCCCGCCCTTCCGATGAGCGCTACAAGGTCGCCGTGATCGACGACATTTCGTCCGAGTGACCGGCGCGTACCTCGTGGACCTCGACGGCGTGCTGGTCGACTCGCTCGGTGCTGCGATTCGGTCCTGGACGTGGTGGGCGTCCCTCCACGGCCTCGATCCGGGACCGTTCATTCGGGCTCATGGCCGGCCGAGCAGGGAGGCCATCGCCGAGCTGGCACCTGCGCTCGATGCCGATGCCGAGGCCGCGCTTGTCGAGGAACGCGAGATCGGAGACACCGACGTGGTCGCCTTACCAGGAGCGACCGCGATGCTGGCGGCGGCGCGACCCGTCGCGATCGTCACCTCGGGCGGTCGGCGCCTAGCCGAGGCGCGGCTGCGGGCGGCCGGACTCCAGCGGCCGGAGGTGCTGGTCAGCGTGGACTCGATATCTCGGGGAAAGCCGGATCCGGAGCCCTATCTGTACGGAGCCCAGCGGCTCCAAATTTCTCCGAGCCGCTGCACAGTGTTCGAAGACGCCCCCGCGGGGGTCGCCGCCGGCAAGGCGGCCGGTATGCGCGTCGTCGCGCTCACCACTACCGTCGGCGCCGAGGAGCTAGCGGGGGCCGATCGCATCGTCCGAGATTTGGCCGAGTACCTCGATGGGGGAGTGTCGTGAGTTGGGGACCGTGTCGCGAGAGGATCGAGCGATGAAGCTCGCGGTGATTGGCGCCGGGTCCACCTACACCCCCGAGCTGATCTCGGGCCTGATGCGTGAGCGCGATCGACTCGACGTGGGCGAACTGGTCCTCCACGACATCGATCGCGAGCGTCGCGACGTGGTAGGGGGGCTAGCTCGGCGCATCCTGGAGCGCCAGGGTTACGCGGGAGCGGTCCAGCTGACCGGCGATCTCGACCGTGCGCTGGATGGCGCAGGCGCGGTCCTCGTTCAGATTCGGGTGGGCGGACAGGCTGCGCGTCTTCGAGACGAGACCATCCCCGCGGCGTGCGGCTGCGTCGGTCAGGAGACCACGGGAGCAGGCGGCCTGGCGAAAGCGTGGCGCACAGTGCCGGTCGTGCTCGAGATCGCGGCTCGGGCCCGCGAGCTCGCCTCGACCGATGCATGGATCATCGACTTCACCAACCCGGTCGGAATCGTCACGCGAGCATTGCTCGACGAGGGACACCGCGCAGTGGGACTCTGCAACGTGGCGATCACCATGCAGCGTCGGATCGCTGGCCTGCTGGGCGTAAGTCCAGAGCGTGTGAGGGTCGACCAGGTGGGCCTGAATCACCTGACCTGGATCCGCGCGGTCTATCTGGATGGGCGCGAGGTTCTCGGGGACGTGGTGGCGAGCCACGGGGAGGCGCTCGCTCACGAGGTGGGGCTGCCGGCGCGGCTGATGGAACGGCTCGGGGCGATTCCCTCGTACTACCTGCGTTACTTCTATGCCGAACGCGAGGTCCTGCAGGAACGGTCCGTGACCCCTCCGCGGGCCGAGACCGTTGCGGATATTGAGCGGCGGCTGCTGGAGCTATACCGCGACCCGGCACTTGCCGAGAAGCCCGCCCTCCTCGACCAGCGCGGCGGCGCTTACTACAGCGAGGCGGCGATCCAGCTACTGGCTTCTCTCACCACCGACAGCGACGACGTGCAGGTGGTCGATGTCCGAAACACCGGGACCCTCGCCGGTCTCGCCGACGACGACGTCGTCGAGGTGCCCGCCCGGATCCGATCGAGCGGTCCGATGCCGCTGCGACAGGATCCGCTCGCGCCTGAGCTGCTGGGTCTTGTGGCGCACGTCGCCGCCTACGAGCGGCTCGCTGCCACCGCCGCCAGAAGTGGTGATGTGGAGGCAGCCCGCCTGGCGCTGCTGGCGAATCCGCTAGTGCGTGAATGGAAGCTTGCCGACGGGCTCCTCGAGGGTTTGGTTACGTCATCCACCCGCGCCGCGGTTAAGCCGACGAGAGCCCACAAGCCGAACGCCACGGCCTTGGAGCACGACGAACGGGTCGTGCTGGCGGTAGACGGCGGGGCGCTGAAGACGGATCTCGCCCTCGTCGGCACGAGCGGCAGGCTGTTGGCGCTCGCCCGCGGGGGTGGAAGCTCCCCGCATCAAATCGGCCTAGACGGCTGCGTCGCGCTCCTCGGGGGGCTGCTAGCGGAGTCCGTCGCCAGCGCTGGGCTCCCCCCGGGCCGCCGTCCGCCTGCCGACACGGGAAAGATCATGGTCGCGGGCGCCGATCTACCCGAAGAACGCGACGCGCTTCACCGGCGCATCGAGCAACTCGTGTGGGCCGAGCAGCTGACCGTCGACAACGACACTCTTGCTCTCCTGCGTTCGGGCACCGACCGCGGCTGGGGGATCGCAATCGTTTGCGGTAGCGGCATCAACTGCATCGGGATCGCGCCCGACGGTCGACAGGTTCGTTTCCCTTCCCTGGGCGAGATCACCGGGGATTGGGGTGGGGGCTCGGATGTCGGTCTGGCCGCGTTGATGGCTGCCGCCCGCAGCGCTGACGGTCGTGGCCCTCGAACGATCCTGGAGGCGGTGGTGCCGGCTCACTTCAAGCTGGCGCAGCCGTTCGACGTTGGTCGGGCGGTTCATCTCCGCGAGATCCCCACAGAGCGCCTGGGGGAGCTCGCGCGCGTGGTCTTCACGGCCGCAGACGACGGCGACGCCGTGGCGGCGGGCGTGGTGCGCCGCGTCGCGGATGAGGTGATCGCCACCGCGGCAGCGACCATGCGACGGTTAGACCTCCTCGACGAGGCACCCGATTTGGTGCTCGGCGGAGGGCTGATCCGCGCCGCCTCGCCCGAGGTGATCGAGAGGATCGAGAGCGGGGTAAAGGAGATCGCCCCCTCCGCCACGGTGGTGCCGGTGATGACCGGACCGATAGTCGGAGCGGCGCTGCTGGGTCTGGATGAGATGAAGGCGGGGCCTGGCGCAGCGCAGCGTGTGCGCAGTGAGCTGGACGATGCATTTATCAGCGTCGAATACGCGCCGGCGATCTGAACGCTTCGCCGCGTCACGTCGCCGCCGTTTCGCGGGTCATGTTGTATGAAACGGCGAGACGGAGGAACGTGAGATGGATGAGCAGCAGTGGCTGGCTGAGCGTTTCGAGGAACATCGGACTCGTTTGCGGGCCGTGGCCTACCGGATGCTCGGATCGCTCAGCGAAGCAGACGACGCGGTCCAGGATGCCTGGCTGCGGGTCAGCCGGGCCGACACGCGCGAGGTCGAGAACCTGGCCGGGTGGCTGACGACGATCGTCGCCCGCGTTTCCCTGAACATGCTTCGGTCGCGCAAAACGCGGCGTGAGCAGCCGTTGGACGTGCACGTGCCCGACCCGATCGTTGATTGCACCGATGGCACCGACCCCGAGCACGAGGCGCTCCTCGCCGATTCTGTCGGCCTGGCTCTCCTTGTCGTGCTGGAAAGGCTCAGTCCGCCGGAGCGGCTCGCCTTCGTCTTGCATGACATGTTCGCGGTGCCGTTCGAGGACATCGCCCCAATTGTGGAGCGATCTCCCGAGGCGACGCGACAGCTCGCCAGTCGGGCACGCCGCCGGGTTCAGGGAACGGCTCCGCTACCCGACTCCGACCTGGCAGCGCAATGGGAGGTCGTGGATGCGTTCCTTGCCGCGTCGCGACAGGGCGACTTCGACGCCTTGATCAGCGTTCTGCACCCCGACGTTGTGCTGCGCGCAGACGGCGGTCTGACGGGCCTATCGCGCGAGGTTCGCGGCGCTGAGACAGTCGCCGGCCAGGCGCTGATGTGGTCACAGGTCGAGGTGACCCTGCGTCGCGCGCTGATCAACGGCGCCGCCGGCGTCGTCTCGATGCGCGAGGGGCGTCCGTTCTCGGTGGGCGCCTTCACGGTCGCCGGCGGCAAGATCGTCGAACTCGACATCCTCGCCGACCCCGAGCGCCTGCACCGCCTCGATCTCACCGTGCTCATCAACTAGTCGAGGCGGCACCCAATGAGCGGCGCGCCGAGCCGCGATGGCGCCGCGCCCGATCCGCGGATTACGATTTTGGCCTGCAGAACATGGCCACACGCCTCTCGCATCGCCGTTGAGCGAGCGCCTTCTTGCGAACGCCTGCAGGAGCAGCGTCGCGACCAGGACTTCGAGCAGGTTGCCGAACGTTTGTCCAAGCGCCGAGCCGAACGGCAAGGTGCTGTAGTCGTTGACAAGGAGATCGCCGATGACGACCCCCGGCCAGAACTGGACCCCGGCCAGGTAGAGAAACGCGATCCCGACCCCCGCCGGAAGCCACACGATCGCCGCGATCGGCCCTGCAAAGGCAAACGTGAAACCGAACTGGGCGGCGCCGTAGTAGAGCGCGGCTAACACGGCGATGCCACCGACGTAGAGGACCCGCTGCACGGTGAGAGACGATCCCTGGGTCCTTCCCCGGGAGAATGCGGCGTCAATCACGCTGGCGGAGCCCCGGTGGCTTTGCGCCACGGCCGTAAGTCTGCCAGCTTCACACGCGCCTGGCCAGCGCGCGCTACCGAATCTCGCGCCCTTCGACGGCAGGCGTATGCCGCGTTTCGTCGCCGCCGGTTTGTGCAGCACCGTCCGCGGTTCCCGCGACTGGTGTGTTCGATTCCTGGTGCTCGTCGAGCTTGACCACCCCGGACATAGCCAGTGGTTTCAGCCACACGATGACGAGTAAGGGAATCAGCAATGGCAGCAGCCACAGATGCAGCCAGTTCCAGAGCGTGTTGCCGCGGAAGCCGGTCCATCCCCAGTCACCGAGATAGCCGCCG
This sequence comes from Solirubrobacteraceae bacterium, assembly GCA_036501265.1. Classification (GTDB taxonomy): domain Bacteria; phylum Actinomycetota; class Thermoleophilia; order Solirubrobacterales; family Solirubrobacteraceae; genus Palsa-465. The sequence continues at coordinate 14,868 of DASYAP010000025.1, read as the reverse complement.
AGTACGACCACCGCGAATGCGGCCAGCAAGGTCATAGCAACGAGCGAGTGACGGGCGCCCCAGTTGTCGCGCAGATCGAGTACCACCGGGATGAGTGCGATCGTAAACGGCAACACCAGTAGCTCCAGCCAATCCCAGAGCTTGTTACCCACGAAGCCTGTCCAGCCCCAGGGAGCCGTGTAGCCGGCCACCACGACCACCGCGAACACGACCAAGAGCGATAGGGCGATGGCTTTGTGTCGCTTCCCCACGCGGGTGCGGCGACTGGCCCAGAGCGGCAGGATGGCAACCGCGATCGGCAGCATCAGGAGGTTCAGCCAGTCCCACAACGTCGCACTTTTGGCGTTGATGCCCGTCCAGGACCAGTGACGGCCGTAGCCGCCCCACATCACGATCGCGAACGCGGCGACCACCGCGACGGCGGTCGACCAACGCACCGACCCCGTGCGCCGGGGACGCTCCATGCGGCCCTCGGATTGGTCAGCGGCACCAATCATCTATTCGGACAGTTCGCAACGGCCACAGGTCGGGCAGGGAGGGCATCCCGTGCACCACAAACGAATCGGTCTTCCGTCCCCAAAGAACTGCCACAGCATACCCCCTAGTGCGCGTACCGGCTAGGGCCCGGGGGCGCCAAATTCTCATTCGGAGAGCAGAGCCGGGCAGGGACGCCGACATCCCACACGCCGAATAGGATCCGAGGCGATGAGCCGGCGGCCCGACAGCCTGCCAGACCCGAGTAAGCCCGCGGGCACCGTCAACGACGCGATGCCGTTCGATCACGTCGTCGTCGTAATGATGGAGAACCACTCCTTTGACAACTTGTTGGGCGAACTGCCGCGGTCCGACCAGCCCGCCGCAGACGGGCTGACATTCGACGGCGGCGGGACGGCTACCAACACGAACCCGGGGACGGCGGCCACGCCGCCTGAGGTGAGGGCATTCCCGTTCCCGTCCACCGCCCAGGGGACGCACGTTTCGCAGACCTGGAACGCGACCCACGAGCAGATCGATGGCGGCAAGATGGATGGCTTTGTCCGCTCCGCGAAGTCGACGCAGCCGATGGGGTATTACCCGGCCGGCGTGCTGCCGTTCGCGTACTCGTTCGCCAGCACGTTCGCGCTTGCCAATCGCTGGTTCTGCTCTGCGCCGTGCCAGACCTTTCCGAACCGGCGCTTCTTGATGGCCGCCACCGCTTACGGCGACATCACCACCGATGTGGAGAGCCTGACCGACGCTCCACCTCCAAACGGAACGATCTTCGATCGCCTGCATGCGCACGGGATCAGCTGGCGCAACTATTTCACCGACGTGCCGTATACGGGGATCATCCCGTCGATCCTCGAGAAGCACCCCCTTCACATAGCCCCCATCGCCCGCTTCTATGAAGACTGCGACGTCGGCACCCTGCCGGCGGTGAGCTTTGTCGACCCGGAGGTCGGGGCCGTTTCGCTTGTCGGGAGGCTGCTGAGCTCGTTGCCCGTCGTCGGCGAAATCGCCTCCGGACTTGCGACCGTGGGTGGGGACGAGGAAGAACCGCAGGATTTGTCTTATGGCGAGGCATGGGCGCACCGAATCATCGAGGCCGTGTTGCACTCTCGGGCGTGGCCGCGGACGCTGTTGATCTACACCTACGACGAGCACGGCGGCTACTACGACCACGTCCCACCGCCGCCCGCGATATCCCCGGACTCGATTCCGCCGAAACTGACCTCCACGGACACCCCCGGTGGCTATGACATGTACGGCCCACGCGTCCCAGCCGTTGTCGCCTCCCCTTATTCCAAGCCCAACGGAGTCACTGACGTCGTCCACGATCACACTTCGGTGCTGGCGACGATCGAAGCTAAATGGAACCTGCCGGCGCTCACCCACCGTGACGCCAACGCGGCGACAGTGATGGATTTCCTGAATCCAGCCCAGGCGGCCTTCATGTCGCCACCAACGGTCCAAGGACCGCGGCAGTAAACCGGCGTGCATGTGGGCGTCCAGCTGCCCGAGGTCGAGCGGCGCGCTTCGTGGAGCGACTACCGGGCGATGGCACGGGCGGCCGAGGAGGTCGGCTTTGACTCGATCTGGGTGGGCGACCATCTGCTTTACCGCGGCGACGGGCGACCCGAGCGCGGGCCGTGGGAGTCGTGGACTCTGCTCGCCGCGCTGGCCACCGCTACGGAGCGCGTCAGGCTTGGGCCGCTGGTCGCCTGCGCTGCCTTTCACCCGCCGGCGCTGCTGGCCAAGATGGCTGCGACGATCGCAGAGGTCAGCGGCGGGCGCTTCACGCTTGCCCTCGGTGCGGGATGGAACGACGTCGAGTTCCGCGCATTCGGGCTGCCGTTCGACCACCGTGTCGCGCGCTTCGAGGAGTCCTTCGCGGTTCTCAGGCGGCTTCTCGCGGGTGAACGGGTCACGCTGCGCGGGCGCTACTGGCAAGCCGACGACGCGGTCTTGCTCCCGCCTCGGGTCCAAAGACCGCGCCTGATGATCGGCAGCAACGGGCGGCGGATGCTGGCCTGCGCGCTTCCACACGTCGAAGCCTGGAACACCTGGTATGAGGACTATGGCAACAGCGCAGAGGGGTTCGCGCACCTCAACGAGCGGACGAGCACCGCGGCACGCGAGGCGGGTCGGGATCCCGGCGAGATAGTGCGAAGCGCCTGCGTGTTCGTGGCGCTCGATCCCGGTTGCACCGAGCGCCCGATCATTCCGCACGCACCAGCCGTCGAGGGCCTGACCAGGATCGCTGAGCACCTGCGTGAGCTGGCCGACGCCGGCGCCGACGAGGCCATCCTGGTCGTGAGCCCCATCACCGAAACGTCGATTCGGCAACTCGGCGATGTGGTCGCAGCGGCTTAGAAATGTTCCTGTGTGCAAAGCACGGTGCAGGGCGCCAAGGTTTTCGCTGAGAGCCTGCCGCCGCCGTCGTGCTGTGCTACACACCCCCTGATGTCGCTGGTCGACGAGGCACGCGAGGTACGTGAGCGGATCGCCGCACGCTTACGCGAACTCGAGCCGCTCGTCGCCGAGTACGACGAGCTGCGGAAGGTCGCCGGCGAGATGGGCATCGACTCGCGCGAGCGCGTGTCGGCTGCCGCAACCACGACAAAAGCTCCGCGCGAGCAGGGGCCACGCGCCACAAGGCACCCCCGCCGGACCAAAAGCGCGGGCAAGCGCCTGTCCTCGGCGGGCGCCGCAGGCGGCAAGGACGGGTTCGCCCAGCTCATGCTGGAGGCGGTGCGTGACGATCCCGGCAAGACGGTCGCCGACTACGCGGGGCTGCTCGGGCTGTCGCCGGCAACCCTCTACCGGCCCACGCGCGAACTGACCGCCGCTGGCACGATCGTCAAGCGCGGGCGTCAGCTGTTCCCGGCATAGGGGCGAGGCTGGGGGGCTCCGCCGCCTCCCGCCTGGCTCCCTCGTCGCCCAGATAGGGCTGCATAAGCGAGTACGCGAGGTCAGGTACTAGCTCCAAGAGCCGGTCGCCCTCGCCGGCGATCAGGCGTGAATACACGACCTCGTATATGCCGCCGATGATCGTCTCAGCCGTCAGCTCCGGCGGGGTGCGGCCGTTTGTGAGGCGCTCGGCGCAATTGCGGAGCATTTCGGCGAACGTCTTGAGCGTTTGCGTGCGCCGCTCAATTGCGGCGGGACCGGCGGCGAGCGACTCGATCAGGAGCAATTCCGCCTGCTGTGGCTCCTCCTTCACAAAGCGCAAGAAGGTCGCAAGGCAGCCGCGAACCCGGGCCGGGAAGGTGTTGGTGGCGTCATAGACCGACCCGACCTCTCCCAGCAGTTCCTCAACGACGCCATCGAGTGCAGCGAGGAAGGCGTCCTCCTTGCTCGCGAACGTGTCGTAAAACGTGCGGCGCGAGACGCCCGCGACGGAGATAATGTCCTCGACGCTCATGGTCGCGTAACCGGCGAGGCTCGACACGTCGGCGACAGCGTTCAGGATGCGCTGCCGCTGGTTGGCTTCGACGAAGCTCCGACCAAGTCTGTGCCGCCCTGGTGGAAGCTGGTGCGGGGCGCGGCCGTGTCGGTTATCGCTTCGAGCCATCGCCGATAAACATACCCATTCACCGGTCCATCTAGCCAAACTGGGCCGACCCTCAGAGTAGTACCGCCGGACCCTGAGGGCAATCGGAAAACGGGCTTGTGTCTTGGGCCGCAACGGAGTAGTCTTCCGCGGCGCGGAGGCGCCTGAGGAGAAGGGTGTGGTCAACCAAGGCGTGTTCCCGACTTAGATGGGAGGGTCAGATGGCGTGCGAACGAGGGTGTCCCGGGTGTGAGCGACTGCGCGCCGTGGCGCTTGAGCTCGTGGGAGAAGCGGGGATCGAGAACCTCTCGCTTGAGCGTCTCGCCGCGCGGGCCGGGTCGCAACCTGCGGAGGTAGCCGCCCATTACGCCACGTCGACAGAGTGCGTGTACGAGACATACGACGAGGTGGCTTTTGACCTGCGGCGGGAGATGATGGATGCGTTTGACGATGGGTCGGATTGGCGGGAGGGATTCGAGCTCTCGCGTAAGCGGATAGTTGAGCGCCTCGCGCTGAACCCCGCGGAAGCGCGCCTGTGCTTCGTGGAGACACTGAGAGGGGATCGCGGGCTGCGTCGCCGGCGCGACGTCAACCGACGCGCGATGGTGGACTTCCTCACCCGCGAGTACGCGCGAAGCGCAAATGGGGACGGGATGCGTCCGATCCAGATCGAATTGCTGATTGGCGCGGGCTTTCAGGCGATCTCCACAGCGGTTGCGCAGGACGGAGGCGTGGACCTAACCGAGCTCGACGGAACCCTCGCGGATCTGGAGAGGTGCTTCCTCCCCGTGCACGTTTAGCTTCGCTCGCCGCGCAACCCGAGGTGTGACCGCCGCGGGGCCGGCACCCAAGCCTCGCGGCTGGCGCGAGCGGTCCCTGCGCCGGAGACTCTGTCGAAGCCTCCAGCTTCAGAGAACTGCACACGCAAACGTGTGTGTCGCGCAAGCGCTTGAGCATTCCCAGAAACAGAAAGGTATCTATTGATTTCCGCCGAAACGGCAGCTACCGTTCAAGTGCCATGGCGGCTAGCGCCAGAACCCGCACTGGGAGCCCACTGCCCAGAGGCCGACACGGCCTTCCCCGCGGTGAGGTGGTCGAGAACCAGCGCCGGCGCCTGATCCAGGCTGTGCCGGCGGCGGTGTGCGAGAAGGGTTTCGGGTCGCTGACGGTGGACGACATCTGCAGCCACGCCGGCGTCTCGCGCCGCACCTTCTACGAGAACTTCCGGGACACCGAGGACTGCTTCGTGGCCTCGTACAGGCACCATGCCCAGGAGTTGACGACCGTCGTGGGCGGCGTCGCCGGGATCGGCGAGGACTGGCGGGAGCGGGCCCGGCTCGCGCTGCTCGCGCTGCTGCGCTACCTCGCCGAGCGCCCTGACTTCGCCCGCATGGCTGTGATCGAGGTCCTCGCCGCGGGACCCTCTGCTCTCGCCGAGCGAGACCGGGCAATCGCGCTGCTGCGGGCCCTCATCGGCGAGGAGGCGCGCCGAGCGGCGCCGGATCCCGCGCCCCGCCTGCTGCTCGAGGTGATCGCCGGGGCGATCCTCCAGCTGATCTACGGCCGGGTGCTCGACGGCGAGACCAGCAGGCTCGAGGAACTATTGCCCACGATCATGTACATGGTGCTCGTGGCACTGCACGGGCCGTCAGGCGCCGCGGCCCTCGCCGGGATGGCGCGAAACGGATCGCCGGCCGCTCCCGACGGCGCGCACCTCGGTTCACCTCGACGCCGTCTCTGAGTAGGACCAAGGGATGAGCGCCGCCGTGCCTTCGCCCGGCAAGCGCCGCGGCGTCGGGCGATTGCCGCGGGGAAGGCACGGCCTTCCTCGGGCGTTTGTCGTCTCGAACCAGCGCGAGAGGATCATCGACGCGCTCGCCGTGGTCTGCGCGGCAAAGGGTTACTCGGCTGTCACAGTGGAGGACGTCATCGCTCAGGCGGGCGTCTCCAGGCGCACCTTCTATGACCTGTTCTCAAGCAAACAGGAATGCTTTCTGGTCGCCTACGAGCTGGTGATGGATCGAGTAGTGCGGGCAGTCGAACGCTCCTACGCAAGCGAGGACTGCGAATGGCCGCAGCGGATGACCCGACTGCTGCGGACTCTGCTGAGCCAACTCGCCGCCGAGCCCGAGCTGTCGCGGCTGGTGATGGTCGACGTGCTCGCTGCTGGACAGGCAGCGCTGGAGCGTCGCGACGCCGCCCTGCGCCGGTTTGAGGTCTTCTTCAACGCGGGTGCGATGGAGTTGCCGCTCCCCGATCAGGAGCGGCGGTTGCTCGCGCGCGCGGTGATCGGTGGACTTGCGGAGGCTCTCTATAACCGCATGGTGACCGGTGAGACCGACAGACTTCCGGATGCCGGTCCCGACCTTCTCTACTGCATGCTCGTTCCCTATCTGGGCCATAACCGGGCCCGCGCTGCGAGCGCGCAATGGGCCGGGCGCTGACTTCACCGCCTCGCGATGCTAGGCGGCGGGTCGGCCTGCAGATGCGGAAACAGCGTGCTGAAGCCGGGGATCGCTCCCTGGCCGCGGCAGGACGGCGCTGGAACGTTGCGCCCGGTAGTACGGAAGACGTAGACCTCGATGAGTTTCACCAGGTTCGGCGGATTCACTGAGACGGGGGGTGCCGGATTGCCGGTGGAGCACTGGGAGGGGTTCAGCACCGAGAGCCCCGAGGCCAGATTGTTGAAGGCGCCCGTAGAGCGGTAGGCGTTGTCGCGCTCCAGGCCGAGCGGCCGGGAGAGGAATGCGAGCGCCGACGGCGTGAGCGTCTGTGAGGTCCGCAGGAAATGAACGAACGGCGCACCGGCTCCGCGGCCAACGCCGGAAGATGCCTGCGCGGCATCGGTGACATTGCCAAAGAAGGCAGTGACATTGCGCTTGAACTCGCCGATATAGCGGACCATCGGGTCAGCGTTACGGAGGAAGGGCTCGAACGCTCCGAGTAGCGGCCGGATCTCGTTGAGGATGCGGTCGAGCGCCGGCAGGCCGCGCTGGGAGGCGGTCACGACTGGGCCGAGGCGATCGAACAGCGTGCGGAGCCGCGGCGAGAGCTGCTCGGTGAGCGCGAACGTCCGCTCTAACTCGGGGGCGAGCGGCAGAAGTGCGCGCACCACGGGGTCGGCGCGCTTGGCGAAGGCGGTCAGCGCGGGGAGGGTGAGGCGAATCTGAAGCTCGAATTCCGGCAGCGCTTTGAAGACGTTTGCGAGCGCCACGTTGCGCTTGGCGGTGGTCTGAAAAAGGTTGTTCGCGGCCGTGATCAACCCCGACAGCTCACCGCGGCGCGCGGAGATGGCGTTGAAGAACTCGCCCGTGTTCGCGACCAGACTCCGCACCGCGGCGGACTGATGATGTAGAGCGGATAGGAGGCCGTTGGCCGAGCCGAAGAACGGTGGGAGTTCGTAGAAGGAGGCGTTGATGTCCTGCCCGCGCCCGATCACCGCGCCGGCCTGGGACTGCATCCACGTCTGGAACGCGGCGCGCGTCTTGGGATCGAACGTCGACAGGATCTGATCGAGCCCCACCTGGGGCTCGACCTGGCCGTCGGGCACCTTGCCGCCGTCGCGCAGCTCGCCGGAGGAAGGATTGCCCGCGCTCAGGTCGACGTAGGTCTCGCCGAGCAGCGTCTTGATCCGAAGAGTGGCGCGCGTGTCGCGCGGGCGCGGCGCGTACTGCCGTGAGAACTCGAGGGTGGCCAGCGTGCGGCTGTCGGCGGCGTCGGGCCGCAGGGCGACGACCTTGCCCACGTTGACGCCTGCGATGCGAACGTCGGCACCGGTGGCAAGCTCATTGGCCTCGGGGAACGCAACCTCGATCCGGTAGCCGCGCGCCGCGAACGGGATCGAGCCCCCGAAGCTGATCCACAAAAAGACGAGCACGACCGCGCAAGAGAGCACGAACCCGAGCAGGGCGGTGATGCGCAGGGGGCTGGGCGCTGTCTTGATCATCTCGGGTGGGTCCCCTTGCAGTTCTTCGTGTAGTTGGGCAAGTCGAGCAGCTCGGCGAGCGTTCTCAGGTTCGGGTTATGGGCGAGCTTGGGCTCGGTGATGTAGCCGTTGAGCAGCGAGAGCGTCCCGCAGTTGAACAGCAGCTCGCCCTGTCGCAGGGGGCCTACACCGTCCTGGGCCGACAGCACCGAGTTGGTGTTGTGGTTGGCCCAGGGGAGATAGAAGAGGTAGCTCTGCCCGTGCGCCGGCTTGTACGCAAGCTCGTTCACGATGTTGTTGAGCTCCCGTGCGAGCGTCGTGAGCCCAGGCGTCGAGCGCGACAGGCGCTCGGTAGCCGGAGCCAGCAGCTTGGCGGTGGGCTGCGCCTTGACCGAGAATGGACGCAGCTGATTGCCAAGCACAGGCGCGGTTTGCCGGAAGAACGACGTCAGATCTTGCAGCGTCGGTCGTAGCGCCCGCGCACTCGGCATGAGCTCCGTGAACGTGCCGCGGACGGTGTGGGCGAGAGAGGTCGCGTGGCCCAGCGCGGTATCGGCGCTCTGGAGCGCGCCGGGCAACAGCGCCAGTGTCTGCTCGAGGTTCTGGTTCTGCTGGGCGAAGGCGTGCCATGTGCCCGCGTTGCCCCGCACGAAGGTGGTCAGCGCGTTCTCGTTGTTCCCTAACTCATTGGCGATCTTCGCCAGGTTCCCCATCAGCGTCCGTAGCTCGACGGCGCGCAGCGAGACCAGGCGGCTTGCCTTCGCGACGTCGCGCGAGAGTGGGTCGAACGTGCGCAGGACGTTCGCCAGGTGGTGACCACCGCCGTTCGACAACGCTTCGCCGCCGTTGCCTACGAGTTCCATCAGGAACGCGCGGGTGTCGGAGTCGAGCTGGCCCAGGATCTCGTCCAGGTTCACGGGCGGCAGCGTGTTGGCGGAGCTGAGGGTCGCGCCGCTTTGGAGGTGTGGCCCGGCGCTCGGGGAGCCGGGATCAAGCTCGGCCACCATGTCCTGGAGGCCGGTCTTGGGCCGCAGCAGCACTGTCGCGTTGGGATAGACGCGTTTGTCGTACTGGGGATCGAGCCGCATGGTCACCACCGGCAGTCCGTTGCGCACCGAGACGCCCGTTATCTCCCCGACCGTGACCCCCGAGATGGTGACGGCCTGGCCTTGACCGGGGAGCACCCCGGACGCAGCGGTTACGCGTGCGTTGAGCATGTAGTAGTGCTGGCCGACGAACGGCACCCACGAAGGCCACTGAATCCGCTGATGGATGACCACGTAGGTGCCGACCGCGAGCCCGAACACGGCCACAGCGATCCACAACGCCACCGCCCGCGTCTGCCGGCGCAGCCCGCGGGCAGTCCGGGCCATCACTGTGGGGTCGGGCCGACCGATTCTCATGGCTTACGCACCGTGGGGTCGTTGGGCTTCGGTGGAGCCGGGGCGTTTGGTCTCGAGCCGTCGGCGGGGCCGGTGGAGGCCGGTCCATTTACATCGGGAACCGGCTGCGTATAGCAGGGAACCGCACGCTGCAGAGGGGGCACGCTGTTGGGATAGGCCGGTCTGGTGCGCAGCGGCTGGGCCGGCATCTGCGCGAAGCCGGTATCGATCTTGCCGAGCCAATTCGTCTGCCCCGACTCGACGGTCGACGGCCCCCCGGAAGCGTTGATCCGCAAGAAGTTGCCGTTGCCGTCAGCGCCCTGGGCTTCGGCGGCCTGGCCGGCCATCGCGTACCAGAACTCCCGGTAATTGGGCACGCCGGAGGACAGCGAGCCGTCCTTCACCACGATGTTGCCGGTGGGAAGGAAGACCCGGTTGATGCAACGGTCGAACTGGTCGATCTTCGGTAGGAAGCGCAGCTCGTCGTGCGAGAGCGTCGCAAGCGACCCGGCCGCCGGAGCGAGGTCCGAAAGCAGTCCTCGCAGCTCGGACTGAGAAAGCAGTGGGAGCGCCTGGGCAAGCCACGGGAAGCCGGCGTGGATCGTGGACGGCAGCTGCCCGAGCCCGGCGGCGAGCTGATTCGAGAACTGCTCGGTGACGGGGAATGCGGCGTCCAGCGCCGAGAACGCCGCGCTCGCGCGCTGTGCGGTCGGCGCCAGCAGGGCCACCGTCCGGCGCAGATTCTGCTGCTGCGCAGCGGTCGCGCGCATCGTGGTGTCGAAGTCGGACACGAGCGAGGTCAGTTGCCCGTCGGCGGCGGCAAGGCCCCGACTGGCGCGGGCGAAGCCCGAGATGGTCTGAGACAGCTGCTTTCCGGTCGGCCCGGTCAGCGCGCTGGAGACGATGGCGGAGTCGCTCAGCGATGCGACGCTCGTGTCGAAGGTCTTGTTGAGGGCCTGGGCGCCCGTCAGTCCCCACACCGCACGGTCGAGCCGGCGCTTGTCGGCAGCGCTCGGCTTGGTGTCCAGCGCTTGGCCGAGTCCTTGAAGCAGCTGCTGCAGTTGTGCGCGGGAGCTGGCCGGGAATGCGCTGAGTACCTGGTCGAGCTGCACCGGCTCGGTGGCGCGAGAGGGCGGGATCGTGCCGCCGTCGGGCATCGCCGGTGTGTCCGGTGTTCCCGGCTCGAGCTGAACATAGAAGTTGCCTTCCAGAAACAGCCTCGGTCGGATCGCGATTGTCGCGTCCTTGTGGATCTCCTGGCTGTCGGAATCGATCTCCAGCGTGACCTGCGCGAGGTTGGTGTCGCGATAGCGGCCGGTGGAGGCGACCTTGCCGACGTCGACCCCTCCGATCCGCACGGGCGATCCGGGGGCCAGCAGGTTTGAGTTGCGCACCACCGCATTGATCGTGTAGTGGTGGGTGAAGGGCAACTGCTTCTCGAAGATGAAGTAGGACGCGATCAGCAGCAGCACGATGCCGATCAAGAGCGCCTTCAGCGGCGAGATGCCCCGCTCGGTCCATCTCACGGCAGCACCCTCCTCGTCTTGTCGGTGGTGCTCCCTTGCAACGACGGCGCGTGGCCGATGTAGGTGCGGCCTTTGAGGTAGCGCTCGTTACCCGCCTCGCACACGGCCGGCTGGCCCGGCGCGGCGGTGTACGGGTACGGGTTCGAGTGAAGGAAGCTGTCGTCGACGAGCGATTGCTCAACGAGTGGGAGGTGTTTGAAGTGGCTCGCCGGGGGACCGTTTGCAGGTCGGGTGGAGGGCCCTGCCTCGGCGTTGTGCAGCTTGAACCCCAGCTGCGGAAGCGGCAGCGCATTGACGTCGAGCATGCTGCCGATCACGTCAGACTCGGAGAGTGAGTTCTCGAAGTTGCGAAAGAACAGCGTTAGGTAGTTGCACTGCGTCTGCGCCGGCTCGATGACCGCGACCGTGGGCTTGATCAGCCGGGCGGTGTCCGTCAGTAGCACGAGCCCGGGGAGGGTGCGCGGATCCCGCACGAAGTTGTCAAGCGCGTTGAACGTCGCAACCAGGCGCCCGTTGAGTTGCGGCGCCCGCTCCAGCGCGGGAATTCCAGCTCGCTCGGCCGGGACGAGCTGTGTGGAGGCCTTGCCGAGACTGGCGAAGGTTGGGCGGAAGCGGTGGAACAGCGCCGCGGTGTCGTCGATGAACGGGACTTGTTGGGGGAGGTCACGCGTGGCGGTCTGGAGCGCAGGGGGCCCGCCCGCGATCGCCGCCCGCAGCGCGGCCGTCGCCTGTGAGAGCGGGGTGAAGGTCGCGTCGAGGCCGACGAAGAGCTGCGCCTGCTGGTCTGCGACTCCTACCACCTCGTGGGCGGCCTGCGCGAGGCTCGGGAACAACTGCGCCCACCGGGTACGCCGGTCGAGCAGGTTGTTCATCACCGGCAGGAGGTTTGAGACCAGCGGCTGGATCTGGCTGAAAGAGCGGTTGAGATCGGCTCCGCGGCCGGCGAAGCCGTCGCCGAACTCATTGAGGTTGGTCTGCGCGGCGGCTTGAGTGCGCCGGTTAAACATGTTGAAGAAGTCGTCGATTTCGACCGGCAGATGGGTTCGCGAAAGCGCGATCGTGGACCCGGCCTTGAGTGTCTTGGGCGAGGTCCCGCGGGTGATCTGGAGGTACTTCTCGCCCAACGGCGAGACCGGTCTGACCAGATCTGTCGAGTCGGCCGGCAGCCGCTGAGTCGAGGAGTTGAGCTTCAGGTGCAAGACCGCGAACGCGCGGCCGTTGGGGGCCTTGGACCCTGTGATCGAGCCGATGTAGCCCACCCGGGCCCCACCGATCAGCACTCCGTCGCCCGCGATCAGCCCGGCGGCGTCGGGTACCTGAACATTGATGTTGTAGGTCGGAACGAAGGGGAGACCGCTGTTGGCGTTGTAGGCGAGCAGCACCGCTACCAGGAGCACGAGCACCGTGGCTGAGCCGATCAGGATGCGGTTGGCGAACGGTGAGGTGCGGTCGGTCATGGTTTGAGCAGGTAGCCGAGCAGCGTTTTTACGCGCGTTGTCGCTTGTTGCGTCGTCCCCGCCGAAGCCGCGGTTAGTCTCGGTTTGTCCGTCGTCTTTGCGGCGATCGTGGTTGCCTGGTTTGGCATCGCCCGCGGGCCGCCGCTTCCCTTGCAGCGTCCAGGGTGAAGCTCGCAGGTGAAGTTCGCGCTCCCCTGCCCCGCCGTCGGGGTCGAGGTGCGCGCGATGTTGGTAATCGTCACCAGCGAGCGGATGAAATGCCCGAAGGCATCCTCCCCGTTGACGGACCCGGCGTAGTAGTAGATGAACCGCATCACGTCCTCGATGCCGCCCGTGTTGTCGAACGAGGTCGCCACCGCGGCGAGGTCTCTGGCCAGCGGCAGCAGCGGCTTGCCCAGCGCGAGCAGCTGCTGGACGACGCGGTGGGCCTGCGGGAATACGCGTTGTCCGCGCGCGGCGACGTTGCCGAGGGTCTGGATCGCCGGGATCGAGGCCTTCGCCAGCGGCCCGAGTCCGCTGACCGCGGAGTTGATCTGCGGCGCGTAAGACCGAAGGGTCGAGAGCGCGGGCGTCATCTGCTGCGCCAGATTCGTCAGCCGGGCGGTGTAGGGCTTGAGCTGTCGCAGGAATGGCGGGAAGTCCTGGAGGTTGCGCTGGATCGCTTGGCTCTCCTGACCGGACGCGGACGCGACCGCGCCGGCGTGGCGGATGAAGCCGCCGATGTGCTGGCGCTGGGCGACCAGAGGCTGCAGTACTCGTTCCGATTCGTCGGTGAGATTGGCGAGAATGTGGTCCTGGCGCGCCAGCACCGCGATCACCTGGTCGGTCTGCTCAAGCGCCGGATCGGCGCGTTGAAGGGCCGCGTTCAGGCCCTGGCCGTTTGCGTCTAGCCCCGCGCCCAGCCCGGTGATGATCAGCCTGAGGCGCTCCTGCTCGGGCAGGCGGGTGATGTTTTGAAGCAGGTCGAAGCCGACCGGAGTTGTCGTGTTCTGCACCGGCAGTACGTGCTGGCCCTTGTTGGGGCCAGACGCGATTGACCTGAGCGCTGGCGGCGCTGGCGCTCCCGATGCCCGCGGCTGGGTCGGTGTGCACCGCACGAACTGCTCGCCGAGCAGCGACTCGAGGCCGATTTCGCAGTGGGCATCGGTTCGAAACGGCTCGAACTTGGAGTTGGTGAGTTGAAGCACGAGGGCTGATTTGTTTTGCGAGGTGAGCTGCACCGCGTGGATCGTTCCCACCGTCACCCCTGCGACCTTCACCTCTTCGCCCGGGGTCACGAACGAGGAGTTGTCGAAGATCGCCCGTACGAGATAGCCGCTCGGCGTGCCGCCCGAGAGGCGCACGACCGCGAGCGCGATCCCCGCGCCGATCCCCACGAACACGACGAGTGTGATCAGGACGCGCACCACTCTCACGGCGAGCCTCCAATCGTCTCGGAGGCACGGCAGTGGGGATTCGAGAGCGGCCCTCTGTCGACGTACGGTGCCGAGTGATCCTGCGGGGGCACGATCGCGGCTCCGGGGCAGCGGTGCAGGAATCCGGTCTTCAGCGACGCCCCCGACCCGCGCTGCGTCGGCGGCGTCTGCGTAAGTGTTCCGCCGAGCGCGTCGTCGGTGAAATTGAACGCACCCTCCAGCGGTACCGTGCGCCCGTAGTGACCGTTGGCGTCGTAGGTCGCAAACAGCCCTGCCCAGTTGGCGATCCAGGCAACAAGGTCAGGTATGTACGGCCGCGCGAACTCGAAGATCGGAGTCGACTTATGCAAGGCCTTGATCGCGCGGGGAAAGTCCGACACGACCTCCCTTGCGAGTGCGGGAAGCGCGACCAGCGCGTCGTATAGGTCGTTGTTCGGACCCGGCTTGTTGAAGAGCCGGCTGAGCAGGGCGAAGGTCGGGACGACCTCCTGCAGCACCGGGTCGAGCCGTGGCAAAAAGCTCGCCAACGGCCCAGTCACCGGGGCTGTGGCATTGATCAGGTGCGTGAGCGAGGGCAGGGCCTGGGTTCGCAGTCGGTAGAAGGTGACGGAGCCCTTGTTCAGTGCTCCGGGAAGATCGACGAGCGCCTGCGACAGCGATCGGTCCTCAGAGGAGAGGGCCTGCGCCGTGATGCGTGTCTGCGAGATCAGATCTGTGAGCTGCGGCGAGCGCGCGTCGATCGCGCCCAGCGCTTTGCTCGTCTGCGTGAGGAACACATCGAGCGTCGGCGTCGAGGCGTTGATCTGCTTGAACAGCTTCGTGTAGGCCTCAAGCGCGGGCGGGAAGTACCGTGCGGTCAGGTTCGCCTGCTTGCTCTTGCCCTGATACCAGGCGCCGAAGCCACGGATCAGCCTCCTCAATCCCTCGCGCGTGTTCGCGTTGAGAGCGTCGAACAGCTGGTCGATGTCAACGATTCCGTGGGTGTCCTGCGCAGGTATCACGGCGTTGTCAGCCAGCGTCGGCTTGAACGGCGGCGCGGGGCTGAGGTCGATGTAGCGGCTGGCGACGCTGGTCAGACCGGGAGTGCGGATGGTCGCGGTCGTGCCTGCATGAAGGGGCCCGAAGCTCGA
>DASYAP010000024.1:0-9828 GCA_036501265.1 Solirubrobacteraceae bacterium | reverse complement strand
CGCCTATTTCAAGGGCTGGACGCGTCGGCACCCGCGGTCGGAGCGCACTAACCGCACCAATGAGCACCGCATCGGTCGCGTCCTAGACGTGATGATCGAGGGTCGCACACTAAGCGTCTGGCCTCTGCCAGAGCTCCGGCGCATGCACGCGCTCGAGCTGGTCGACCATCTGCTGCGCGAGCAGCAGCGCTCACCCTCGGGCGCGATCAACACCATTCGCGCCCTGTCGGCGATGGTGGAGGACGCGATCACGGATGAGTGCTGCGACGTCAACCCGTTCAAGGGCGTCCGTGTGCGCGCGAGCGATCCGCGCGCCACCAAGCAGGACCGCAGGCCGCGCGTATGGACGTTCGAGCAGATGGACGCCTTTGCTGCGAAGGCAGGCATCTATGAGCCGATGGTCCGCACGCTCGCCGACTGTGGCTTGCGCGTGGGCGAGTTGCTGGCGCTTCGCCGAGAGCACCTAGACCTTGCCAGCTACGAGCTGCGGCTTGCGGGGAGCGCGTGGAACGGCCGCGTCCAAGCGTCCTCCCGAGAGAAGCGCCATGACCGGATCGTGCCGGTCCCCCCCACTCTTGTTGCGATGCTGACCGAAATGCCCAAGCGGATCGACACGCCGTGGCTGTTTCCCACGCTGCGAGGCAAACTGTGGCGCTACGACAACTGGCGCCGGGACGTGTGGGTGCCGACCGTGCGAGCAGCGGGGATGAACCCGACGCCGCAGGAGTTTCGCCACAGCTGGAACAGTCACCTGCGTGCCGCGGGCATCGACCCGGCCGATCTCGCCGAGATTGCCGGCCACTCCGTCGAAACTGCGACCGCGCGATACACGCACCCGCTGCGGGCGCTCGTTCGAACAGGTGCGGGGGGCGGTCGGATGAGTTCGTGGTCGCATCTTGGTCGCATTTCTGTCGCGCGGTCGTTGTTCATGGGCTTGTCGCAGGGCTTCCCAGCCGAAGGTCGCGGGTTCGAGACCCGTCGTCCGCTTGCGCGGAAGCCCCGCTAAATGGCGGGGTTTTTTGATGTCGGCGTCTGGCCCGAGCTGCTGATTTCCGTTCGGGCAACTATGGCGGGCGACCTTCGAGAACGCAGGCGGCGCAAAAGGATCGCTTGGATCGCACCCAGGAGGTCGCCGGTTCGAGTCCGGCTAGCTCCGATCGGCTCGGGATCGGTCAACCGCGCGGAGACGCTCGCGGCCGCCCGGTGGCCGAGCGATCGCCGCCCGCTGCACGTGTGATCGAACTTCCTCGTATACGGTGACGCCGACCTGGCTCACCAGCCATTGCGGTGCACGACCTCGTCAAAAGGTCGACGCTTCAAGCGGGTGCCAGGCCTCAGTGGCCGGTCCACCGGATAGCCGAGATCCATTACGAACGCGACGAGCTTATCGTCGGGAACACTGAGCACCGACCTCGCTAGATCCTGATCGCCGACGGCCGAATGACCGGCACCGATCCCCCGATCGGCGGCGGCGATCATCATCTGCATCGTCGCCTGGCCGACGTCGAAGCGATTGCGCTCGCGGGCGCGGGGCTCCTCCTCGTCGGGGACCACCAACGCGATCGCGGCAGCCGCGTTTGCGATATGCCCGCCACCCCGCCAGACCTTGGAGAGCTCACCCAGCATCTCCCGATCGGTCACGATGACGAAGTCCCACGGCTGGTGGTTCTGCGATGAGGGCGCGATCCGGCCTGCCTCGAGCACGCGCGCGAGGTCGGCGTCTGGGATCACTCGGTCGGCGAACTCGCGGACGTTGCGCCTAGCGGTGATGGCATCCCAGGTCTCCATGCACAACCTCCTCACTAGTGGCAAGCGACTGCATGCAGTCGCCACAGCTCCTCCAGCCTACGGATCCCCATCCCAGAGGCTCAGCACCGCGGCGATCACGTCTTCCAGGGTGTGAGCGTCGCGCCCACGATCGGCGCGGTCAGCCGCGGCTGATCACGGCCCTACCAAGGCGGACGCCCGCGGCGTCGGACCGGAGTGCTGCTTACGTCGCCGACCCCCCCGCAAACGCATCGCTACTGCTTCAGGAGCCAGCGGACCGGAAGGGGCAGTGGGCTCCCACGGGCGACCAAGGTAACTGGTGATTCGCGGTCTGGGACAACCGTGCTAGTGGGCGAGCAGCCGGGCGATCGCGGCGATCGCGTCCAGCAGCACCCGCTGCGGCGCGTTGCTGAGCCGGAACTCACGCTCGTAGCGCGAAATCACCAACGCCTGTTTGAACGTCGAACCGGCGTTCGAGAGCTCCTCGAACATCCGCTCGGTGCTCAGCGCCGGTCGTACCTCCCATTTGATCGTCGCGAGCTCGGTACCGGGATTCCAGAAGGCGTGCTTCGTCCGAGCACGGATCGTGACCATCTCGCCAGGGCCAATCCTCCGCTCAACGCCGCCGATTCGGGCGGTCACAGTCCCGCTGACACCGGTGAACGTCTCCTCTTGCGTCGGGTGATAGTGCTCGGGCGGTGGGCTGCCTCCGGGTGCGTACTGTGCCTCCATTGCCAGCACTTCGCCGCCTGAGTCCGCGGCGCTGCTAGTGATCGTCAGGCGCTCCTTCGGTGAGAGCGTGAACGTGTCGCCCGTCTTCGCCATCGATTCGCAAGAGAGTACGCCGCTGGTTGCGAAGCGAGCGGCCCGGGCAACGGATCAGCCGCGCATCGGGTCGGTCGCGCATCGGGTCGGTCGCGCGCCTGCGCAGCGTTGGCGATTCTCCGCGGAAGCGTCTTTCAGCAAGCTCCTCCAGCGCTTCGATCGACCACCTGGCAGCCTCCCGCGAGCAGGCTTCTGCAATGTCCCCCGACCGGCCACCGGTTCCCGGCCGCTGCTCTGGTCGCCGGCTGCGCCGGAGCAGCGGTCCCTGACTCTCACACATCGGGCGGCGACGCGTGCGCCGGTTTTTGGATGCAGGAGCGAGCTGAAGAGGGCGGCTGGCCGTGACCGGTCGCCATCGCTGATGGATCGCGCGCAGGCTGCCACGGGGGAGAATCCGGTCGTCGGGGCCGACGGTACGGTGGCCGTCGTCAGGGTACGGGCCAGATCGGCGCCGGGGCCTGGTCGCTGTTCGGCATCGGCTTGTTGGAGATGCGACTGGGACCCCTACCACTGGGTGTGCCACCCCTCCTACAGCGGGCTGATCGTGTTCCTTGTGAGACTCGGACTCGCGCTGAGCAGCTGGCCGTCGCTCGGGTTGCTGGTCGTGGTGCCCGCCGCCGGTCTGCGGTGCGGATCGAGGCGGAGAAACAGGCGCTGCTGGCATCGCTAGGCGAGCCCTAACGGCGGTTCTGTGCCTCACGCCCGCGACTGTTCCCGCGGCCCTGGCGGTAGACAGTGAGGTTCCGCTGCGCGACTCAGACCGGCGCACCTCTTTTGCGCGGAACCAGGCGCGAAGTGACGTCGGCCCAGAAGGCCGCAATGTCGCCGCCCGGGAGACTGAGCCGCTCGCTGCTGCTTCGGCCGGCTGGAGATCCGGAGCAGCACTCCGCATTGGCCAGATCCGGCGACGCAACAGCGGCTCACCCTTCGTGAAACCGGGACTCTTCCGGGAGCCATTGGAGAAGGCGGCGTGAGCGCTCGTTTTGGCGATATGTGGGCCTCGCAACCTTTTGCAGTTGCGTCTTGCTTTCGATCCTAGGCGGTGTCGGTCTGCGGTAAGGCAGTCTCGAATTGCGCGCGGACGGCTCGATAACTTGGCAACGCCCAGACCTCGCATGGCAACATCTGATAAGCGGAAGTCGCGATCCCGGAGCTCGATTCGGGTCCTGTGCTTGGCCCAAACGCGCTCTGGCCTACGCGCGGTGGATCGGCGCCAGCGTCGCCACAGGGTTCGTTGTCAGGAAATCGACGATGAGGCTGTTGCAGACTGCTGGCTTCTCGACCAGTAGGCCGTGCGAGGTTCCAGGGATGACCGCGAACTCTCCGTGGGGGAGGTTGCGATACAGCGTGATTGCGTGCTCGAGCGTGACTTCGTCGTCGTCGCCGACCATTACGAGCGTTCGTGTCTCGATTTGATTCAGCTCGGAGGGCGTGAGCGTGGGCTCCGCCGCGTGCATCCGGGCGAGCTTTTCGACGATGACGGGATAGTGGCCGGGTCCGTCCGGGGATATCTCGGCGTAGAAGCGCTCGAGAAATTCGGGCGGATCCGTGGTGGCGTCGAGTACCCCTGGCGCCCACCCCTGGTAGTGAAAGACCCCCGCTATGAACGCGAGCCGGCGGACGAGATCAGGCCGGCGCAGAGCAACCAAGAGCGCCACGATCGCGCCATCACTGCAACCGACCAAGTGAGCTGGCTCCCGGACAACACTCTCGAGGAAAGCGATCGTGTCTTGTGCCATCAGATCAAACGTGATCGGACCGTCGACATCTGGGGTCCGGCCGTGACCGCGGCGCTCTGGTGTGAACACGCGAAACCCGGCGGACAGGGCCTCCAGGTTTGGGCCCCACGCGCGCGCATCGACACCGGCGCCCCCTGGGTGAAGAAGCACGACGGCTTGGCCCTCACCGTGCTCGTCATACCACGTGCGCACTCCCACCAGCTCGACATAGTCCGCCATTCCACGCTCCTCTGGGCTCCTGGTTCTCCTGTAGACCTCGAGACGTGACAGAACTCATCGAGCCCAGCTGGGCCGGCGGATCCCACCGATTGGTCCGTCGCCGGTGATCAGCGCGTAGCGGACGATCGCCCCGGCACCCTGCTCGACGGTCTGGGTGCCTCTATGGTCGTTGAAGTCGGTCGCGGTGAAGCATGTTCAGAACTGTCTGCACATCGACATTTTCGTTGGGGTGAACCGGGTGGCCCACTCCTGCTGGACGACGAGGATGGCAGGATAGGACGCAGGCATTGCGATGAAAACGACCGGCACTGAGGAGCACTTCGTGACCGACGAGGTCGTCGCGGCGTGGAGTCGGCTCGACCCTCCCACGCGCGCTGACTCGCGGGCAGGCGTCCCTCCGGGGGAGATGGGGGAGCGGCTGCGCGAGACCGGGGAGCGCCGCGTAGCGGCTATGGACGAGGCGGGGCCGGACGTCGAGGTGATTTCGCTCACCTCGCCCGGGCTGCACAACCTGCCGGTAGGCGAGGCCACCCGCCTCCAGGTCGAGACCAACGACCGCATCGCCGAGTTGGTGAGTGTCCATCCGGACCGTTTTCAGGGTTTCGCCACGCTAGCCCTGCCTGCGCCCGCCGCAGCTGCACAGTAGCTAGAGCGCGCCGTCACCAAGCTCGGCCTCAACGGCGCGCTGCTCTTCGGCCGCACCGGTGAGCGCAACCTCGACCACTCCGACAACTGGCCGATCTTCGAGGCTGCTGCATCGCTACGGGCTCCGTTGTACATCCACCCGCAGATCCCGCAGCCGCGTGTTCGGGCTGCGCTCTACGCGGGCTTCGAGGACGCCATCGCTAGCGCGTTCGCGACCTTCGGAATCGGCTGGCACTACGAGTCCGGCGTTCAGTTCCTGCGGCTCGCACTCGCCGGCGTGTTCGACCGCTTCCCTGAGCTCCAAGTGCTCCTCGGGCATTGGGGCGAGGTAGTCCTGTTCTATCTGGACCGGGCCGACGGGCTGGCGTATCAGGCCAAGCTTCCCCAGCCATTCTCAGAGTAC
This sequence comes from Solirubrobacteraceae bacterium, assembly GCA_036501265.1. Classification (GTDB taxonomy): domain Bacteria; phylum Actinomycetota; class Thermoleophilia; order Solirubrobacterales; family Solirubrobacteraceae; genus Palsa-465. Next base: position 4,230 of record DASYAP010000024.1, on the reverse strand, counting down.
GTTCGCCGAAACGCCTTCATCACGGCTGGCGGCGTCTACAGCCAGCGCTACCTGCGCTGGGCGGTCGAGGTTGTTGGGGTGCAGCGCGTCCTTTTTGCGACCGACTACCCCTACCGGCCCGGCCCCGACGGCGGCGTCGAGCACTTCCTACAGACCGCGGGGCTCGACCCGGCCGACCAGGAGCGGATCGCGAGCGGCAACTGGGACGCGCTCGTGGCGGGCATCCGGCGCTGACAGGGTAATCAAGTGACGGTTACGACGAATCTACGCATCGGCCGCTACCTGCCGTTGCGCTCGCGGTGCTTGCATCCAGGCCAGCAGCAGGGCCGGCGCTGGCCTTCCTCAAGCTCCTCCTTGGTCCGGCGAATGCGGCGTTCGCGGGTCGTCTCCTGCTTGGCATCCTCGACCCAGCAGATGAACTCGTTGCGGGCTAACGGCGTGATGTCATTCCAGGCATCGAGTGCCGTGGTATTCGCGATCAGCGCCTCGCGCAGATCTGCGGGTAGCTTGTGCACCACCCCACCGGGCACTCGCTGGCTGCTCACAGGGCCACGGTAGCGGGCCCGAGGCGAGCCCGCTTTAGCTCCCGCCTCCAACTGATCAGATCGGAGCGGATCAGGGTCCGGCTTCGAGCCGTTGCTTGAGTCGACCGATGTTTCCCGGCATCTCGCCCGCAGCCTGACGACGTACCACGAGCGGGACCAGCAGCCTTCCGATCCCGTGCCCGGTGAAGTCCACCTCAATCGTCAAACGCGATTGCGATCCGTCGGCGAGCGGCTCGACCGTCACGGCAACGATGGCCCTTATCGGGCCATCGATGCCTCGATCGGCCCAGCGCCTCGGCGGATCGTATTCGGTGATTTCGGTGGTCACCATTCGCTCTCGGCCCCCGATGCTCCGGATGGTTGTGCACTTGGAGCCGACGCGTGTCGTGGGGGCGTCCATGTGGCCGCTCACGACGCCTTGCTGCCACTCGGGGAAAGTGCTCGGATCTGTCGTGTAGACGAAGACGTCGTCGGGCGGCCGGCCGATCTCGGTGCTTGTGACGATCGGTGCCATCAACTCTCGACGAAGACGTTCGCGAACCGCTGCAGATAGAGCGGCCAGCCGGCCGAGCCCCCGACACCCTCTCGCACGCCCTCCCAGCCGTCGCCGTGGCGGTCGAGATAGCGGTGCTCGAGGTCGACTCGCGTGCGCTGGGCCGACTCGGCGACGAAGCGCACCTCGACCTCGCTCGTGCGGTCGCGGTCGCTCTCGATCTGCCAGCGCGGGCAGATGTCCCAGCTGAACACCACTCGGTGGGGCGGCTCATATGCAAGGACGCGCGCCCACTGACATTCACTGCCGTCGACGCCGCGGTCGAAGACCCGCCCGCCCACGCGCGGCTCGAAGACGCTTTCTGCGATCTCGACCGAGAGCATGTTGTGGTCGCGCGGCTTGATGCGATCGAAGTCATCGGTGAACGCGTCAAACGCTCGCTCGATGGGAGCCTCGACCACGATCGACCTTCTGGCAGTCGTGGCTGGCGTCCGTGTGTGGGTGCTCATTCTTCCTCCTCGCTTGCTTGCTCTGCGGCGGTCTTAAAGGCGGTCAAGGCCCGTCCCCAAAATCGCTCCAGATCGGCGCGAAGCGCCTCGAGCCCGTCCGGTTGCACCCGATACACGCGGCGAGTCCCGACAGGAGCATCGATCACCAGGCCGGCCTCCTTGAGCACGCGCAGATGCTGCGAGACCGCGGGACGACTGACGGGCAGCTCGCCCGCAAGCTCCCCGACCGCGCGGGGGCGATCCACCAGCAACTCGAAGATCGCCTTCCGGGTCGGATCGCCAAGGGCAATCCAGGCGTCCGATCTGTAAGTTTCCACGAACGGTAAGTCTAACCTTACCATTGCGAAATGTCAACCAGCTAAGTCCAGGGATAGGGGCTGCGCGAGGTTGGCTGGAGTTGTCCCGCCTCGAAGCGGCTGAGTCGAAAAGGCTCCAGCCTGGGTTCCGGCCCATCCAGGATGTCGGCGGCGGCTAAAGAACCGAGCGCGAGCATCTTGTACGTGTGCCCGGCGTCGAGGATCACGTAGGCGTTGTCGAGAACGTGGTCCAGCACCGGATAACCGTCCGGCGTAAGCCCAACGACTCCCCCGTGCAAATTTGTCTCCCAGCGTTTGCCCGTCGCCCTGAACCGACCCAGGACGCGGGCCAATGCGGCCTCGGCGAACTGTCGGAACGAATCGCCGGCAATGTGACCCGCGTTCTCGGGCCCGTAAGGGTCGAGAGGCGCGTCTGGCCCCAGATGCCGGGGCAGGCCTCCCACCGTCACACCGGTCCCACTCCGGCCCATGCGAAAGTAGACGCCCCACGGGCCATCGAGCACGATCTGTTGATCGCGCTCTGACCGCAGCGGGCCGGCCGCATCGAAATGAACGACCGGTGCGTCGTGGCCCGCACCAGGTTGCAAGCCGACTCCAGGCATAGAGAAGTCGCCCTCCTGGGCCTTCACAAGGTCGACCAACGGCTTGGACGTTGCGCCCATGGTCACCCGGAATTCGCGCCCGAGCATGTCCCATACGTCACGCGCCCACACCCCGCACGCAAACACCACGTGCTCGCAGCGGATCGCGCCGCGGTTGGTGACAACCGCACTCACGGCGGAGCCAGTGTTCTCGATCTCAAGGACCGCTGTGCCCTCGAGGATCCTCACACCGGCGTCACGAGCTTCCCGCGCGAGCTCACGCACCGTCGCAGACGCATCCGCCCAGCCGCTGCGTCGCTCGTGGAGGACCGCTTCCACGCCCCGCGCGTCAAAGTCGGGCCAAAGCCACGTCAGATACTCGCCGCACGAGCCATTTCCCGTTACGAGCTCGGACGCGTACCCCACTTCGTCCTGGCGATCGGCGATCGCCTGTAGGTCCTCGACCTGACGATCGGGCACAACGGCGAGAAAGCCGACCTGGCGGAAGCCAAAGGCCGCGGGCGACCGCTCGAACCGCTCGACGCTAATGCGAACGATCTCGGTGATCGCCGGACTGCGGTAGTAGCAGCGAACGATCCCTCCGGCGATGCCGGACGCGCCGCTGCCTAGCGTCGAACGCTCGAGCAGCACGACCTCGGACCGGGTGCCATCACCTGAGAGGCGCCGAGCCAGGGCACTCGCCACCGTCAACCCGTGCACGCCGCCGCCCACCACCACGTGCGCAGCCGAGGCAGGAACCGCCGCTTCAGCCACGCGCACCAGACCTCAAGACCCGACTAGCCATCGTGCCACGCCACGCGCGCGACCCGTCGTGGTCAGCTCCGCGGTCGCCTCTTCTCGGTGTCATATAGCGGGAATGGCGCCACGGTAGCGTCGGCGGTTCCCTCTCCGATCGCGACCTCGACGCGCTGCCCGTCCTTGACCAGGTCGCGGTCGAGCACGGCCATCCCGATCACGTGCATATCAAACGTGGGACTCTTGCAGGGGCTGCGCACGATGCCGACCTCTCGCCCGTCGAGCGTTACGGCGGCCCCGTACTCCGGTACCTCGTCCCCTTCGACCCGCAAGGTGCTCAGCAGGCGTGCGGTGCCGCTCTGCGCAATCGCGCGCAGGGCATCGCGTCCGACGAAGTCCCCCGGCTTGTCGAGCTTGACCATCTTGTCCAACCGCACCTCGAAGGGGTCGGTCTGATGAGGGAAGTAATCGATGTCGGGGAAGAGCAGTCCGGACTCGACACGGATGGTTTCGATCGCGGAGAGGCCAATCGGTCGCATTCCGTGCGACCGGCCGGCGTCGAGAACGGCGTGCCAGAGCTCCTCGGCGTTTTCAGGTGTGCAGTAGAGCTCGAAGCCGAGCTCTCCCGAGTACCCGGTGCGAGACAGCCAGCACGGCACGCCTCCCACCTTGACCCCTTCGGTCACGAACCGGAAATAGCGCAAGGCGCCGACGTCGGTGCCCTCGGTGATCGGGGCCAGAATGTCGCGCGAACTGGGGCCCTGGATTTGCAGGTGTGGAAGCTGCGCGGTGCGGTCTTCGACCTCCACCTCGAACTCGCGGTCTGACGCCACCTTCCTAAACCAATCGAGGTCGGAGTCGTAACTCGTGATCGACAGGCAGTGATCATCGCCGAGGTTAAACACCGTCCCGTCCATGACCATCAATCCTTTTTCGTCGCAGATCGGCCCATAGCGCACTTGGCCCACCTCGAGCGAGGCCATGTCGTTGGTGAACACCGCGTCCGCAAGCGAGAGCGCCCCCGGCCCG
>DASYAP010000023.1:0-15546 GCA_036501265.1 Solirubrobacteraceae bacterium | reverse complement strand
CTGAAGGCCCTGCAGCAGTTGCTCCAAGTGCGAGATCCGCGCTTCGACGGCACGGACGGCATCCCCCTTCGGGACTTCCGCTGCCGGCCGTTGCTGGTTCGCCGGATGCCCCTTCGGTGCGGCGAATCTGGCGGATCCGCGCGATCAGCCGCTCACGCTCGCGCAAGCTCACCAGCGGACGCGCCGCTTGGGCCGGGCGGGGCGCGGTGGGAAGCGCCGGCGTTCCTCATCTGTCATCTGGCGGATCACCAGTGAGCCGCTCTGCACCTGCTGACGGACCACCTCGAGTTTCTCGGCTCGTTTCTCCTCAGCTCGCTCACGCCCGGTCTTCATGCCGTCACCTTGACGGTGGTGTGCCCCTGATGGGTTGTTGCAATTGTCATACGTCGTTTGCCGAACTCCCCGAACCGGCGTTAACGTCCTCGTCTAGCGGTGTGTCCTCGGGCTGGGCCTGGGGATTCTCGGCGGCCCGCTTACGCGCTTCTTTCTTAGCCTGCTTCTCGATGCGACGCTCTCGAAGCCTGCCCTCGCGGGCCAGCTTCGCGAACGTAGTCTTGTTCTTGCTGCGTGAGGCCATGTTTATCCGTCCTTCGTGGTGGAGTGTCGATGCCGAGCACGCGCGAATACGGTCGCTCGGGCGCCAGAATCGTCTCCTCGCCGGCGCCGCGGCCGACGGGGTGCTCTGGGCGAGAATCCTCGCTCAGTAGATCTAATTGCTAGAGCACCTGCACGTTCGCAGCGGATGGGCCCTTTGGACCCTGCTCGACGTCGTAGGACACCTTCGCTCCCTCAGCGAGAGACCTGACGCCGTTGGCGTCGAGCGCGGACTGATGAACGAACAAGTCCTTGCCGCCCTCATCGGGCATGATGAACCCGTAGCCCTTCTGGTCGCTGAACCATTTCACGGTTCCGTTGGCCATTGCGGTTCTCCTTTGGTCATGTGCCGCGTACCAGGAGAGCTTGAATGCAAGAACCTGCGAGCGCTAAACACGTTTGCGGTCCCGAGACTGAACCGGCGCTGATTGAAGTGACGGTAGCAGCGTGCGGGCGGTCCAACGCTTCGCGACCCACGTCGCGCTCGCATCCCGGGGCATTGGCACACGTTCAGGTCGCCAGCTCGACCGCGGTCGGCGCTCCGTGGTCGGGCCGACCAATGTCGAATTGAAACTAAGACCGGCCCGACGGCATCGTGGAGCCTCACATGGCAATCCAAATGGAGGAATCCCGACATGCGCTCTCGCTATACGAAGGCCTTGACCGTGCTCGCCGTCACGGGCGGCATCGCTGTACCGGCCGTCGCTCAGGCACGCGGAGGCAGCGATGACCCGCCCCACCATGAACAACGCCAGCATCAGGTGAGCAACCACGTACGGCACGACCGCCGCGACAACGATCGCGGCGAGCGCCGGCACGACCGCCGCGACAACGATCGCCGCGAGCATCGGCACGACCGGCGCGATAACGATCGCCGCGACGGACGCAGCGGCGACGACGGCCCAAACCACCGTTAGCGCACCGCGGCGGCACCGTCCGCGGTGCCGCCGCTCGCTTCCCTCCACCGGTCAGTCGGCGATTAAATGGCGCTGTGCCCAGAGGGCAGCCTGTGTGCGATCGCTGACCCCGAGCTGCGAGAACACGCTCGTGAGGTGAGCCTTCACTGTCTTCTCACTGATCTCCAGCTCGCGCGCGATCAGCTTGTTAGGCATGCCGCGCGCCACCAGCCTGAGCACTTCGAGCTCGCGTCGGCTCAGTTCGTGTTCGTTTTGCGGCCGTGCGCGTTCTGCCAGCATTTCTCGAGCTGCACGCGGTGCCAGTGGTGCGTCACCGGCGGCAGCAGCCAGAACCCCGCGGATAATCTCTTCGTGCTCGGCATCTTTGAGCAGGTAGCCGACTGCACCCGCGTCCAATGCGGCCAGAATTCGCCTGCGGTCTGAGAATGTGGTCAAGATGACGACCCTGGCCTCGGACCCGGCAGTCGTGAGAGCGTGGGTGGCGTCAATCCCATTCTGACCCGGCATCTCGAGGTCCATCAGCACCACGTCGGGCGAGTGCTCAAGCGCGGCTGCCACCGCTCCGCCGCCATCGGATGCCGTTCCCACGACGGAGATCTCATCGGCGCCGTCCAGCAGCTCCGCGAGAGCCCTCCGGACGAGAGGGTGATCGTCGGCGATGACTATGCGGATCACGGGGACGGCATCACTACGGCGATTAAGGTCCCGCGTCCCGGGGCTGATTCGATCTCGAGCCTGCCGCCGGCGTGGTCCACTAGATCCCTCACGAGGCGCAGGCCAAAGTGTCCCTCCGGCCCTCCTTCGGCGATCTCACTTCGCAGGAACCCTCGCCCGTTGTCCTCAATCAACATGAGCGTCTCATCCGATCCCTGCACGAGCGCGATGCGAACCTCGGAGGCATCGCCGTGGGTACGGGAGTTTCGGATTGCCTCCTGCGCGACGCGGTAGAACAGGGCCTCTATGTCATTGATCAGGTGTGCATCCTCGGGCACGTCAAGGGTGACCGCGATACCAGCTGCCTTTAGAGGCGCAACGAGATCGCTCAGCGCCGCTGATAGGCCAGAACGCTGGAGTGTCGGCGGATAGATGTCGACGAGCAGTGTTCGCAGCTCGCGGATCGTCTCGCGGGTTTCCGCGGCGGCTTCCGACACCGCGGCCTGCAGACGCGGTTCTTGATCTCGCTCCGACTTCCCGTTGCCGCTGGCCGCAGCAGCCAATGACAGTGACACTCCGGCCAGACGCTGCACTGCCCCATCGTGCAGGTCGGCCGCTATCCGGCGGCGCTCAAGGTCCGAGGCGTCGATCGCCCGACGCAGTAGCTCTTCGCGCTCTTGCTGTCTGCGCCTGAGGCGCCGCGCCAGCGAATACGCGAGCGGCAGCTGGATCAGGTACAGGACAGCGAGCGCACCGCCGAGCGCGGGCAACAATCCCTCCCACTGGCGTTGGCTGCTTGCCGAGATGGTGCTAGAGCGCTCATAATCCTCATACAGCAAGCGCCTGCCGTCAGAGGCCCGAACTCCCACGTAAACCTCAACCAGCTTTCTGAAGCCGCGCTCGCTTCGGTTCTCGGCACGAGTGAGGTCGCTGGCGTGGGCCGCGATACCGCCGCGGCGTAGGACGTCGAGCTCACTCACGCCGAGCGGGAAGCGAGCGCCGATGATCGGGGTTGCGTCCGAGTAGACGATCCGCCCATACGCATCCCAGATCTTCACGCGCACGATCGGGGTGTCCCGCAGAATCCGGTGGCGCACGGTCCCATCCAGGTGGGTCAGCGCCGCCTTGTCTCCAGCCAGCAGCCGCGGCGTAAGTAGCGGCTCGACGATGCCGCGACCCGCCAGCGCCGCCCGCTCCTTGGCCTGGCGAATGGCGCTCGCGGTCGCGGAATGCCTGATCAATACGAATCCGACTACGCCAATCAGCAACATCGCCACCAGACCAGTGAGGGCGAACCGCACGAACAAGCCGGAAAACGCGGAGTCTCCTGGGCGCGTTGGGTCGGCGCGCCTGCGATCCCGCCGCACGGGCGGTATCGCTCCTAACTTCGCCATCAGGTGCGGTTCGTCGCGCAGGATCCTCGTACCCCTACCCAGCTTGACCACCGGGGGCGCCCGAAGCTTCCCTAGCGCGTCGCCGCAGTGGGCGGTCTGCGAGAACGGCGCGCGCTCATTTCAAATCTTCGGGAAGGATGAGCGTTAGGTGGCGTCTTACCACGTGAGGCGGGGTGGAGTTTGGGTCCCGCGTAAGTAATCGCCCTATCAAGGAGGCTTCGATGAGACGACTCTCGGTCGTGCTCGCTGTATTCTCGCTGCTCGCATTAGGCGCGGCGTCGGCGATCGCCGACACTCACGTGGAGTTGCACGCGTCTTTGGCCGGTAGCAAGGGTTTTTCGCACGCGCACGGTAGCTCGACCTTCGAGCGGAAAGGGAGCGCCCGCGACGTCGATGTCACGATGTCCGGTATCTCGCGCCTAGCGGGCCACCGGGTGACGGTGTTCGTTGCGGGCAAGCAGGCCGGCAAGATTTTGGTGTCGGCCGGGGGAACCGCGCATCGCGACTTCAGCACTGCTGACGGCGAATTCGTCCCCTTCGCTTCGGCGGGCTCCAAGGTCCGGGTTACCACCACCACGGGCAAGCTGATCGCCTCGGGTACCTATCACCGGGACGGCGATCACTAGGAATCCTGGCGACGTCAGTCGTCAGGAGCCCGGCGTGAGGACGGCAGTCTGGTACCTACGCGTGCCAGGCTGTCGTCCGCTCGGGGGCTTGAGCAGCTTGGCGGCTTCGGTCATTCCGCCCACACTCGCGTCATCCCGCCTTCGTTCTCAATCGCGAGATCAGTTCTGCGCCGGTTCGGTGTGCACCACGACGTCGACCACGTGAGGCTGTGAGCGTCGAATTTCCTCCTCGAGGCGGCCCGCGAGCTCGTGCGCTTCGGCAAGGCCCACGTCGGAGCCCACCGCGACGGTGAGAAAGGCGACCGGGCCGCGGTCGGTGCGCATGAGCTTTAGCTCGAGCGGCTCACGTCCGGTCAGCGTCGCGACCAGCTCGCGCATCCGATCGGCGTCCTCGGCGCCTTCGCGGCCGCGGACCGCGGCGCTCTGCGGCTGCTCGAGGGGCTCCAGATGGGTCTGGACGCTTTCGACCTCCGGGACCGCCTCGATCGCGTTCTCGACCCGCTCGGCGGCCTCGTGCGCCTTGCACAACGGCAAGTCTGGGGCGAGCTTTAGGTGCAGGGAGACGTTCACGTGGCCGTTGCTCTCGTACAGGGTGATGTCGTGAACCTCGCGAACGAGTGGCTCGGCTAGCGCGGCGGCCTGCGCGCGCTCGCGCAGATCGAGGTTCTCGCTCCGTGGCTCCAGGTGAACCACCACGTCGCTCTCGGGCAGCGCGCCACGAATGGCGTCCTCGACGCGGTCGGCGGTCACGTGTCCCTCCACCACGGCCTGTCCCGGCGCGACTCCCACCACGGCGTCGGCGAAGTAGCGGCCTCCGGACTCGCGCAGCCGAAGGCGGCGAAGCTCGATGCCCGCGCCGAGCCTATCGACGGCGTCCCGCGCGCGCTTGTTGGCCTCTGTCGGAGCAGTGTCCATCAGCACTCGGGCGTTCTCGTATATGAGTCGCGCGGCGGCTACGAAGATCAGCAGCGCCACGATCAGCGCCGCGATGGCGTCGCCTTGCTCGAAGCCGGCGGCCACGGCGACCAGTCCCGCGAGAACCGCAAGCGACCCGGCCGTGTCACCGGCGAAGTGAAAAGCGTTCGAGCGCAGCGCCGCCGACCGGTACCTGGCCGCCGACCTGGCAGAAACCAGCACCCGGGTCGCGTCCACTACCAGCGCGACACCGATGACAGCGAACACGTACCAGTGGGTCGAGAAGGATTCCCCCGCACCGGTAAGGCGGTTGATCGCCTCCGCCACCACGACGCTGCCACCGCCGGTGAGGATCGCGGCCTCGCCGAGCGCGGCGAGGTTCTCAGCGCGACGGTGGCCGTAGGGGTGGCCCTCGTCGGCGGGACGGATCGCCAGTCGTACTGCAAGCAACGTCAGCAGAGCGGCAACCACATCGCCGCTTGACTCGATGCCCGCCGAGACAAGCCCAAGGCTGCCTGTCACCAGCCCCGTGCCAAGCTTCAGGACCACCAGCAGGGCCGCGGCGGCGACGGACACCACCGTTGTGCGAGTCTGGCCGGCGGACTGGTCTGAGTTTTCGATCATCTTCTGGTTTGCCGGCTGCGAGTCGGCGGCAGCGGATCGGCCCGGCGCCGCCTCGTCATCTCTAGACAGATAGGGAGATATTTTCCGCCTTTGCGGTCAGCGCACTCACCTTCATGATGGTGATCGCGCGCGAGGACCCAGCCACCGGGGCTTTATCGTCGCTTTCGCGTCCGGGTCCTGACAGCGGGAAGGAAGCTCGGGGCGAGGTGTCCTTGGGGAATATTGCTTGTGCGCTCGTCCGGTTGCCCGCAAAGACGTCTGCGCAGCTCGGCCGTGGGCACCGCCCTCAGCCTGATCGAGCGCCGTTCCGGTCATGCGCGGGCACACCGTGCTGCTGATCACGCATCGAAGCGAGGCCGGGAACGTGACCGCCGGTCGCGGACGACGCACACCCCGCGGGAGGGCGATCCCGTGCGCTGCCGATGGGCCCTCGTCGTGAGCGGTGTCGCGTTACTCGTGGTCGTCGGCATCGCGACCCGCGCAAAGGGGTTCTGTCCGCGCGGAGCGACTGCTTCGCTTGAAGCTGTCTGGAGCGGTCGATCAGAGAACGCGATGGGACGAGGCTCTGATTACGGCTACTGCTTGACAAGGCCGGTGCCCCCGAGGACGGCCAAGACGCTGCCGACGAGCAGAAGCAGGGTTGCGAGCACCACTGGCCAGCGACTTTGCAGCCACGCTCCGGCCTTCTGGAGCCACGGGTCAGCGCGGTCCCCGGCGACGAGTAGGACCACGATGATGGCCAACAGCGGCAGCACGAACGCGACGTTGTAGAGGGTCAGCAACCAATCTCGTGAGGCAAGCTTGCGCTCGAGGCCACGATCCCCGCGATCACCGCGAAATACGGCAAGGCGGTCGGCAGCTCGACCGCCGCGATCGACGCTCCCGCGACCAACGTCGAGTGCCTGTTGGTGGCACTGCGCTAGGCGGATAGTCCGCTGATCCCCTGACCGATCAGCACGACTGCGAAGACGAGCAGCAGAACGGACATCACGGTGGCGTTGTTGTCGGCGAGCCAGGTGCGCCAGCCGTCGAGGATCTCGGTGGCGCGCTGGCCCATCGCGAGGTAGACGATGAGCGGACCGAGGATCGTCGCGCTCGCGAGCAGCACGTAGATGACGATCGTGCCCCCCTCCTGACCGGTCGGCAGGCCGGCTTGCGCGATCGAGAGACCGGCGGCCAGCGACATGGCGAGGTTCTTCGGGTTGATCGCCGAGAGGGCCGCGCCGATGCCGAACGACCGCGGAGGCGTGAACTGGTCGATCGATTCGAGCCACTTCGGCATCTTCGGGGCCTCGCCCGGCTTGGGGCGGGCCCGCCACTGGCGGAAGGCGGCGAACAGCAACAAGAGCCCGAGCAGCAGCTTGATGATGCTGACCGTCTTTGTGGGCCCGCTGCTGGACGAGTAGTTACTGCCCCCCGCTAGCGCAACGGCGACGGTGCAGATCACTGCTAGGCCCAAGACGAAGCCGGCCGCGAACGACGTGCCGTTCGTCTTCGCCTTGGGTGTGACGAGCATCAGGATGATCGCGATGATCGGCACGACGCTGATCGCCGCGCCGAGCGCATACGGGAGGATCTCGCCGATCGCCTTACCCACCACGCACGCTCCTGTCGTGCCGGGACGCAGACGTGGTCAGGCCGTCCGCGCTACGTGTCAACAATCGCCAACGGGAGGGGGTTGCGATCCTCGGCCGGTCTCACTCAGCCGCCCATGCCGGCTTGTGCTTCGGCGAGGGCGGCCTTGAGCTCTTTGGCGCCGCCGCGGTCGACGTGCGCGACCGATTTCCTCACGGCGCTCGCGAGCGTTGTGTTGACGGTGTCGGTCTTGGCTCGGTCGTAGATCGCGACGATGCCGGCGGAACCTGGTGGGAGCGCGGCGCCCATCTTCTCCTCAAGCCCGCTCTCGACCCGGTGTTTGGCGAACTTGCCGACTACCCCACCGACGGCGCCGCCGACGATGGTCGCTGCGAGCAGCGGCGGGGCGAACAGTCCCACCACGAGCCCGACCCCGCCGCCGATCTCCAGCCCCTTGCGTCCGAGGTGGTCGCCGGTCTCCTTGACGGCGACGGTTCCATCAGCGTCAGAGGTGACGAGCGCCACGCCCTCCACTTCGAGCTGATCGTCCTCGACGAGCTTGACGAGCGCGTCGAACTCGTTCTGTGCCAGGTCGGGGATCAGGTACGCCGCGATAGCGACGTCGAACTCGGTGTCGCTCATGATTCTCTCTTTCGCCGCTGGCGCCTAGGCCCTGATCCCGCGGACGGTGTCCGCCTGCGAGGCGTGCTCGTGGAGGGCATGCTCGTCCTTGTCGTCGAGGTGCGGAGCGACGTCGAAGACGACCTTCTTGACCTTGCCCGTGAACGCGAACGGCGCCTTATCGGCGTAGCTTCTGTCGACGACGAGGCCGTTGTCTCGGCCTACGTCCATACCGGCGTAGCCGCTGAAGCCGAACGGCACGGTGTGATCCAGCCGCCCGCTGCCCACCGGCTCGCCGTTGACGAACAGTGTGACCTCACCAGGAGTGGCAGGCTTCGCCTCGTCCGCTGCAAAGGTCAGCTCGACGTTGACGTCTCCGGTGGGCAACTCCCCTTCGGACTCCTGGTGGTACTCGAACACCCCCAGGAACGCGTAGGTGTGCTTGAGCTTGCCGTCCTGGACGAACAGCGAGAACCCTCCTAGATGGCTCGCTTTGGCGACAATCACCCCCTCGGCGCCACCGTCGGGGATCTGAAGGTCCGCGCTGATCGTGTAGGAATGGTTGTAGACCCTCGGGACCGCCCCGGGGGCGACGTTCTGGACGTCCCCGTGGTAGGTGACGGTCGTCTGTGAACCGAGCGGCGGCAGGATCCCGAAGAACGGGGAGAATCCCGCCAGCAGCGGCTTGACGTTGTACTTCTCGGCCTCTTCCCAGAACAGCCTCTGCAGCTCTTTGACCTTCTCCGGGTGGCTCGCTGACAGGTCGGTCGCTTGGGAGAAGTCGTCGGGCAGGTAGTACAGCTCTACCGGATCCTCGTCCGGTTTCCAGACACCGGGCGCGAACTTCTTCAACAGCTCGGGGTCCAGCCGCCACGGAATCCGAGGCATCCTCATCGACAGCCACCAGCCATCCTTGTACATCGCCCGATTGCCGAAGTTCTCGAAGTACTGCTGCGTGTGGCGCTCGGGAGCGTTCGAGTCCTCAAGCGAGCCAGCGAAGCTCACGCCGGACATCGGCTGCTGCTCGACGCCATCGACATGAGTTGGCTGCGGGATCCCGACCATGTCGAGGATCGTCGGGCCGATGTCGGTCACGTGCGTGAACTGCGACCGCAGCCCGCCGCTGTCGGCGATCCGCTGCGGGCAGCGGACGACCAGCGGGTTGCGCGTCCCGCCCAGATGCGACGCGACCTGCTTGCCCCACCGAAACGGCGTGTTCCCCGCCCACGCCCACGCAGTGGAGTAGTGCGGGTACATCATCTCCGTGCTCCAGGCCTCAAGCCCACCCCACTTCAGCGCGAGCCGCATCTGCTCTTCGTTGGTCAACGGCAGGCCGTTGACCATCGTTCCCTCGTTGAACGAGCCGGTGGGGGTGCCTTCTAGGCTGGCGCCGTTGTCTCCCCAGATCCAGATCACGATCGTGTCATCGAGCTCACCCATCTCCTCGATCGAGTCCAGCAGCCGGCCGACATGATGATCGGCGTTTTCCGAATAGCCCGCATACACCTCCATCTGGCGTGCGAACACCCGCTTGCCGTTCTCGTCCAGCGAGTCCCAGGCAGGCATCAACTCGTCGCGCGGCGTGAGGATCGCGTCGGCCGGGACGACGCCGAGCGTCTTCTGACGCTCGAAGGTCTCCTCGCGGAGCTCGTCCCAGCCCTGATCAAACCGCCCCTTGTACTTCTCCGCCCACTCCTTCCAGACGTGATGAGGCGCATGGCTGCAACCGGTCGAGTAATACAAGCACCACGGCTTCTCGGACTCATGCCCCCGGACGCCATGCAGCCAATCGATCGCCTGATCGGTCATCGCTTCAGGGAAATAGAACGGCTTGCCGTCCTTGCCCTCCTGAACCCCGATGAACTTCTGGTTCTCGGCGATCATCGTGTCGAACTGACCCGCCTCGGGAGCTAAGAAGCCCCAGTAGTAATCAAACCCCCAGGCGTTCGGCCAGTGGTCAAACGGACCGGCCGGGCCCTGCTCCTTCTCCGGCGTCAGATGCCACTTACCGACCGCCGCCGTTGAGTACCCGTTCTCCTTTAGAACCTTCGGAAACGGCGCCGCGTCCTTCGGCAGCATCGCCGAGTAGCCCGGGAAGCCGCCCGAGGCCTCCGGGATCCCTCCCATACCGACAGCGTGGTGGTTGCGTCCCGTGAGCAATGCCGCCCTCGTGGGCGAGCACATCGCCGTCACGTGAAACCGGTTGTACCGCAATCCATCCGCGGCGATCCGGTCGTAGTTCGGGGTGTCGATCGGGCCGCCGAACGCACCCGGGTTACCGAAGCCGGCGTCGTCGATCAGCACCACCAGCACATTCGGCGCCCCCTCCGGCGGCTTCACATGCCCGATCTGCTCCCACCCGGCTCAGAACCTCCGAGCGTCTCATTCGCCACGCCGCTGAACGCAGGGCGACGGATCGGCAGCCTGGTGCGGTCAACCGCCTGATCGCTCCCGTTACCGGTGGGGTCAATCGCCTGGTCACTCATGTGCGCTCACCTTCGTCGTGCCTGTCGGTTGCCCGTTCTGCGCCTTGTTCGGGAGCGCAGACCCGGTCTGACCGTTGTCGACGAGGCCATCCGCTAGTTTGGCGGCGAACGTTCGGGCGTGGTCTAGATCGTCGGCCTGGAGGTTCGTGGGGGGAATCTTCACGCCGAGATAGCGCTCCCGGTTCTCGCCCTTGCCGAGGTAGCTCAGCAGAGACAGGAGTGACTTGACCTGGCCGCCGGCGAACGAGAAATGAATGCCGTCGACGTACTCGCCACCCCGCTCGGTGCCGAGCCTCCTCACCGCCTTCAGGTTGAAACCCCAATACCGCCGGCACACGACGTACGCGGCAAAGCGCTTGCCATTAAGGACCCGTCCCGCCGCATCTGACTCCAGCCACGAGCGGACCGGCACGCTCGTCTTCAACCACCAAGTCGGCGAGCCGACGACGACGAGGTCATAGCCGCCGTCGCTCGCTGCGTCCGGGATGCGAATCTCCCCGATCGCCCCGCGCATCTGCGCCGGGATCATCCCGAACAGGTCGCGGAACACGTGCCGAAATGGGAACCGCGTAAACCGCTCCGCGTAACGCGAGTCCGTCAACTCGATCCCGGCCAGGCGCACATCACAACCCCGCCCGCGGAGTACCTCCGCCATCTTCTCGGCCACCTTGAGACTCTGCTGCGTGTACGTGAAATAAACGAACAGAACCCGCGGTCCCGTCGCCTTGGCATCACTTGAAGACATAGGCTGCGCTCGCTCTCGGGTTCGTGGACTCCACGGACCCGACGCTACGTCAGTCCAGACTGCGTCGCGTCACCCAGATGGGATGAATGAAGCGCGCCTGGAGGCCGCCGACCCGGGAGGTCGCCCCCGCCTTGGGCCGCGACGACGTCGCAGTTCCTGTAGTGCTCCAGCGTTGCTCCGCGCCACCTAAACGATCACATCATGCAGGACACCGGCCGCGACGACCCGATCACAACAGCCGGCGTTGTACAGCAATGACGCCACCTCCAGCGGATGGACGGTGAACTGCGCCCCGTCAGAAACCCGCCGCTGGTTGCGACGCAAATGACCAGCGAACCGGATCGTCGTCTGGGTCACGGGCGGTGCTCGGCGAACGTCGGCAGGTCGGATCGCGTGATCTGCGGAGGGAGATCGCGCCGCTTCGTGTGCGGCCATTCCCTCCCTCTCAACTGCTGCCCCGTAATCGGGTCAGCTCACCTCGGGTCTCGACGCTCCCGAGCTAGCCAACTTTGACTGCCCCGTTCACGTGTCTGTCCGTCCAATCGGCGAGATCGTTGCCTCCTCGTCGACGAGTCCCAGACGGGCCATGTTCGACGCCCGGGTGGCGGGCGCTCGCCGTCCTTCGGCTGCGCCCGGCCAGGGGTCAGGCACGCTCCCATGTAGCCGCGTTCCCTCCGAAAGCCTCGAGTCAACGACCAGGGTGCCACCGAGAGCGGTGATGCGGTCGTGCATGTTGGTCAGTCCGGCCCCGGCCGGCGTCCGGCTTAGGTCAAACCCGCAGCCCGTATCGCAGACCGTGAAGTGCAGCGCGTCGGCGCTGTCCCAGGCATGAACGGAAACACGCGCCGATCCGGCGTGCTTGCCAGCATTGTCGATCGCGGCGAGGCATGTGAAGTAGACCGCGCTCTCGACCTCGGGCCGGCAGCGGCGTATCCCCGGGGCTGACACCGTGACCCCCTCGGCCGCATAACGGCCAGCGGAGACCAATGCGGCGCCCAGTCCGTCGGAGGCGAGCACCACCGGATACACGCCGCGGGCGAACGCACGGACCTCCTCGATAGCTTGCTCGACCTCCTCACCGAATCCGTTCAAAGCCACGCCGGCGTCCGCGTCGCCACGCTCCTGGAAATCCTCGGCAGCCATGGCGAGCCGGATCCGCAATCCGGTCAGATGTTGCTGAACTCCGTCGTGAAGGTCTCGCTCGATGCGCTGGCGCTCAGCGTCACCGGCGGCGAGCACGCGGCCCATCAGCCGCGACGGAAGTACCCGCGACAGAGACTCAAGGAAAGCGGTGCGCTGGCCGCCGCTGGGCGGCGCAGCGGAAGGCGTGATCTCCTTCAGCGCGACGCTCATCCGTGCACCGGATCGGCCACCGCGATCGCCGTGCGGACCCCGGGATCCTCACCGACCGGCTCGAGGATGAACACCTCGACGGCGATGTCCGGGTCGATGTGATTGTCACTCATGAAGCCGATCACCTTGCGGCCGGTCAGCTGCTCGATCTCGCGGCAGCAGCTGGTGCGCATGACCTTCTGCCACAGCCTGCGCATGTCGAGCACCGCGTCGCTCTCGCCGGCCTGAACCAGGTTGATCTCCCCGCGCGTGAGCGTGTCCTGCAACACCACGAACACCGCATTCTCGCCCAGCGTCGTCTTCGCCTTCGTCGGGCCGCGGCCAGTGGTTCTAGCCAGCGCACGAACCACCGTGGTCGAGATCGCGAGCGCGAGCTTCCCAGCAGGCAGGACGTGCTCGTCTGTCACCTGCATTCCCATTCCCTTGGCGCTCTACGAGTTTCAGGAGCACCGATCGCGGGTTCGTAACCGGGCTCGATGAATCGATCGCGATCAACCCGGCGAGCGCGTACGCGCTCCGGCGGTCCACGATCAAGCCTCGAACTCAGCGCCATGTTCTCCCGCTTGAGCACAGCGAGCTCACGACGCGCGGCCGCAAGCTCCCGGGCCAAGCCAGCCACAGCCGCACCAAGCCGCCCCGCACGCCCCACGGGTACAGGATCATCCTGAGCCGCTAGCCGCGCCGCGACCGCCGACAGGCCAAGCCCACCGGCCCCGTTTCCCCGAATCTGGGAGCTGCTTGGCCGCATAGACGGCCCCGCCCTTCCCATCGCACTTCGTCGAACGCACCAACACGCCCAAACGCGTTTCGGTCACGTCCCTTGACGTTCAGCATACTCCGTCCGAGTCGCCGGCGACCCCAGATCAGACAACTCATGCGGCGCCGCACCGGCGAGAGACCTTCAGGGGCCGTTCACTTTCCCTGGTCCTGGCGAGCGTCGCTGAAGACGCCTGCATCGTCGATCAGCGAGAGCGCGATCCGTCTCTATGAGGCGTTGTGGTCCTCAGGCTCGACAGCGTGCCGGCGTCATCCCCGGCTGCTGGTTTCGGATTGTGGGAGCCTGGTGCTTGCTGGTTTTTGAGCTCATGATGGCCGTGATCGTTGTGGCGCTGTGAGGACCGGGGACCCAGGGACGAGGAGCCGGTTGAGCTCGGCGTCGAGCAGACCAACGAGCGCAAGCTCCCCGGCAATACGCTGGAGCATCTCGACGCTCGCGCGGTAATGGGCGAGCTTGGCCCGGGCCTTGGTTCCGTCAAGTCGCCGCGCTGATAGCAGCGCTAGCTCTCGGACCTTGGCGAGCTTGTCGGCGGCAAAGATCGCACGCGTGTCGGGGTCAGCGTGCGCTACGCGATCACGCAGCTCGCGCTTTGCGTAGTCGGCGATCGATGGATCGTCTGAGACGGTCTCGACGAGCCGAGCGATGCGGGCCTCGAACCGGCGTTGGAGCTCTGCGCTGGTGGTCGGGGTCCTCTCCAGCACGTCGTGGACCGGACCGGCGGCGATGAGTTCGTCTGGCTGACCGCAGCGGCGCAGCGTCGTCTCCGGTTACGGGTCGGTGTTTGTGCTCGTCTCCGCGGGCCCGGGTCGTACGACCTGCCCCGAATCGATGTCCTGCGAGAGCTTGGCCCTCTCCGCCAGGTCTCCTGGCGTGAGCACGCCGGACCCCGCGGCGTGGGAAATCGGGTCCCCGCCGCGACCGCGGAGGATCATCGCGCACCCGACCGCGATCGCCGCGCCGATCAGCGGACCGGCGACATACACCCAGTAGGCGCTCCAGTCACCGCTGACCAACGCCGGGCCAAACGAACGCGCCGGGTTCATCGAGGTACCGCTAACCGGCGCCGACCACAAGCCGGCCAACGCGATATAGCCGCCGACCCCGAGCGCGCCAATCGCACCCACATTCTGCGCCGCCGAGGCCGTACCCAGGATCACGCTGAGCAGAACCCCGGTCAGCGCGATCTCCATCAAAAACGCCTGCCAGTCGTGATAGCCAGGCCCCGGCAGAGTCGCGCCGAGATGCTCGACGTTGCCGAACACCGCGAGCAGGAACAAACACGCGAGCGTCGCGCCGAGCAGCTGCACGATGATGTATCCGGGCACACGCTTCCACGGGAAGTCACCCCGGACGGCAAACGCCAACGACACGCCCGGGTTCAGGTGCGCGCCTGATACCGCACCCATAAACAGGATGATCGCCAGCACCATCAGCCCCGGCGCAACCACCGCGGCCGCGAGGCTGATCTTCCCCTGGGCATGCAGGATCCCACCACCTGCCGCGACCAGCACCAGCATGAACGTTCCCAAAAGCTCGGAGAACAACCTGCGGTACTCGAGCCGGGGATCGTCGAAGTCCGTGCGCGAACCAAACTCCATCATCAGCAGGTGATGGGCCCGCTGCGGGTCATGAACCACGAGATTTGAGGATTCCTGAACTGGCATGACCTGTGAACTAGAAGTGAGAATGGTCACCGACCGCGACCTGGCGATCGTCACCCCAAACGGGTGATGATCGCCAACCCGCTAACGCGCAGCTAGAGCTCTGTGTCCGCCGCTCTGTGTCCGCCTTGACGAGGCCGGTCCTGAGGGCCGCGGTCAGTGTCGCCATGGTGCGGGAGCAGGCCGCGTGGTTGCGGCGCTTCCGACGAAGGTGGTGTGGGCAAAAGGCCCCCTGCGGGTCGAGGTCCCAGACCTCGATGGTCGCTTCGGGTACGAGCACGCCGCTCGTGTTGGGTAGGCGGGCCAGCAGTCGCGTGAAGCGCGGGGCAGCTGCTTGATCGTGGGCTTCGGCGGGCTGCACCGATACGCCGAGGCGCTCCGCGCCACCCCGGGCGCAACAGCACCCCCGCCAGTACGGCGCCCACGAAGAAGATGCCAGCCGCCCACCAGAATGCGACCGTGTAGCCGTGGACCGCGGCCAGTGCGGTCACCGACGGCGAGGGCGCCTTGCCGCTGACGTAGCTCGTAGCTGCCGCGATCGCGATCGTGTTCAGAAACGCGGTGCCGATCGAGCCGCCGATCTGCTGGGAGCTGTTCACGGTG
>DASYAP010000022.1:0-17054 GCA_036501265.1 Solirubrobacteraceae bacterium | reverse complement strand
CAGGCATCAACCGCCAGCGCCCAAAGCGACCTGGGCCACGAGCGGACAACCCTCGAGGTCGCCGGGACCGCTCTCGGAGCACCCGCTAAATAAACGCGCAGGTGCTTTTCTTCTTCCGCAGGCTCGTGCAGGGCGAGCGCTTCGGCGACCTCGTCGTCGTCGACCTCACAGACATTGCTCGCCGACGCTCCAGCGAAATTTGCCACCCCCGGTCCACGCGCTCCCGCTATCGGCGTGCACGAGGGGGCGGGGAATTGGCCGTTGTCGCACTCCTCGGTCCCGATTCCCGCAAGGACCTCCCACGGAATCTTGTAGCGGGCGCCGACCTGGGCGTAAATGCGCAAGAAGTTCGCCGGGATCTCGCACCGCTGCGGGGACGGCCGAGCCGGCGGTCCCCGCAGCGTGGGCGGTTACTGGATGAGTGTGTTGTTGCCCGAGCCGCCAATGAGGGTGTCTTGCCCGGGGCCGCCGGTGAGGATGTCGTCGCCGGGTCCGCCCCTGAGCGTGTCGTTGCCGTCGCCCCCGGTGATGACGTCGTTGCCGTCGGCGCCGTTCGCGTGGAACTGGATCGCTTCGGCGGTGAGTCCGGCGCCGTCGATCACGTCGTCGCCGCCGAGTCCGTTGATCACGAGCTGGTCCTGCGCGGCGTTGCCGTTGGCGATGTCGAGTATGGCCGCGAGACCGGTGACGCTGACCTTGTGGGCGTCACCGCTGGCCGTGATCGCGTCGTTCCTGGCGGTCCCGTTGACGACGACCTGGTCCGGGGATCCGTCGTCTGAGATGCCAGGGCTTGCGGCGAGG
This sequence comes from Solirubrobacteraceae bacterium, assembly GCA_036501265.1. Taxonomy (GTDB): domain Bacteria; phylum Actinomycetota; class Thermoleophilia; order Solirubrobacterales; family Solirubrobacteraceae; genus Palsa-465. The sequence goes on along the minus strand of DASYAP010000022.1, from coordinate 16,253 downwards.
TCTGGCTGGATCTCGGTCAGGTCTGTGCCGGAGAGATCGTTGACGGTGAGCCGATCGGCGCCGCCGAGGGCGTTGACCCCGAGGTCCTCGATGCCTACCAGATCCATGGTGATCGCGCCCACGTCCCGCGCGAATCGCACGCCGGTGCCGTTCGCCGACACGTCGAAGCGCTCATTGGCGTTTGACCCGTTGAAGGTCGTCGCGTCGAGTCCGCCACCGCCGTCGACCACGTCGCTGCCGTCGCCTGGGTTCCAGGTGAAATGGTCGTTGCCGGCTTGGAGCTGAACGTGGTCGGCACCGGGCCCACCGTCAACGGTGTCATTACCGGGGCCGCCGATCAGGGTCTCGGCGCCGCTGCCGCCGAGGATGGTGTCGTCGCCGCCCTGGCCGTCGATCCGCGTCGGCGTCGTCGTCGTGAAGGCGCCGTTTGACTCGTCGATGCGCACTACGTCGTTGCCGCCGCCGGCATTGACTTTGATGCGGTCAAACTGGTTTCGCGGGACTTGGAAGTCGGCCGAGCCGTTGTCCCCCACGTCGACCTGCAGCGTATCTGGGTGGTGGCCGCGCAATCGCAGCGCAAGCTTGCTCGAGGCCGCGTTGCCCGTGATAGTCAGGGTACGCTGGCTGAGCTGGAGCGAGTACGCGGATTGAGCAGCCTGCGCGCTCGTTGCCAGGCCGGCGGTCAGCAACCCGGAGACGAGCAGGAGCTGCGTCAACCTGCGCGTCGCAGCGCGGGTGCCGCTGCGCGCTGCAAGCGGTCTGATCGAAACGGTCATTGTCGGAGTCCTCCTGTGTGAAATGGGCGATTCGGTTCGTGATCCCATGGTCCGTTTGAACGTCGCCGTGCACATCGGGCAGGTCCCCTGACATCCACCCCCGAACATTGCGTCGGCCGCCGGCGAGGGCCTCGGCGATATCAGGGCGCTCGCGGCGGCCAAACCACCAGCCGCCAGGGTCGATGTCAGCGGTCAGCCCGGCGCAATGATCCTGCGCGGTTGGATGTGGGCCTGCTCACCAGGGCTGGCCGACAGCGTCTGCGGAAGTCGCCTCGGTTCGCAGGGCAGACGTGCTCGTCGTGCCTTCGCCGGCGCTATCAAGGACGAGCAACGTGGCTACTGCCTCGCCGACTCACCACGCGTGTGCCGTCGTTGCTGCCTTCCGGCGTGCGCCTGCGAACAATCGCGGGATCGTGCATCGACGGCCGGTTCGCGCGCCGCCGACGCACTAACGACCAGCGAGTCGCGAGCCGCCGATTTAGGCTCTGTTTCCGGCAACCAACAGTGCGTCCCTCTCGGCGCCGAATCCAAGGTTCCGTGGAGGCCACACGCTCGCACACGCGCCGTTGCAGTTGCTCGCAGTTCCCCTGTCGGTCCGCCACAGGTACAGGGTGTGGCCCTGGCGGTTGCCTCCGACCACCTGCCGCCGGTGCGTGCTACTTCTCGCCGAACGAACGACGGAGTGGGCTCGGTCGCGCCTCGTCCGTTTGACCGCGTTAGTTAGCCGTGGAGGCGAGCGCGTCGGGGAGCTGGCGTCGAGATGAGATGTCGAGTTTTCGGAATGCTCGTCCCAGATGGGTCTCCACCGTTTTCTCGGTGACGAATAGCATTTGGGCGATCTCACGGTTGGTGCCGCCGGTCGCTGCGAGGTCGACCACGCGCCGTTCACTGGGGGTCAGTGAGTCGGCGCCCGTGTGGTCGGTGGTCCGGGGCCGGACGCCGATCGCAGCGAGCTCGGCCTTCGCTCGGCGCTGCAGCGCCAGGGCGCCGCATCGGGCGGCAAGCGCGAGCGCCTCGAGCAGGGGCTCCCGGGCCGCGGTGCGCTGTCCGGCAGCGCGCAGTGTCGCGCCTAGGTCGACCAGCACGCGCGCGTGCTCGAGCCGCGCGGGTGAGGGTGCTAGCACCTCGAGCGCTTGTGCCAGCAGGTGCGTCCGCTCAGCGGGCGGACCGACGAGCGCCTGCGCGCGCAGGGCGATGCCGATCGCGCGCGGCGCTCCGAACGTCTGGGCGCGGCGCACCTCGTCGGCGGCCAGCTCGCGGGACTCGTCGTGGCGGCCGAGCTTGGCGAGGGAGAACGCCGCCGCCGAGCGCCAGGGGACCATCGCCGGGTTCTCGCTGCCGAAGGCGGGGTGGTCGCGCGCGCAGCCGCGCAGCTCCTCGATCGCGGCCTCGTGGTTGCCGGCCGCGGCGCGAAGCACGCCGGAGGCGTAGCGCAAGCGGGCATTAGGGATGAACTCCGTGTCGTAGCGGATGCCGGTGCGATCGATCAGCAAGCGCAGCGATTCGGGAGTCTCGTCGCGCTCGAGGCCCGCTAGCACCGCTGCCGACACCGCGAGAGCGAGGAACCGGGTGTCTAGCAGGTCGGCGGCGAGCTCGATCGCCGCCTGCGCGTCCGCTTCCGCCGCGGCTAGGTCTCCACGGCGCACCCGGATCGCGGCGCGCAGCCCTGACATGGTTACAACGGTCAACGCCGCGCCTCGCTTACGCGCCCGCACGAGAATCTCGTCCGTGCGCCGCAGGGCCGCGTCTATACCGTCCGCGAACGCAAGGGCGCCCAGGGCGAGGAGCGCCCAGTTCTCGCCTCGGTGGGGCTCGAGCGGAAGACCGGCCGCGAGCGCCCGCTCGGCGAGATCGACCGCAGCGGCGGCTGGGCGTAGGTACGCCACCTCCTCCATGGCCAGCGTGGCCAGCGTGGTGGCCTCGAGCACATTGCGTGCGGGGCCGCCTGGGTCTCGCAGCTCGCTGAATGTCGCGTCGGTCTCGCGCCGGGCCGACACCGAGCCGTAACTGACGCCCAGTAGCGCCGCCTCGAGCTGCTCGCGCGCCGGCTCCCCCGCAGGTAGCCGCTCGCGGGCGCGGCGCAGGATCGCCGCTCCGTCGGCGCCACGGCCGGCGAAGAACAGCATCCCGATAAGCTCGATCGCCGCGGCGGCGATCGCCTCGGGGTCTCGCGCTCGCTCGATGACCTCCGACAGAGGGGCGACCGCCTCTGGCGCGCCGGCGCGTGCCCGTGCCTGGCCGAGCTCTAGCAGGATCGCGTCGCAGTCGTCTTGAGCAGGAGGCTCGTCTATGGCGCGCGCCAGCAGGGCGGCCGCGGCGGCTGGGTCGCCGAGCGCGAGCGCGTCGCGAGCGGCGTCGCGCAGCAGAGCCACCGCGCCGGGGTCGCCGGCCCGCTCGGTGTTCATGACGTGCACGGCCACCTGGCCCACGGGAGCGGCGCGCTCGCGCAGGATCGCCGCCGCCGCCTGGTGCAGCCGCTCGCGTTCGACAGACGACACGTCGCCATAGATCGCGGCGCGCAAGACGGGGTGCACGAAGCAGACCGCACCCCCGGGTTCCACGACACCGCCGGAGACCAACGCAGCCATCGCCGCCTCCACGTCTGCGCCCGTCAGTCCCGCCAGCCGCGCCGCGTCGCCCACCTGTGCGTCGTCGCCCAGCACGCTCACCGCACGGGCCAGCGTCGCAGCGGCCGACCCCAACCGCCCCAAACGCAGCAGCACCGCATTGGCGACGCCGCGTGGGACCAGCGCCCCGACATCGGCTGCTGCAGCCGTGGTGGGATCGAGACCCCGAGCCGCCGCCTCGCTCAAAAGCTCGCCAAGCAAAAACGGATTGCCCCCCGTCGCCTCCACACACGCGCGGACAAACAGATCGTCGGGCGCGGCACACAGCCGAGCGGCGACCAGCCGGGCGACGGCCGCCCGTGTCAGCGGCGATAGACGCAGCAGCTCGGCGGCGGGATCGGCAACCAGCGTCGCCGCCACAGGCGCCAGCGCAGAATCCAACGGCCGCGTGGCGAGAATCAGCGCCAGCGGCTGACCATCGAGTCGGCGCGCGATAAACGACAGCGCGCGGAGCGACGGCGCGTCGCACCACTGCAAGTCGTCAACCATCAGAACAAGCGGCGAATCGGCCGCGAGGTTGGACGCAAGCCAATACAACCCGTGCTGCCACGCATAGCCGGGATCGCCGGCGGGTGGACCCGACGACGGCCCACCCGAAGCCGACGAAGGCACACCGACAAGCACATCCGCCGACAACGCTGCCGCTCCAGCCAGCCAGCGGTCGCGCTCGCCCGCATCGGCATCCAGCAGCCGTCTTTCAAACAACTGGCGCGCGACCCCGAACGGGAAGCCCTGCTCGAGCTCCGCGCCCCGCGCGCTAAGCACCCCCACACCAAACCCCTCCGCTCGAGCACGCGCCTCATAGAGCAGCCGTGACTTCCCCATCCCCGCCGCGCCCTCAATCACGATCGCACCCCCCGCCCGCCGCCCCACCGCACGCAGCGCGACATCGACACGCTCCACTTCACGCTCGCGCTCAAGCAACGCTGCCGGCTCGGTGAGAACGCCCCCGTCCATGCCCACCGAGATGTTAGGCCAGACCCCTACCGCCCGCAATGTTCGGGGATCGATGTCAGGGGATCTGCCCGATGTGCCGAGCGCCGCATGAGCGGACCATAGTCACCACACAACAGCCCCAAAAGGAGAACAGCATGGCGCTGATCCAGGTCAAGGTCATCGAAGGCGTCTTTACCGCCCCTCAAAAGCGGGAAATGATCGAAAGTCTCACCGAGGCGATGGTTGAGATCGAGGGCGAGAACATGCGCCGGCACATCTGGTGCGTGGTGGAGGAGGTCGTCAGCGGCGAGTGGGGCGTTGGCGGCCAGACCCTCACTGCAGACGACATCAAGGCGCTCGCGCGCAACTAGGTCCCCATCTATCGCGTGCGACGGACATCGAAGGCCTCCAACCGATCGCTTGCACACTTAGCTGCCCACCATGCAACCCACGAGATTCCCTCAGATTCCGATCTCCTCAGCCTCTGCCGAGCGACGCGCCGCACCGCGCCGGCCGCCCATACGCCGCCATGAGGCCGCCTGCGTACCCAGAACGCTTACGCCTGAGGCGCTGGTGGAGCACCTCGACCGCCTCTACCGAGCGGCCTGGGCCCTGTGTGGATCGCGCGAGGACGCCGAGGACTTGGTCCAAGAGACATGCGCAAAGGTGCTAAAAAAGCCGCGCCTGCTTCGCTCCGAAGACGATTTCGGCTACCTACTGCGAGCGCTTCGCAACACCTACTTCAGCACCCGCATTTCAGCCAGCCGACGCCCCACAGTGACGACCAGCCTCGAGGACATGGAGGTATCCGACCCAAACACCGATACCCAACCCGAACAAGTGCTCGCCAGCCAGGAGGTCTACGCCGCGATCGCCGAGCTGCCCGAACCGTTCCGGCTCGCGCTTGTCGCCGTGGACGTCCTCGGCCTCACCTACCGCGAGGCCGCGCGCTCCCTGCGCACCCACGAGGACACCATCGCGAGCCGACTTTACCGGGGCCGGCAACACGTCGCGCGCGAGTTGACCGACCGAGGCCTCTGACATGCTCGCGCTGCGTCTGCCGGCGGGCCTGCGACCACGGCATTTGCTGCGTATGGCTCGCGTCCTCGTCGCGGTAGGGCTCGGTTCGGCGTGGGCTACGGGGGCGACGGCGCAGGCCCGCGCGCCTGACTTCTCGCCCGGTCCCGGCACATATACCGCCAACACCACAACGTTGAAGCTCACCGGCCCTGGCACAAACGTGACTGGGGTTGGCCGCACCGGCGTTGCGGTGTTCAGGTTCCACAACGTCAAAATTTCCTCTGGCATCACGATCGACGTGGTGGGTAACCGCCCGTTCGAACTCAAGGCGGCCGGGACCTTCCGGCTAGGTGGATTGATCGACGGCAGCGGCACCAGCGCAACTCAGCAAACTCCTGGTCCCTACGCCGGCGGTCCGGGCGGCGGCGCGGGCGGGGCCCAGTTCTCGGATCCGGGCCATGGGCCGGGGCGGCGGGGGCGCTCCCTCCAGTCCCTTCAGTGAGTTCAACGGCGGGGGTGGGGGCGGCTTCGGTGGCACCGGCGCCGTCGGCGGGATCGACACGGCCGACGGTGGTGGGACCGCGGGCGCCGGTGGAACGACTTACGGGAACCTCAATAAAGCGCTGCGCGGCGGTAGCGGGGGCGGCGGATCCAGCAACGTCGGCGGAGGCGGCGGGGGTGGCGCGATCAGGCTGAGCGCCTCAACGCTTCGAATCACGGCAAGCGGAGAGGTGCTTGCCAATGGCGGCGCGGGGAGCGGCGGCGGTGACGGCGGCTCGGGCGGCGGCTCCGGCGGCGGCATCCTGCTGCACGCCAAGACGATTAACGTCGTGGGCATGCTCGAGGCCAACGGCGGGAACGGCGCCGGCGGCGGTTGCTGCGGGGACGGCGGCGGCAGCGGCGGCGGGCGGATCGCCTACCAGGACGGAGCGCTCATAAACCCCGGGACCGCGTCGGTGAGGGGCGGGCTGTCAGGAGTCAGCGGAGTCTTCGGACATGGCTTTAAGAGCCCCGAGCCGCGCGGCGGCCGCGGGGTGATCACCAACCAGAAGCTGCCGTGACGCGCAACCGAGCCGCATCTCACGCCGCGTCTACGGATGGCCCTCTCGGGCCGCCGCTTCATACCGAAGACGGACGAGACGCCTAGGGCAAGTGTGAGCAATGTCCGGGAAGGATCCCGGAGCGGCGACGTCTTGAAAAGCAACACGAAGGTCATCTGACGTCTGGTGACTTCTGTCGCCTCAGACAAGAGAGAGCCCCATGAACCCACAGCTGAATTACCGTGCCGCCAATGAACACATCGCGGATCTGACCCGAGCCGCCGAACACGAGCGCTTCGCTCAATTCGCAAAGCATGAAGGCCTTCTAACCCGTCTCATGGCCCGCTTGCGGAGACACGAGCGCTTGGTTGGTCGCCGAGCACCGGCTCGGCTGAGTGGGGCAGAATCTGCGACGAGAACGGCCGATGCAGCAGCCGTCGAGGCGTAGCGTGGGCGCTACCAGACACCCACGGCTTTCCGAGGCAATGCTGCTTGGCGACGGCGCGGAGATCCGCATGCGACCGCTCACTCCAGGGGATTGCTCGGCCGTTGCTGCCCTCTTCTCCCGGTTGAGCCCACGGTCACGCTATCGACGCTTCCTCACGCCAAAGCGCGAACTGACCGACCGCGAGCTCGTCTTCTTTACCGATGTCGACCACGTCAGGCACGAGGCGCTTGCCGCAACCGATCCACGCGACAACTCGCTCGTGGGCGTGGCTCGCTACGTGCAATACCTCGATCGGCCCCGGGTGGCCTCCGTAGCGTTCGAAGTGGCCGACGACTGGCAGCGAAGGGGAATCGGTTCGGCGTTGGCGGAACGCCTGGTAAGCCGCGCACGAGTCAACGGGCTCGATCGCCTCTCCGCGACGACGCGCTGGGAAAACGTGCCCGCTCGGGCGCTCCTGCGACGCCTCGGCTTCCGCGCGCGAGCGAGTGGGAGCGGAAGCGGCGAACTCGAACTTGAGCTGGCACTGCAGCCGTTGCAGCGGCGAGGCCGATCGGTTGGGCTCGGCCGCAAAGGGGTGCAACGACCGCGTTTTCTTAGGCGTGCATTGGGAACAGGTGCCGTGACGCTTATTGCCGCGCTGTTGTTGGCATTGCCGGGCTCCGCTGCGGCGTCGACGATCAAGGTGACAAACCAGCACGATTCAGGGCGCGGCTCGCTGCGATCGGCGCTTGGCAAAGCCCACGACGGAGACACCATCCTGGTGCCGGCTGGCATGTACCGGCTGAAGAGTCAGCTATTCATCGAGGCGTCGGTCACCGTTATCGGCGCGGGCTCGAACAAAACAATCCTGACCGCCGGCAACAAGAGCCGGGTGATCGACATCAACAACGCCTTGTCGACCGTAACGCTAGACCAGTTAGCCGTCACGCACGGGAAGGCCACCATCGGCGGCGGCATCCTGAACACTGCAGCACTCAAACTGCGTCACGTGGCTGTGAGCACCAACCTCGCGGCCGGGGGAGTAGGAGAAAACGTGGGCGGCGGGATCGCCAATTCGGGCAGCCTCACGATCACGCACAGCGAGATCACTGACAACATGACCGCCGCGGGAAAGGCGCAGGGGCGGGGCGCCGGAATCGCCGATTCGATCACCGGCGGCGGCACCCTCAAGATCTCCGGAAGTTCGATCACGGGCAATGTCGCCCAAGGCCAGGGCTTCGGCGGAGCGCTGTTCTTCGAGCCTGTCGATCCTCCCGACGGCACGGAGATCTCCATCACTACCAGCACGATCGCGAACAACAAGGCTCTCGGGAGCAACGTCCTCGGCGGCGCGATCTTCTACGAACCCATTGCAGACAACGGCTCGCCCCAGCTGCCCGTGACCCTTACGCGGGATACGTTCTCGGGGAACATCGCGGACGGTGGCTCCGATCAGGCAAAGGGCGGCGCGTTCTTCTACGGGCCGATCAGCAACACAACCGGAACCTTCCCACTGACCATGGTGAACGACACTTTCGCCGCCAACCGGGCGGGGAACCCGAAAGCCGTGGGATTCGGCGGCGGCCTCGAGATCGAACCGATCATCAACGAGGGCTCGGCCGCTCTGAACTTCACCAACCTAACCATCGCCCGTAACTTCGCTGAGACCCCTGACGGTACCGGTGGCGGGGTCTTCTACTTCCCGGTAGGCACCGTCAGCGCATCCTTTGTGAACACGATCATTGCCCTGAACAAAGCGGCCACCGGTGCGGACTGCTCTCAGAATGTCCCAAGCGCGGGTCATGACATCGAAAGCCACGTGAGATGCGGGTTTAGCAACCCGGTCGGGGACATGCAGAACACCGACCCGATGCTCGGTCCGCTCGCCAACAACGGAGGCCCCAACGAGACGCTGGCGCTCTTGCCGGGCAGTCCAGCGATCAATGCCGGTAACGACATGACATGCCCCGCGACCGATCAGCGCGGGGTCGCTCGCCCGCAAGGACTCCACTGCGACATCGGCGCCTTCGAGCAGAAGCCCTGAACTGCTAGCGGTCCGTCACCAGGCGCGATCTGCTGGTGCAGTTTGTTGGCCGTTAACGACGGACGTTGTGGCGCGCGGCAGTGCCGCGTCCGAGACTGGGCTGGCTGGTTTAGTGCGTGCTTTGCGCGGGTCTCGCTGCCCGGAGGGTTGAGTCACAGCGGTGTGGGTCGGAGCGTGGCGATGAGCGAGGCGTTCGTGTCTAGACAGCCGGCATAAACTGAGTGTTGGTTGTGGCGGCGACGGAGTCGCCCATAGTGGGCGAACAGGTGGCCAACCCCCATCACGACCGTCCGTGGTTCATCCTCGCGCTGGTTGGGAATGCGCAGCTGATGGTGGTGCTCGACGCGACTGTCATGAACATTGCGTTGCCGACGGCGCAGAAGGCGTTGCATTTCTCCGATGTAGACCGGCAGTGGGTCATCACCGCTTACTCGCTGACGTTCGGCACTCCGGGATTGGAAGCGTTAGCCGAGGTGGGGTCACGTTTCCGTTCGCCGGCCCCTCCGGGCCACGCTATTCAGTCAATTCAGTGACGTCTTTGGTCGCGGTGGGGACGGCAGTGGCCGACTCGTCGCTCGCACAGATCCCAGCGTGTGGAACTACGGCACTGGGTTTCCGCCTTCGCTGCTGGCAGCGAGTCGCTGCGGCGCACCGGCCTTCGAGCGTGAGGTTGAGTTCGCAAAACGAATTGCAGGATGGGCACTGAGCACACCGCTTTAGTGGTCCTCAGTCGCAGCGGCAAGGCGTCGGGCTTGCCGCGGCGCGCAGCCGTCTTGCAAATCGGTCTGGGCCACTTCCAGTTCGCGGTGTGGGGTCGTGCGCAGGGCTCCGATTGACAGCCTCGCGTCCGCGTGCACGATGCGGTAGGTGCGCAGAAGCGCGTTTACGTCGCGCGTGAGTGAGGCTGTATCGGCGGTGGCGACGAGGGCGGCGGACGATTGGCACTGGTTGGTGATGTCTACCATCGCGGCCTCGATCGTGGCCACATCGCGTTGTGTAGGCGTTCTCCGGACAGGCCGCGATCCGCCGCATCCCGCCGCGGCGAGACAGAGCACGACCGTGGCCATGCCCGCACCCAGCGCCCTCTGGAGGGTCCTAGGCGGGGCCCCACTCACGGGTGGCACGTTTGGCTGCTCGCGTTCTTCCACGGCGTGCTGCCGATCATCGCAGCGGGCACCTCGGCTACTTCTTGGCCGACATCTTCGCCCAATCCGGCTTCTTCTTGCTGCGCAAGGACCGACTGGACTGGCTACGACCCTACCGGGTGCGAAGCGCGATCGTGCCCATGGCCGGCTTCGTGCTCGCGGTGAACATCGCGTTTGGTGATCGGCGGGCTGCGTCGAGGCCGATGCGCAACGGCTATGGAAGAGGACAACACGCAGCAGCACCCGCGCCTCGCCCGCGCCCACCTCTGACTACGCATGAGCGCGCCGAGGTCGCGAGATCCGCATGACTTCTGGATTCAAGAATCAGCAGCACTCTGGCGCTGGTTCTGCCGGAGAAGCTTCCCCTTCCCGCGCGAGGCAGCCGTGACGGGCAGAGCTCACGGGCCGCCCGCGTCGCTCCTTTCCGACAACCCCAGCCACGAGACCGAAGAGCGCGCCACGACCACGATACGGGCTTTATGACGCGAGCCGGTCATCAAGCCGCAGACCACCGGCATGGCCCCATGGACTGCGAGTCGGGGGGCGGTCAGCCGATCCGCTCAGCCAGGGAGACGATGATCCCCTCCGGCCCGCGCACGTAGGCCATGCGCCAGACGTTCTCGTACTGACCGATCCCGCCGACCAGGCCGTAGCCGTCTGCAGCCAGCCGGTCGACCGTCGCCTGAAGGTTGTCGACTTCGAATGAAACGTTACGCAGCCCCAGTTCGTTGGCCATGGCGGTGGGTGACCCTGGCTCGTGGTCCGGCTGGACGAAGCTCGACAGCTCCAGCCCGGTACCTCCCTCGGGCCGCCGCAGCATGACGATGTGACTGCGGGAGCCGGGGATGCCGATGACGGTGTCCACGAACTGGCCCTCTACGAACGTCCGGCCCTCGACCTCGAGGCCCAGCCCGACGAAGAATGCGGTCACCGTGTCGAGGTCCGCGACGGTGATGCCGACATGGTCGAAACTTCGTATGTGCGACAAGAGGTATGTCCTCCGGGATCTGCTGTGTCCTGAGCCGCGCCTGTCGAGGCGCGTCACCTGTTGAGCGAAGCCGGCCGGCGCTTCTCGACATGGAATCACGCATTCAGCTCTTAATCCGTCCCGCAGAAGGAACCGTCAGGGAGACGGCGGCCCACCGGCGACGCCGCCGACCACTGCGGCGACCGATGTGTCTAGTAAGCCCCGCCGGTGATGTGTCTCGGTGGAGGGCGCTATCCGGGACACCCACGAGCGTCGGAGCGGCCGAGGTCGCCGAGCTCCTACGAGCCCGAGCAGGGGTCGCTCGCCGAGCAGGTCAGGCAGGCGCGTAGTGGGCCGTCAGTGTGTTGCGCGCCACGTCAGGCGGCCAGTGTCGGCGGATCCGCATCCAGCTGTCGCGCCACTGATCCGTATCGTGCCCACCGCCTTGCGCAAGCTGCGGAATTCCCCTTTCACCGTATAAGTGGTGCGTCCCAAATTCACGGTCTGACTGCTGTGGAACCTGTTTGCCGATACCCGAATCCTGCGCGGGAAACTGCCGGAAAACGCCGTACTTCCTGACGGCATACAGGTGGCCGGCACGTTGAAGAAGCCAAATCGCTTGATGTACTTGATCTGGCCGTGCTTGGAAACGAAGTGGACCTCTACCCCTGCGTTTCCGGCGCCTGACCCGACCGGCCACAAAGCCTCTCCAAAGCGCTCGCGCACGGTACGACCCGCGGCCTCGCCGCGAGTGGGGTTCACCCGGTCCCACGCCGTAAACCATACCGAGGTCAGCGCGGTCGGAATCGGAAGATCGAGCGGGCGTGTGAGCAGGACGTCGCGTTGGAGACGATCGCGATGTTGGAGATGGCCAAGCTGGTCTATGCGGCGATCGCCTCGCGCGACCCCCGAGGCATCAGGAGACCCCTATCGCCCTCGGGCCTGCGCCAGGTTCGAGTGGTGGGTCCGGAGAGCCAGTCCGCATCTGGCCCCAGACGCGCGTCGACCGGATCCTCTCCTCGCCGCAGCGCGTCGATGTAGGCATGATCGGCGGCGAGGCGCGCCGCTATCTCGGGACCCTCGGCAACTGCGCCGTGGCCGGGGACCACGACGTCGACGTGCCTGGCGGCCTCTTCCAAGCCGGTCGAGTGCCGTCTCGTAGGCGCCCACCTGATCTGGGCGGCGAGCGTCAAGGAGCGGGATCAAGACGTCGGAGAGCATGTCGCCGGCGAGCAGGACACCACGATCCGCGAGAAGGACCGCTGCGTGACCGACGGCGTGCGCCTCATGCTCGATGATCTCGCCCCGCACGGGTCCCCCGTCCGCGGGCAGCGGGGTGACGAGCCCGATTAGCTCAAGAGGGACGCCCGACGCGCTCTCCGCCGCCATCCTTTGCGCCCGCTCTCGAGCTTCACTGGCAGCGTGCGCAGCAGCGGGGGTGGCGTAGCGCGGCACGTCGCCGAACCGGGGATGCCAGAGCAGGTGGTCCCAGTGGGGGTGGGTGGAGAACTCGGCGACCACCGGAATGCCGAGCCGGTCCAGGTCATCGGCGAGCTCGTTCAGCTCGGAACCATCGATCCCGGGATCGACCAGGGTCAATCCACCCTCCCTGCGCACCACGATGGAATTGGTCCAGACCCACGCGCTCTGCCGGACCCAGACACCGTCGGCCACCTGAGTCAACATCGATTCACTCTCTACCACCCCCCGGCGGCGCAAGCGGGGAGCCCAGCCGAGCTCGAGCAGGAGCTCACCCCGCACGCTGGGCAGGCTCGCTCGCAGCGGCGACCCGCGCAGCGCGGAGAGCAGAAGCGGCACTCACGCTGGGCGAGGATACCCTGCTGTGTCGCCCGCCCGATCGCGCAATCCGGAGCCGCCGGACAACGGAGCGCCGTCCTCAGCAGGGGGTGGTGCGAGACTGCGGGCGTGCCACACGATCACTCGCAAGCCACGTTTCACGAGGCGCCGTTCGTCGACGCCTAGGGCGCGACGCTCTCTGCTAATCGAGCCGCGGACGTCGGGCTGTGGCGCGTTGGGCCGCCGGCGAGCACCACTCCGCGCCAGGCCCACGCAGGCGCGGCGAGTGCCATCAAGCGGCGTGGGCGCGCAACCGCCCGCCTCGCATCCTGTAGTACCGCGTGCAGGATCCGCCGGCGCAGCCGCTTCGGCGCCGAATGGGTGTGCCCCTGGGGGCTGCCAGCGAGCGGTTTTGTGGCGATGCTCTGGGGTAAAGTGTTTTTGAACGGCATCGCGTGGGGTCGGTGCAGGAGCCTCGGCAGCATCAGGTGACTTTCAAGGGTTGCACACAACCTTGGAGTCGCGACGTTGCGGTTCGGCGCTTTGTATGGAGGCCTTCGATGTCGGATTTACTCTCAGGCGAGCAACCGCTGGTTCCCCCAACCGACGCTCAGGTGATCGCTCTTGATCGGTGGCTGAATCTCGAGGCGGTGACCAGAATCGAGCGATCGGCGGCTGCTGCGTGTCCTGCGGGGACGCTTATTGATCTCAGCATGGTTTCGATGGTGGGCAGCGCGGAGTTGGCGGCGCTCTGCTGCTCGTTACTGCGTCTGCTCGCCGGCGGGGCGGTGGTGGTGCTAGTGGGCGCCGATGCGCGTACTCGCTGGGTGCTCGAGCTGGTGGGGCTCGAGCGGGTTGAGTGCGTGGAGAGTGTCCGCGAGGGTCTTGCCGGGTCCGATGGGCGGCGCTCGGTTCGCGAAGCCATTTTGCGGTGGCCGAGCCTGAGAAGACGCACGAGCAGCGACGCCAGAGCCGCGTAGACGCACGAGCAGTGACGCCAGAGCCGCGTAGACGCCCGGCGTCAAGAAGCTCTGGCGGTGCCGGGTGAGCGGCAGATGTGGTCAGGTGCGGTGCGGCGCCCACTGGAAGCGGCGAAGCGCGACCAAGGCGCCGAGCACGCCCCAGATTACGACTATCAGCAGGTGGTGCCCGGACCACGCTGAGGTGCCGGGATGGTTGAAGGTTTTGAACACGGCGGTGATGAAGTGTCGGATCGGGAAAAAGGTCGAGATCTTGGCCAGCGTCGAGCCGGATTTGAGCGGGAACCACAGACCTGACAGGAACAGCAGCACGAAGAACACTGTGCTGGTCAGGGGACCGGCGGCCTGCTGGTTGGGGATCAGCGTGCTCATCGCGATCCCGAGCGCGGCGAAGCTGAGCCCACCCACGACCAGCACGACTACCAGGGCACCGATTCCCGATGCGCCAGCTGGCAGGTGAACCCCAAACCCCCAGCGTCCGACTGCGAGCATCAGCACGACCTGTGCGAACGCGATCAGCAGCGTGCTGAGCAGGATCGAGGTCAAAAGCGTCCAGGTAGGCAACGGACTCAGCCGCAGGCGTTTGAGCAGCCCGGTCTCCCGGCGGATGACCAGACTGATCGCCAGGCTGTTGAACGACGCCGCCATCACCCCGTAAGCGATGAAGCCCGGAACGTAGTACTGGATCAGCTTGACGTTATGCAGATAGGTAACGCGCGAGGACCCCGCGCTGGCGCCCAGCAGCAATAGGAACAGGAGCGAGAACCCGACCGTGAAGATCGCCCCGACGGGGTTCAGCCAGAACGACAGCTGCTCATAGCCGACTTGCCTGATCACGAGCCGCAGCTCGGCCAGCGCCGGACGCCGCGCCAGGATCGGTTCGCCGCGCCCGTTCAACCTCGGACTGGCGCTCCCGGCGCCGAGTCGGCCTGGAATCGGTCGGGGTCGACGCCGGTCAACTGCAAATAGGCGTCCTCGAGCGTGTGACGGCTGACGTCAGACCGGTCAACCGCACCTCATGCTCAAGCGCCCACCTGCTCAGCTCGTAGAGCACCTCGAGTTCACGGTCAGTCCGCAGCTCAACGGACCGCCCATCGACGGCGACCGCCACGGGCAACTCCGCGGACGCTATGCCAGCGGGTAGCTGGAAGCGGATCGTGGCAGCACCCTGGTCGCGGCCCCCTAGCGACGCTGGAGGACCTTGCGCCACGAGCTTGCCCGAAGCGATGATCGCCACCTGGTCGGCGAGCGCCTCAGCCTCCTCCATGTAGTGCGTAGTGAGGATCACCGTCGTGCCCCCGCCGGCCAACGTACGCACCAGCTCCCACGAGGTTCGTCGCCCCGCCGGATCAAGTCCGGTGGTCGGCTCATCAAGGAACAACAGTGCCGGATTGCCCACGATCCCCAGCCCAACATCCAGTCGTCGCTGCTGACCCCCAGACAGCGTCTTGACCTTCGCGTCGGCCTTCTCCGCGAGGCCGATCAGCTCGATCACCTCGCCCACTGATCGCGGAGCCGGGTAATAGCCGGCGTTGCGCGCGAGCACTTGGCGCACTGACAGAAACGGCTCCACCGCAAGCTCCTGCAAGACCACCCCGAGCTGGCTGCGCAGCCGCTGCCCGGATCGGCGATCACCCGGGTCGATCCCCAGCACCCGCACCTCGCCCGCGTCGCGGTCGCGGAATCCCTCCAGGATCTCGATAGTCGTCGTCTTGCCCGCCCCATTGGGCCCCAGCAGAGCGAACACCTCACCGGCCTCGACCTCGAAACTCACCCCAGCGACGGCGCGGACCTGGCCGTACGACCTAACCAATCCGCGAACGCTCACTGCCGGCACGCTTCACCTCGCCGCAAGAGATTCGCTCCGAATGAGCCGCAGAACCCAACACGAGCCGCACGAGCACCATAGCGAGAGACCAACCCTCAGGGCCGCGTCCGCCCAAATGCAGCCAGCGCGATTGACACCGCCGTCCGCGAGCGTTGCGCGCTGCGCCGCTACGCGGGTGTGAGGCGCTTCGCGAGCCGGGCGCCGTCCACATGCTCCGGGTCCGCGAGGGCGGCCAGCGCGGTCTCCGCATCCGGCAGCGCGTAGACCGCGCCGTCATGGGCGAGCAGCAGGAAGCGGTCGAGCCGGCGTAGGAAAGCACGGTCGTGTGAGACCGCGACGACCGTCCCGGTGAACGACTCCAGCGCGGCCTCCAGCGCCTCAGCGGAGTCGATGTCCAGGTTATCGGTGGGCTCGTCGAGCAGCAGCAGGTTGTGGCCCTCAAGCTCCAGGCAGAGGATCTCCAGCCGTGCCCGCTGGCCGCCCGACAGCGTGTCGGTGCGGCGGTGGGTAGCGTCTTGGATGCCGTACCGGGCGAGCGCGCGCATCGCCGGTTCGAGCTCGCCGCGAACCCGCTCGCGCACGACGTCGAGCACCACGCGCCCCTCGAGCTCTGGCCGGACGTTGAGCTGCGTGAACAGGCCCGCGGACACGCGGTTGCCGACCCGC
>DASYAP010000021.1:0-4489 GCA_036501265.1 Solirubrobacteraceae bacterium | reverse complement strand
TCGCGGCCGGCGAGCAACTCGGCGAGCGCGGCCGCGTTGGCGCACTGACGTTCCAGGCGGACCTCCAGCGTGGCCAGCGAGCGGTGCGCGAGCCAGGCCTCGAATGGGCCTGGTATCGCACCGGCGAGCGTGCGCCAGGCGTGGAGTCCCTCAATCCGGGCGGGATCACGCGCGACCGCGTACCCAAGCACCAGATCGGAGTGCCCGCTCAGGTGCTTGGACCCGCTGGCGACGACGAGGTCTGCGCCGATGCCGAGCGGCAGCTGCCCAAGCGGAGTGGCCAGCGTGTTGTCGACCACCACCAGCGCCCCGACCTCGGACGCGGCGCTGGCGACCTGCGCAATGTCGACCACGTCGAGCCGCGGGTTGGATGGCGTCTCCACCCACACCAGGCCGGCCTCCGGGAGCGCCGCGAGAATCGCGTCCTGGTCGGTCGGAACGAGCCGCACCGGCACCCCGCGGGGACTGAGGTAGTCGCGTGCGATCGCGCGAACGGCTGGATATCCGTCGCTCGGGACCACCACCGTGCGGCCCGGTTCGCTGCACTCGAGCAGGACGGCCGAAGCGGCGGCCATGCCCGAGGCAAAGGCCAGCGCGTGGCCCCCCTCGAGCGTCCCGATCGCGGCCTCCAGCCCGCGCCAGGTGGGATTGTCGTAACGGCCGTAGACGTCGGCGTGTTCGGAGGGGTCGCCGCGCAGGTGATAGGGAGCGGCGAACGTCGGGCCCGGGAGGAAGGGGGCCTCGTCGCGGGCGTCCGGCTGGCCCGCGCGGACCGCCCGCGTGCTGGGGCCGTACGGCGACACTAGCGGTCATTCTCGCGGACGGGCCCTTGTCGCCGCACTGATGCCACACTCTCGGCCGATGGGCGCCCTCGAGCTTAAGACCGATCTGGTCCCGCGTGGCCCCGCGGCGGCGGTCGTCCTCGACGACGACCAGGTCGCCGCGATCGGGGAGGGCGCCAAGCGCTTCCCGGTGCGCGCGACGGTGAACGGCTACACGTGGCGCACGACCGTGACGCGCATGCGCGGCGAGTTTCTTCTGGGACTCAACCGCGAGGTCCGGGAGTCGGCGGGGGTCGAAGCCGGGGACAAGGTCGAGGTGGCGATCGAGCTCGACACCGACCCGCGCGAGGTCGAGATCCCCGAACCGCTGGCCCGAGCCCTGTCTGCCGACCCGGACGCGCAGGCGGCATTCGAGCGGCTGGCCTTCACTCACCGCAAGGAGTACGCGCGCTGGGTCGCCGAGGCCAAGCGCGAGGAGACGCGGGATCGCCGCGTGGCTGGAGCGCTCCAGATGCTCCGCGCGGGGCAGACGCTGAGCTAGCGCGCTTCAGGTCGAGCCGGTCGCCCCGGTCCACCGGCTCAGGGGAGAGCGGTCGCCCACCGACCAGTTGTGGCCAAAGGGGTCGTAGAAGCCGCCTTGGCGGTGCGTTCCCCAGGGCGTGGTGCGGTTGCGGACGTGCTGTTCGGTCATGGGCGATGAGTTTCGGCGGTCTCCGGAGTCTCAGCCTACGTGGATAAAGACACGACGGAGATAGCGCGCGATTTGTATCGCGCTTTTGCCGCAGGCGACCGCGACTTCGTCGAGCGGGTCCTCACCCGGGACTTCACCTTCTCTAGCCCACTCGACGTGGACCTCGACCGCGCCGGCTATTTCGAGCGGTGCTGGCCCGGCGCGGGGGAGCGCCAACAGTTCGAGTTCGTGCGCGCGGCTCAGTCAGGCGACGAGGTCATCGTCACCTACGAGATGACGCGCGCCGACGGCGGCAGGGGTCGCAACACCGAAATCCTCACCTTCAGGGGCGAGCAGATCTCAAGGGCCGAGGTCTACTTCGGCTGGAATCTGGACTGAGCGCGCACAGGCGCGCCCGCCTGGGATGACTCAGCGGGCCTACGGCGATGCCAAGTCAGGGAGCGGCCGGGGGCGCGCCGGGCGGCCCGGAGCTGTCCTCTCGCAGGTCCGCGACCAACTCGACGTAGAAGAGCCCGAACGCCTCGCGCTCGTAGAACGTGCGCGCGTTGTCGTTGGTGTGCATGATCCCGACGGCCATCGTGTCTGCGCCACCTTCCCGGGCGACGCGCTCGGCCTCGGCGAGTAAGGCGTGTCCGACGCCGGCGCCACGCTCCTCGGGCAGCACGGCCAGCGTCTCGATCACCAGCGTGCGGTCGCCTAGGTCCCACGTGGCAGGCCCGTCGCCGATCGTGACCATCGCGTAGCCGATCGGCTGGCGGTCTCGCTCGGCCACCAGCAGCACGGCGTCATCGCTCTGCAGCCAGGCCTCGTACTGAGCCTGCCGCCGGCGCCAGCTATCGCCGAAATCGCGCATGGGAGCCACCGAGTCGCCAATTTCGGCGTGGTGGTCGTACAGCGCGCGCCAAAGCGCCTCCAGCTCAGGGATCCGGCTGGGACCCGCGCGGTAAATGAACACGGATGCCACGCGGGAAGGTTCGCACAGGATTCTGCGTCTCCTCTAAAGAGGCGCTTGACGGGGCGCCAGAACCGATTGGAGGGTCAGGATGAAGAAATCGAAGCTCTCTGGGCTCGCGATCGTCGCGACGACGATCGCCGCTGCCCTGATCGCCTCGGCTGCCACCGCATCGGTGGGCAAGACCAAGCCGTTCATAAGTCGCTTTCACACGATCACCCACCTCGCGAGCATGGTTCCGAAGAAAGGGCCCGCCAAGGGTGACCAGAACCCCTACGGGGTCGCGGTCGTCCAGCGCTCGGTCGGCAAGCTGGTAAAGGGCGACGTGCTCGTCTCGAACTTCAACAACGGCAAGAACCAGCAGGGCACCGGGTCGAGCATCATGGAGGTCTCCCCCAGCGGCCACGCGCGCGTGTTCGCGGTCGTTCCCCGGCCTACCAAGACCAAGGCCGTTGGTCTCACCACGGCGTTGGTAGAGCTGCCGAAGGGGCTAGTTGTCGTGGGCAGCCTGCCCGCGCCGGGGGGAAACTCGGCGAAGATGACGGCTGGGGCCCTGACGATCCTCAACTCCAAGGGAATGGTGGTCAAGACGCTGAAAGGCGGCCCCATCAACGGTCCCTGGGACATGACCGCCGTCAGCCACGGCAACAAGGCCACGCTGTTTGTGACCAACGTCCTTAACGGAACCGTCAAGGCGGCCGGCAAGACCGTCCACAAGGGCACAGTGGTCCGCATCGGCCTCAAGGTGTCAAGCGCCGGCGCGACGATGACCTCCGAGAAGGTGATCGCCGGCGGCTTCGGCGAGCACACCGACCCCGCCGCGCTTGTGGTGGGACCGACCGGGGTGGGTCTGGGGCCCAACGGCACCCTGTACGTGGCCGACTCGGTCGCCAACCGGATCGCCGCGATTCCGTCGGCGATGACGCGCATGACCAAGCTCGGGCACGGCGGAATGACCGTCTCCAAGGGGAAGTCCCTCAACGACCCGCTCGGGCTCGCCATCGCTCCGAACGGCGAGGCCGTTTCGATGAACGGCGCCGACGGCAGAGCCGTCGAGACAACGCCCGCGGGAAAGCAGTTCGCCAAGACGCTGATCAAGAAGGGCGCCGGCGACCTGTTCGGGCTCGCCCTCACACCGAAGGCGAACGGCATCTACTTCGTCAACGACGCGGGGCCGCCCAGCCCGGTGGCCAACTCGCTGGAGCTACTTCACTGAGACTCGTGTGGGAGGCGCTTGCAGCTCTGTGAGCGCCTCCCGCAGCCACTCGGTGAGCGACCACAGATCGGGCATCTGCTCGCGGTCGCCGACGATGCCGAAGTCAAGGTGGCCGCAGTAGCTCATGACCGTGATGTTGAGTCCCATCCCGTCGGTCACGACCGAGATCGGGTAATGGGCCTCGAGCCGCGCGCCCGCCATGTGCAGCGGGAACTGGGGACCGGGGACGTTTGAGACCACGAGGTTCCAGGCGGGCCGGCCACGCTTGCTCGCGCTGAGCGAAAAGGTGAGCCTCGCCGCGCGCGAGAACAGGGCCGGCGGGATGAACTGGTTTGCATCTCTGAGCAGCTCCGCTGGCAGCGCCCTATGGCGCTCCTTCATCTCGACCAGCGCCTCGTGGGTCTGCTCGAGCCGAGCGATGGGGTCGTAGATGTTGGTGTACAGCGGCGCGGTCATGAGGAGGATGCGGTTGCCGAAAGTGCCGTATTGCTGCTCGCGGCGGACCGACACCGGGATCTGCGCAACCAGCGGTTCCTCGGGAAGCTCTCCGTGCTTGATCAGCCAGCGGCGCACCGCGCCCGCGCAGACCGAGACGATCACGTCGTTGACGGTGAAGCCGTGTCTGTTCTTGATCGCCGTGACCTCGCCGAGCGACAGCTGCGTGAAGGCAAACCGCCGATGCGCGGAGACCCGTCCGTTGAACGACGTGCGCGGCGGCACCAGGTCGACGTTTCCCACCACGCGCCGGCGCCCCACCAGGCGCTCTGCTGAAGCGGCCAGGCGACCGGCCGTTCTGACACCCGGGACGGCTCCGAGCGAAGATCCTGGCGACCTGCTCGGCGAGCTGG
>DASYAP010000020.1:0-11562 GCA_036501265.1 Solirubrobacteraceae bacterium | reverse complement strand
GGCGGCACCAATCTGGTCGACTTGATGAAGCTGGGTGTCGCGCAGCCGACGGCGCTCGTGGACGTGCGCGGGCTGGCGCTCGACTTTGTCGATGAGCTTCCCTCCGGTGGGTTGCGCATCGGCGCGACCACCCGCAACAGCGATCTCGCCACGCACCCACTGGTACGGGAGCGTTATCCCGCGCTGGCCCAGGCGCTGCTCTCGGGCGCCTCGGCCCAGGTGCGCAACGTCGCCACGCTTGCCGGGAACCTCCTGCAGCGGACGCGCTGCCCCTACTTCCAGGACATCTCCAAGCCCTGCAACAAGCGCCGCCCGGGCTCGGGCTGCCCGGCGGTCGAGGGCGAGCACCGGGGCTTGGCCATCTTCGGCCACTCGCCTGCCTGCGTGGCAACTCATCCCTCCGACATGGCGGTCGCGCTGGCGGCCCTCGAAGCGCGCGTCGAGGCACGGGGGCCGCGTGGTACGCGCAGCTTCCCGATCTCCGGGTTCTACCGCCTACCGGAAGATCGCCCCGACAGCGACACGACGCTCGAGCCGGGGGAGTTGATCGTGGCGGCCGAGCTCGATCCTCTCGGGCCCGGGACTCGCTCTGTCTACCGCAAGGCGCGCGAGAGAGCTTCGTTTGCCTTCGCGCTCGTCTCGGTGGCGGCGGTGGCTGCTGTTTCCGACGGCGTCGTGGAGGACTGTCGGATCGCGCTGGGCGGGGTCGCGCACGGCCCCTGGCGGGCGCTGCGCGCGGAGGACGCATTGCGCGGGCAGGCGGCTAGCCCTGACAATTTCGCGCGCGCCGCCGACGCAGAGCTGGCCGTGGCCAGGCCGCTGCGCGACAACGGCTTCAAGGTGGAGCTAGCGCGCAGCCTGATCACGCGCACCCTCCGGGAGGTGTGCCTGTGAGCGTCATGACGCCGGCCGTGGGTGCACCGGTTGCGAGGCTCGAGGGCCGGTTGAAGGTCACCGGCGAGGCTCGCTACGCCTACGAGCACGAGCTCGAGCGGATCGCCTACGGCTGGATCGTGCAGTCTGAGGTGGCGCGCGGTCGGATCGACGCGGTGGAGGTGCAGGACGCACTCGCGGTGCCCGGCGCCGTGGGCGTTTTGTGGCACGCCAACGCGCCGGCGGTGCAGCCGGTCTCCAATGCCGAGCTCGCGGTGCTCCAGTCCTCCGAGGTGGCCTATCGCGGTCAGATCGTCGGATGCGTCGTCGCCGAGACGCTCGAGGCCGCCCGCGAGGCGGCCTCTCGGGTGAAGGTTTCTTACGCGTCGGAGTCGCACGACGTCGTCCTACGAGCGGACCACCCGAAGCTGTTTGAGCCTGACACCGTCAACCCCAGCTATCCGGCGCGTACCGAGCGCGGCGACCCCGATTCCGCTCTTTCGGAGGCCGACGTATCGATCGACTGCACCTACTCGACCCCAGCCGCCCACAACAACCCCATGGAGCCGCATTCGGCGATCGCCTTCTGGCACGCGGGTTCGCTGACTGTGCACGACTCGACTCAGGGCGCCCCGATGGAGCGCGACCAGCTCGCCGATGTCTTCGGGCTCGAGACCGAGCAGGTCCGCGTGATCTCAGAGCACGTCGGCGGCGGCTTCGGTTCGAAGGGCACCCCGCGGCCTCCGGTAGTCCTCGCGGCGATGTGCGCGAAAGTGCTCGACCGCCCGGTGAAGATCGCGATCACGCGCCAGCAAATGTTCGCGTTCACCGGGTATCGCACGCCCACGATCCAGCGCCTGCGCCTGGGCGCGCGGTGGGACGGGACGTTGACCGCGCTCGTCCACGATGGCACGGTGCAGACCTCGACCCTGCACGAGTTCGCTGAGCAGGTCGCCATCTGCTCGCGCATGATGTACGCGAGCCCACACTCGCGCACCACCCACTCGTTGGCCGCACTCGACGTGCCCACACCGTCATGGATGCGTGCGCCGGGCGAGTGTCCGGGGATGTACGCACTCGAGTGCGCGATCGACGAGCTCGCCATCGCCTGCGACCTCGATCCTGTGGAACTTCGTGTGCTCAATGATCCGCCGGTTGATCCGTTGACTGGTCACCCGTGGAGCTCGCGCAACCTGGTGGCGTGCCTGCGCAAGGGCTCCGAGCTGTTCGGATGGTCTGGCAGGGATCCCACTCCACTGGCGCGTCGGGAGGGAAGCTGGCTTGTCGGCACCGGTGTGGCCGCGTCGACCTATCCCGCGTTCCGGCGCGACTCTCAGGCGCTCGTCCGAGCCGAGGCGGATGGCGGCTTCAGCGTGCTGATCGGGGCCGCCGATATCGGGACGGGTGCGCGGACCGTGCTCGCACAGCTCGCGGCCGACGAGCTCGAGGTGCCGTTGGCTGACGTGCGGATGCTGATTGGCGACAGCGCCCTTCCGCACGCGTTCTTGGCGGGCGGATCGGGCGGCACAACCTCCTGGGGGTCGGCGGTGGTGATGGCCTGCAGAAGGCTTCGAGAGCGGCTTTCAGCAGGGGAGGATCCGCCCTGTGAGGCCTTCGCGGATACAGCGGACGAGGTGCAGCGCGACCGCCGCGACGTGTCCCGACACTCGTTCGGAGCCCAGTTCGCCGAGGCTCGGGTGGATGTCGACACCGGGGAGGTACGGGTTGCTCGGCTGCTCGGCGTGTTCGCCGCCGGTCGGATTCTCAATCCGGTCACGGCTCGCTCCCAGTTCATCGGCGGCATGACCATGGGGATGTCGATGGCGCTGCACGAGGAGAGCGTGATCGACCGCGAGTTCGGCGACTACCTCAACCACGATCTCGCCCAGTACCACGTGGCCGCGTGTGCCGACGTCTTGGACATCGACGCCACCTGGATCGAAGAGCAAGAGCTCGAGTTGGGGCCAGTGGGCGCGAAGGGGATCGGCGAGATCGGGATCGTCGGCACCGCGGCGGCGGTTGCAAACGCGGTGTTCCATGCGACCGGGGTGCGGGTGCGCGACCTCCCGATCGTGCCTGCAAAGCTGCTCGGCACTGCGCCCGTTTAGTCCCCGAGGCCCTGGCTACGCGGGCTCGTCCTCGGGCTTTGCCGAGTCCTCCCGGTTATCGCCCGTGGACCCACTGACCGCATCAGAGGCGCTGCGCTGCCCGTGCGCCACAACATCAAGTGGCTCGAAGTGGTGGGCCTCCTCGAGTGCGGCGGTGAGCTCGATCCATCCGGCGAACGCAAGTCGGCGGCCGTTGGGGTACACCAGTGAGCCGCTGATCGGGTCGCTCGCGGGATCTAGGTACAGCCCCACGGAAACGGTCGAGTGCGTCATAGGCGAAGCATGATCGACGTGGCCGTGCTTCGCCCCAGGGATGCCCCCTAGGAATTGGCGCTAGTTAGTGGCCCGCGCGCGTTTTGCGCGCGGACCACTCAGCTAGCTCAGGAGTGCTTGAAGACCGTCTCGAACGACTTGTTACCGGAGAGCGAGCCCGTCCTGATCTGAGTCGTGCTCCCGCTGACTCGTTCCCACCGCACGGGTCCCGCCGAGCCAAACGGCTTTCCGTCCAGAGTCGCGTTTGAGAAGTCCACCTTGCCGAAGTTGGGGACCCCCAAAAGTCCCGGGTTGTCCCAGCCCGTGTCGCCGACCCAAGGCGCACTGCCCGACACGCTTCCTGCGCCCTTGAGCGTCTTCTTTACCGACTTGCGCGACTTATCGATCGACGACACGGTCGTTGACTTGGAGGTCTGGGAGACGCGCACCGCGACCGTATCGCCCGGATGCGCCGCAAGCTTTGCGAAGTTGTGGGCGGAGCCATTCAACACCAGGGCCAGAAAGTGGTGCGCCTTGCCCTTGTAGCAGCCGACGAACATGCCCGCCGAGGAGAAGCTACTACTCGCGTTGTGTACCCCTACGCTTGGGTCGATTGCCCGCTCGGGGCTGGTGCTGCCGCCGGTGCACCTGAGTTTGGGGACGACGAACTGGGCGGCGACTTTCCACGAACCCTCGCCCCCGCCCTGGACGGAGTAGCCGGCGAATGACGGGCTCGTTGCCGCCCGGACGCCGCGGATTCCGCGCGCAGCGTGGCCTGGTGATGATGCGAAGACCGGGGCCGCGGGCCCCAGGGAAACGACTACCGACGCCGCGACGGCAGACGGGATTAGAACGCGAGTACGCAAGAGGCCTCCTTTGGCCGACCTGTAGATCGAGCGATCGCCGAATGCCTGCCCGCGCTGGTCCCATCCGCAGCGCACCCCGCGCTGCATCTGCTCTGTGACCCCGTCCTAGACAACCAATTCACAGCAACCCCCCGGTGCAAAATTACACCCGTGCACGCGCGACCGATCGCAAGGACCCTAATGCTCCATAAATGCAGAGAACCCATTCGGCGGGCGTGGGGCGCTTTTCTACCCCCCGAGCTTCGGCGAGCGCCACGGCTCGCGCAGGCGGCGCTCGAACGCGGTCGCCAGTTCCTCGATCGGGGCCCGCACCTGCGCCAGGGTGTCGCGGTCACGGACGGTCACGGTCCGGTCCTCCAGCGTCTGGTGATCGATGGTCACCGCCCAGGGGGTCCCGATCTCGTCCTGGCGGCGGTAGCGGCGACCGATCGCACCACCCTCGTCGTACTCCGCCTGGACGACCTCGCGCAGCAGCAGGTAGACCTCTCGTGCGAGCTCGGGCTGACCGTCCTTGCGCACCAGCGGCAGCACCGCGACCTTGACCGGAGCCAGAAGCGGGTGCAGGCGTAAAACTGTGCGCCGCTCGCCCTCGATCTCGTCCTCGTCGTAGGCGTCGGCGAGAAAGGCCAGCATCGCCCGGTCGACTCCCAGGGCCGGCTCGATGACGTAAGGCACGTAGCGCTCGCCGCTGGCGCTATCGACGTATTCGAGCTTCTGGCCCGAGTATTTGGCGTGCTGCTTGAGATCGAAATCGCCGCGGTTGGCGATTCCCTCGAGCTCGGTCCAGCCGAACGGGTGGAGGTACTCGAGATCGCTGGTGGCGCTCGAGTAATGGGAGAGCTCCTCCTGGCCGTGCGCCCGCAGGCGCAAGTGGTCCGGTCGGATGCCGAGAGTGTGAAACCAGGCCGGGCGCTGCTCCAGCCAGTGGTGAAACCAGCGGTCCGCCTCGGCCGGCGGCACGAAGAACTCCATCTCCATCTGCTCAAACTCGCGCGTGCGGAAGATGAAGTTTCCGGTGGTGATCTCGTTGCGGAAGCTTTTGCCGATCTGAGCGATGCCGAAGGGGGGCTTCTTGCGCCCGAACTGGAGGTAATGCTTGAAGTTCAGGAAGATCCCCTGCGCCGTTTCGGGCCGCAGGTAAACGGTGGAGCCGGCTTCCTTGATGGGCCCGATCGTGGTTTCGAACATGAGGTTGAAGTCACGCGGCGCGGTGAGGTCGCACTCGGGCGTCTCCCCGGGGTGCTTCGACGGTTTGCGGCCGCACTGGGCCTGCTGAAGCTTGTCGGCGCGGAAGCGCAGCTTGCACGTGCGGCAATCGATGAGCGGGTCGGTGAAGCTCTGCACGTGCCCACTCGCTTCCCAGGTTTTCGGGTGCTGGATGATCGCCGAGTCGAGCGCCAGGATGTCGTCGCGCTCTTGGAGCATTGCACGCCACCACTGGGACTTGATGTTGTTCTTGAGCAGCACGCCGTAGTGGCCGTAGTCGTAGCTCGAGCCGAGGCCCCCGTAGATCTCGCTGCTCAGGAAAGCGAAACCGCGGCGTTTGGACAGCGAGACGAGCTTGTCCATCGTGACCACGTCCCCATTCATGGTTGCCTGCCCCCCGGTGTGCTCGTTTGCAGTCATTTCGTCATGCTAACTGGCGGTGGTCCGCTTGGCACTCTAGCCTTGAGAGTGCCAACGACGTGTCCTATACTTGATGAAGCGATGCCGATCTACGAGTACCGTTGCGGGCAGGGCCACACTTTTGAGGTAATCCAGCGGATTGCCGACGACCCGGTCGCGACGTGTCAGACGTGCGAGGCACCGGTGGACCGCGTGTACCACCCGGTCGCCGTCCACTTCAAGGGGTCGGGCTTCTACAACACCGACTACGGGACCCGCAAGCGCCAGCGCGAGAACTCGGAGTCAGAGTCCTCGGACAAGAAGGGGTCCTCAGAGAAGGAGTCCTCAGAGAAGAAGGCCGACTCGGGCAAGTCGGACTCCGCGAAGTCCGAAAGCGGCTCAAAGAAGACCGAGAGCAAAGCCGCGGCTTAGCCGCTGGGGCCCGTCACGCGGCCGCCGCCGCTTTCGGCCTGCCTCAACCCCCAAACCCGGGGAAGTGGCATGTCCCCGCCGCCTGCTTGAACCCGGGCGACTGCATCAGACTCTGCGGAACCGCGATAAATGAGCCGCCGGCGCCGAAGGCGAGCCCGGGACCGTTTCCCGGCGACGGCGGCTTGTTCGTTGGATCGGGGAACGAGGTAACGCCGTGCGCACGCATGCAGCGAGACAGCTTGAGCATCGCGAGCTTCTGGCTCTCCGAGGCCTTTCCTCCGCCCGGCCCGCCCCCGGGCAGGAGCTTGAAGCAGGTCTTCTGTGCGGCCTGGAAGGCCGGCGACTGGGGATTGATCCCGGAGCCGGCGGGGATCTGGATGCCGCCGCCGTGGCTGGGATCGGGAAAGTTGGGGACGCCGTGGGAGCGCATGCAATTCGCGACCCTGATTCCCGCATCGGCGCGGTTCGATTTGTGGTTTGAAGATCCACACGCGGCCAGCGCAACAGCGCAGCCCGCTGTGGCGAGCGCCACCATCAGGGCGCGGCGCCATGGTGATTGGGCGTCTTTCGTGTCGCGCAGTCGTGTGGTTACGCCGGGGCCGATGACGCCGTTGTAACCGCGTGGCTATAACAGGGCCGTAACGCCGTTATGCGGGTGTTATGCAGGGGCGGACGGGTGCTGGATGGTCCTGGGCGGACCCACTCCGCACCGTAGGGGCGGACTCACTCCGCACCATTTGCCCCACTCATCCCCGTGTGGAGAAAGAGTGGGGCCTAGGGGACCGCCGGCGGACCAATCTTCCCCACTCTCCTGACGCAGGCCGGAAGAGTGGGGCTTTTTTCCGCGCGCGCGACGCCGGCGCAACCGCCGGGCGACGCCGGCGCAACCGCCGCGCGAGGGGCGGCGACAGACGGGCGTCGGGGTGCGGCCCCTATCCGTCCATCAGCTGGTGGACGGCGCTGTGGACTGCCTGCGGCGTGACCGTAAGCGAGTCACCGTAGCCAGGGAGATATTCGGCGCCAGTGGGCTTGAGCACCTTCACGGGGGCCGAGCCGCCGATCTCGGACGCGGCGAACAGGCTCATCAGCGTGGGCCCGCCCATGTCGGTCTCGAGCACCTGCGGAGCATCCCAGGAAGCCCAGGGGAGCCTGAAGAACGTGCCCACCGAAATCAGCTTGGACTTGATCGCGTTCAGGATCTCCTGCTGGTGCTGGACGCGGGTGAGATCGCTGTCGGCCTGGTTGCAGGGGTTCTCCCGTATGCGCGCGTAGGTCAGTGCCTGGAGCCCGCTGAAGTGGTGGACGCCGGGCTTGAGGTTGAGCGTGAAGCCGCCGTCCTTCTTGCCGCCGGAGATGTTCGCGCAGACATGCTCGGTCTTGACGTCGAGTCCTCCGATCGCGTCGATGAACGGCGGGAAACGGGCCAGGTTGACCACGATCACGTGGTTGATCTTGATGCCCGTGAATTGCTCAACCGTCTTGATCGCGAGCGCGGGTCCGCCGACCGCAAAGGCCGCGTTGATCTTGCCCACGCCGTGTCCGGGGATCTGCGCGACGGTGTCGCGCGGGATCGACAGCCGTCTCGAGACGCCGCCACCAACGCGCCAGAGCATCATCGTGTCGGAGTGGCTGCCGGCGACGTTGTAGTTCGACCCCGGCTCCTTGGACCCGGGCCCGGTCCGCGGGCGCTGGTCGGTGCCGAGAATGAGAATCGTGTCGGCGGAGGTGATCATGTTGCCGCCCGCCGTAAGCGCCTTGGATGCCGAGGCAGGAAGGGGGACGCTTTGCGTGCCGGCGCTGACCATGAACAGCACGAGCGAAAGCAGCAGCCAGGCGACCACCGCGAGCACCAGCCACTTGAGCACGCGACCCGGAGTGATCTTCTTGCGCGGACCCGTGCGGGCCCGCCGGCGCCACGGAGATCTCGTGCGCCGGGGTGTCGCCTCGCCCGGGAGCTCGAGCTCGTCCTGTCGCCCGAGCAGCGCATTGAGTAAGCGGGAGCGACCCCGGTAGGTACGGTAGGGCGGAGCCCCACCTCGTGGGGCGCGGGCTCTATCCCGGGGTCCCGCTTTTGACCGACCTGAGCCCTCCCGCGCGGAGCGCTGGCCTGATCTCGGTGGTGGTTGCGGGCCGGATCGTCCGCCGCTCCGGTAAACCCGGTACGGAGGGTCGTCCACCGGCGCCCGGCTGTTCCGTTCGTCGGGCATCGGGGCCTGAATATAGTGACGCTATGCCGGCCCGACGCACAATCGGCGTCGACATCGGCGGAACCAAACTGCTCGCGGGCCTGGTCTCACCCGGGCTGGAGGTGCACCACCGTACCCAACGAACGGTCGCCGGTCTCGACCAGCCTGCCCTGCTCGACATGATGGTTGGCGCCGTCGAGGAGTTGCGTCAGGCCACCGGTGTCGATCCGCTCGCCGTTGGTTTCGGTGTCCCCTGTTTGATGGACCACCGCACTGGCATGGCGCTGATGTCCGTCAACCTGCCGCTCGCCAACGTCCCGCTGGCTGACGTGATGGCGGAGCGGCTGGGATTGCCAGCGTTCGCCGACAACGATGCAAATGTCGCCACGCTCGCCGAGCACCGCGCCGGCGCGGCAAAGGGCGCGCGAGAGGCGGTCATGCTGACTGTCGGCACGGGGATTGGGGGTGGGCTCATTCTGCGGGGCGAGCTCTATCGTGGTGCGATCGGGGCCGGAGCCGAGCTCGGTCACACGGTGATCGACGAGGATGGACCTCCCTGTCAGGGCAACTGCCCGAACCACGGATGCGTCGAGTCGCTCGCTTCGGGAACGGCTCTGGCCCGGGAGGCCCTGCGTGTCGCGCGCGAACAGCCCAAGTCCGGCCTCGCCGCGGCGCTCGCCGGGGGTCGAGACCTCGCCGGGCCGCTCGTCACGGAGCTAGCGCACGACGGTGATCCAGCTGCGACCGAGGTGCTGACGCTGGTCGGGACCAGGCTGGGCGTTGCCATCGCGAGCTTTGCGAACATCCTCAACCCGGAGGTCGTGGTCATCGGCGGTGGCGTGGTCGGCGCGGGCGAGCTCCTCCTCGGCCCGGTCCGCGCGGAAGTCAAGGCCCGGGCCCTGCCCCCGACCCGAGACAGCGTCCGTGTCGAGGGCGCCGCATTCGGCGTCGAAGCCGGGATGATCGGCGCCGCGCTGCTCGCCTTCGACGGCGTACTGAAGGTCACCCCATGAGCGGGCGGCTGGTCGTCTGTCCGACCCCCATCGGCAACCTCGAGGACGTGACGCTGCGGGTTCTCTCCGCCCTGCGCGAGGCCGACGTCATCGCCTGCGAGGACACCCGTCGCACCAGGGTTCTACTCGACCGCTACGGCGTGAACGCGAGGCTCCTCTCCTACCACGAGCACAACGAGCGCCAGCGGACCGGCGAGCTCATCTCGTTGATGCGCGACGGCGCGGTGGTCGCGCTTGTGTCCGACGCGGGGATGCCGCTTGTTTCCGATCCCGGCCTGCTCCTGGTGCAGGCGTGCGTCGCGGCCGGGCTCGCGGTGGAGGTGCTGCCCGGCCCCTCGGCGGCGCTCGCGGCCTTGGTCGCGAGCGCGTTGCCTTCCGACCGCTGGCGGTTCGAAGGCTTTCTGCCCCGCAAGCGAACGGAACTCATGGCTGCCTTCAGGTCGCCGGAGACGGTGGTGGCCTTCGAGTCGCCGCGGCGGCTTGCACGATCGCTTGCAGCTTTAGCTGAGCTCGACGCCTCGCGCCCGGTGGCGGTCTGCCGCGAGCTCACCAAAATGCACGAGGAGGTAGTGCGCGGCACCGCAGCCGAACTCGCCGCGCGGTACGCGGAGTCGCCACCTCGCGGAGAGGTCGCCGTCGTGATCGGCCGGGCAGACCGTCCGGGTGCCGATCTCGACGCTGCCGTCGATGCGGTGCGGCAGCTCGTTTCCGCCGGCGCGCGGCCGCGGCCCGCCGCCAGCGTGGTCGCCGGGCTCACCGGTGCCCGCGCCAACGAGCTCTACCGCGCGCTCAAGGAGGCACGGTGAAGCTGACGCTCACGCGCGACGCCGAAGAGTTCGCGGCGCGCACCAACGATCTTTTCGAGAGCCGGGCCGAGTGCAACCTGATCGCGACCGTTTGTGCGGGCGTGCTCGCTGGCCGCTATCTCCGAAGCGCGCCGCTGTTCGCTTACGGCACCGAGAACGGCGGGACGGGGTTCGCGGCGCTACGCACGCCTCCATGGGACATGCTCGTGACCGGCCTGTCCGCGCCCATAGAGCACGAGCTGGTGGCACGCTGGCTTGCGGAGGATCCCGCAGTCTCGGGCGTGGAGGGTCCCGCCGGCGGTAGCGTCGGCATGGGCCAGGGAGACAGGCGGGACAACTCGTCAGCGGGTGCGCGAACTGACCTACGTGCTCGAAAGCGTCACCGATCCTCCTCGTCCGGCGCCGGGTTCGGTGCGACTTGCGCGCGACGACGAGCGCGAGCTCATGCTCGAATGGGTGAAGGCTTTCGGGCGAGAGACGGCGATTTTCACTGACGACCGAGCGGCGATCATCGTGGACGCGCGAGAGGCGGAGCGTGGCCTCTGGGTGTGGGATCACCAAGGGCCGGTGTCGATGCTTGCAACGTCGCCGGTGGTGGCGGGCGCGGTCAGGATCGGTCCCGTGTACACACCACCGGAGTACCGGCGCCGGGGCTACGCGGGCACCGCTGTTGCGGCCGCGAGTCGCGAGGCGCTCGAACACGGTGCGCGGCGATGCATGCTCGCGGCGGACGCCACCAACCCCACCTCGAACAAGATCTACAGTGAGATCGGTCACCGGCGGCTCGGCGAGCACGAGGAATGGGAGTTCGTCGGCCTCGGCCAACGACCGCGCGGTTAGCCTTCACTATCCACACGGCGCTCCGGTTTCGGAGCGTTCCCCCAAACCATGCCCTTCTACATCACCACCCCGATCTACTACGTCAATGCCGAGCCCCACCTCGGCCACGCGTACACGACGATCGCCGCCGACATCCTCGCCCGTCATATGCGTCAGCGAGGGGAGGATGTCTTCTTCCTCACCGGCACCGACGAACATGGCGAACCCATCGCCGATGCTGCGGCGAATCAGGGCATCGAGCCCAAGACGCTCGCGGACCGCAACGCCGAGCGGTTCAAGGCTTTGATGCCGCAGATCGAGGCGACGAACGACTTCTTTATCCGCACCTCCGATCCCCAGCACGAGCTCCGCGTCCAGGAGATCCTCCAAGCGGTCCACGACGCCGGCCACACCTATAAGGGGCTCTACGAGGGCTGGTACTGCCCCCGCTGCGCGGACTTTAAGGTCGACAACGAAATCCTCGAGGGCAACCTCTGCCCGATCCACGAGATCCCGCTCGAGCGACACCAGGAAGAGAACTGGTTCTTTCGTCTCTCGACCTTCCAGGAGCCGCTTGAGCGGCTATACCGCGAGCAGCCCGA
>DASYAP010000019.1:0-5181 GCA_036501265.1 Solirubrobacteraceae bacterium | reverse complement strand
CGATAGCCAGCGACGTTCGATTGACTCGAGAGTGCATCCATCGACTGGGCGCGGGAGATCCGGGGAATGGCCTCCAGGGCAAACGCGGTGATGCGCGCCTGGGCAAGCGCTCGCACGCCTTCGCCGTTAGTGAGCGGCTGCAGAAAGGCGATCAACACCGAGCCCGCTCGCAAGTGTTCGGTCTCCTCCACGGTGGGCGGCGCGACCTTTACCACCACGTCTGCCGAGAGCGCCGACGCCGCGTCGTCAACGAGCCGAGCACCCGCATCCTCGTAGAGCTCATCAGGGATGAGCGCGGCGTCGCCGGCGCCTCGCTGGACAACCACCTCGACGGCCTCGCCCCCTTCCTCGCTGGGCGCGCCCGCCAGCTTGCCGGCGATCTCGGGGACGAGCGCCACGCGGCGCTCTCTGTCAGCGGTCTCTTTGGGGACTCCTATCTGCATGAGCGCCGTGAGGCTACCGGTTACGAGCCTTTCTCATCGCGGCACCGGAAGGTCGCGCCCACCACTGACCGCGAGGGCGAAATGGTCGTGCAGACGGGCGGCTGTAACAGCCCGCGCGGCCGCTGTGACGCCGGCCACGTCGGTACCCACAACGAGCCATGTTGGAGGGGCGCCTCGTTGCGCCAGCGCGGCGATCACCCCCGCCGGCGACTTCACCGTTTTGGCCACGACCGCGCGCGCATTCAGCAGCTTTAGGGACGCTCCCCCGTTGCCGAAGCGGGCGAACACGCCGCTGCTGGCGGGTCCCCGAGCGAGCAGCGTCGCTGCCAGCTCGCGCGAGATGTCGCGCCACGTGCCCACCACCACCGTCAGCGAGTCTTGCCCGGAGCCGGTTCCCAGCAGTTGACTCGCAACGGGGACACCTGCGTGCCCGAGCACCCCCGCCACGTGAGCACACGCAGCGGCCACGTCCCCGCCGCACTCGACGGTCGTGGGTAACCGCCTGCCTCCCAGGCCACGGCGGAAGGGCTCGGGAAACGAGCCGACGACCGCGAGCGGCGCGACGCGCGAATCCCCAAGGTCCCACCACAGCCGATCGCCCGTGTGGATTCGGGTGGTGGGGCGTGAGGTCACGCCGTTGACGTACAACCGCCAGCGCTCGCCCGGGCCGGCCGTGAGTCCGACAATCGAGCGAACCGACCGCCCCGGGCCCGCTGCGACCCTGAAGCGCCGCTTCAGAACGTCGAGCGCAGTCGCCCCCGCCGGAGGATGGGCGATCGTCGCCGCGGCCACCGGCGCCCTACCAAGGTTTCGGGTCACGCTGACGCCTACGGGTCCGGTGGCGCCCCCCGCCTGGAGCCCACACCCGCCGAGCGCTGCTGCGGCGACGGTCAGGCCGGCGATCAGGTAAGCGAGTCGAAGCGGGGTCAACAGGTGAAGGTGATGTCCGGGCGAAACCTGCGGACCCCTCCGAGTCGCAGGTTCTTGCGGTCGCATCTATGTAGAGTGCCAAGCCGACGGGAGGCTTGAGTGGAAGGGCAGCGCTGAGAGAAGCTCTATCTCGGGGTGGCGTCGACGCCGTGGTTACGGCGGTAATCGGCTGCCTCGCGGTGGCGGGCGGGGCTGCGTCGGCGGCTGTTGCGCTGGCCGCCCACTCCAGCGCCGGGCGGCGCCCCACCTCCGCGCAAGGCCTCGACGTACTGCCCTTCCCCGGCACACCTGACGCCGCGCCCGGCACGAACATCGACCTCCCAGCGGTCTCCCGTGCGCAGGTTGAAAGCGTCATCGCGGTGGGCTCGCGCAGCGGCCTGCACGCCGGTCACCTCAGCGCCCAGCCCGCCGGCCACGGCACAGCCTTCTCTCCCGACCGGCCGTTCTCCCCCGGCGAACGCGTCTCCGTCACCGCGTCGTTCCGATCGCCCACGGCCGGCACGGCCTCGGGAGCGCCCGGCGCAAAGCAGATCAGCGTCTCGTTTTCCGTGGCGCGGCCCGCGAGCGTGGACGGGAGGGAGAAACCCAGCGCCCGCACTGACCGCCACCACGCGGCCAGGAGCTCGCAGCCGCTCACGCAGACCTTCGTGACCGAGCCCGGCTTCACCCCTCCGGTCGTGACGATGAGCGGCGACGACACCGATACCACCGCCGGAGACATCTTCCTCGACGCCCAGAACACGGGACAGAACGCGGCGTACATTCTCAATCCTCAAGGAGACGTGCTCTGGTACCAGCCCGCAACGGGCCAGGGACACCCTCAGCTGCACGACGTCCGCGTGCAGAGCTACCACGGAAACCCGGTGCTCACCTACTGGCAGGGCGGGTTCGCGAGTCCTCCCGGAGGAGGCCGCGGGCGAGACTTGATCCTCAATCACCGCTACCAGACGATCCACACCGTCACCGCCGGCAACGGCTACCAAAAGCAGGGCGCCGACGAGCACGAGTTCGTGATCGGGCACGAGGGCCTTGAACAGACGGCGTTCATCTCGATCTGGTCACCAGTGCAAACCGACCTGACCTCGGTCGGAGGCCCCTCGAAGGGGCCATCCTTCGACTGGATCATCCAGGAAATCGACATCGCCACCGGCAAAGTGGTCTGGGAATGGCACGCCTTGGGCCACGTGCCGGTCAAAGACAGCTACCAGCCGTACGTCTCCGGCCAACCGTACGACTACTTCCACTTGAACTCGATCCAACAGCTTCCCGACGGCAACATCCTGATCTCCTCGCGCAACACCTGGGCCGTCTACCTGATCAACAAGAAGAGCGGGAAGATCATGTGGAAGCTGGGCGGCAAGCACTCGAGCTTCACGATGGGGTCCGGCACGAACTTCGAGTGGCAGCACGACGCCACCCTCCAGAAGGGCGGGCTACTGACCCTCTTCGACGACGCCAATGACCCAAAGGAGGAGAGCCAGTCGCGCGCGCTCAAGCTCCACGTCAGCACGAAAAAGCACCGGGTGACGCTCGTGCACCAGTATCTGCACTCGCCGGCCACGCTAGCTTCGTCCCAAGGCAGCGTTCAGATCCTCCCGGACGGCAACGTGTTCGTTGGCTGGGGCTCAAAACCGTACTTCTCCGAATACACGCCCAGTGGCACCCAGCTGTTCGGCGGCTCCTTCGTCTCGCCGGTCGCCTCGTACCGGGCGTATCGCTTCGGGTGGTACGGAAAGCCGCTGCAGCCGCCGGCCATTGCGGTGGAGCAGTCTTCGACGCCGGGGGAGGACAGCGTGTACGCGAGCTGGAACGGAGCCACCCAGGTGGCAAGCTGGCAGGTGCTGGCGTCCTCCAGCAGCGGTGGGCCCTTCGTCAATCAAGGCTCGCCCGCTCCGTGGTCGGGCTTCGAGACCACGATCCAGACCGCGAACGCCAACTACTTTGAGGTCGAAGCGCTCAACTCGCGCGGGCGCGTACTCGGCACCTCGACTGCTGTCGCGGCCCCTTAGGTGATCCGCGTAGACTGGCGCCAACAATCGAGGGGTGCAGGTTGTGCGTAGGGCGAACCGTTAGAGCGCTTGTGCAGCAAGCCGCCGCCGCTGGGCTAGCGGTGGCCATCGGTGGCCTCGCTGCGGCCGGATGGGCCGCATCCTCAGCCGTGGCCCCCCACTCCGACGCGCCGAGCCGTCCCGCTTCTGCCCAAGGTCTGGACGTCCTGCCCTTCCCAGGCACCCCCGACGCGGCGCCAAAAACCAACATCGATTTCCCCGCGGTGTCCGTGGCGCAGGTTGAAAGCGTCACCGCCGTCGGCTCGCGCAGCGGCCTGCACACCGGCCGCCTGAGCGCCCAGCCCGCCGGCCACGGCACCGCGTTCCACCCCGACCGCCCCTTCGCGTCGGGCGAACGTGTCTCGGTCACCGCGACCTTCCGCTCGGCTCTGGCCGGCGCAGCCTCGGGAGCGCCCGGGGCGACGCGGATCAGCTTCTCGTTCTCCGTAGCGCGACCCGGGAGCGTCGCCGGCAGAAGGGCCCGCCGCGAACCCGCCGGCCGCCCCGCAACGAAGAGCGCTCAACCGCTCACGCACACCTTCGTAACCGAGCCCGGCTTTACCCCTCCGGTCGTCACGATGAGCGGCAAGGACACCGATACCAGCGCCGGAGACATCTTCCTCAACGCCCAGGACTCGGGGCAAAACGCGGCGTACATTCTCAATCCTCGTGGAGCACTGCTCTGGTACAACCCCACGTCGGAGCCGGGAGGCGATGGAGCGGAGGTGCACGACGTGCGTGTGCAGAGGTACCACGGAAACCCGGTCCTCACCTATTGGCAGGGCCAGCTCGTTGGTCCTGGGGGCCGGGGGGAAGGCGTCATCCTCAACCCCCACTATCAGACGATCCACACCGTCATTCCCGGGAACGGCTATCAAAGCCACGGCGCTGACGAGCACGAATTCGCCCTGGGACATGAGGGCTCTGAGGCGACAGCGTTCATCGCGACCTTGACAACCGCGCAAGCCAACCTCACATCCATCGGGGGGCCGCCGAACGGTAGCGTGTACGACTGGGTCATCCAGGAAGTCGACGTTGCAACCGGCAAGGTGATCTGGGAGTGGCACCCCCTGGGCCACGTGGCCGTAAGCGACAGCTACATCCCATACTTCGGCGGCGAGAGATACGACTACTTCCACCTCAACTCAATCCAGCAGACCGCGAGCGGCAACATCCTGATCTCTGCCCGCAACACCTGGGCCGTCTACATGATCAACAAGAAGACCGGGAAGATCATGTGGAAGGTGGGCGGCAAGCACTCGAGCTTCAAAATGGGATCTCACACGAATTTCGAGTGGCAGCACGACGCCACTCTGCACAGCAACGGTGAGTTGACCCTCTTCGACGACGCCTCCTCTCCGCCAGAGGAGAGCCAGTCGCGCGCGCTCGAGCTCCACATCAATACGACCACGCACCGGGTGACGGTCGTGCACCAGTACCTTCATTCGCCTCCGACGCTCGCCACCTCCAAGGGGAGCGCTCAGGTTCTCTCGAACGGCGACATGTTCGTCGGCTGGGGCATAAGACGCTACTTCTCTGAGTACTCTCCGAGCGGCGCGCAGCTCTTCGGCGGCTCCTTCCGTTCACCGGTCAACTCCTACCGCGCGTACCGCTTCAAGTGGGTCGGGAGCCCGTTGCAGCCGCCGTCGATCGCGGTCAGACGCGCGACGACGGCGGGGGAGGACAGCGTGTATGCGTCCTGGAACGGAGCCACGCGGGTTGCAAAGTGGCAGGTGCTCTCCTCCTCGAGCACGGCGGGA
>DASYAP010000018.1:0-4154 GCA_036501265.1 Solirubrobacteraceae bacterium | reverse complement strand
TGGGCCACGGCAACCGCTGACTCGGCGAACCCCGTTGCGATGAGCTTGAGCTTGCCCTCGAAGGTCGTGATGTCGCCGCACGCCCACACCCGCTCCAGCGACGTCCTCATCACCTGGTCCACGACGATCGCGCCCTTGCTGATCTCAAAACCCCAGTCCTTCAGCGGCCCCAGCGCGGTCTTGAAGCCGAGTTGGAGCAGGATCGCGTCTACCTCGACGTCGATCTCTTGGGCCTCGTCCTCGGAATTAAAGAGCCGCACCCGCTCGATCGAGCCGTCGCCGTAGACCTCTCTGATCTGGAACGGAACGTGCACAGTGACGTCGCCCCGTTGCGCCGCCTCGAGTACCTGACCCACGGTGAGCTCGTGGGCGCGGAAACCCTCGCGGCGATGAACCAGCCGGATGTCCGAAGCGGTGTCAAGCAGGTTGACCACCCAGTCGCACGCCGAATCCCCACCGCCCACGATCATCACCCGCTTGCCGTCAAAGACCGACTTCTCGCCGACGATGTAGTGAGCACCCCGTCCCTCCCAGGGCGTCATGTCAAAGCCGGGAAGCTTCTTAGGCTCAAATGCGCCGTGGCCACCGGCGACGATTACGGTACGCGAGCGCAGCTCACCCCTGTCGGTGTGCAGCACGACGAGCCGGTCTTCACCGGACCCTTCCCACGAGATCGTCGCCGCGGTCGTGTTGAGATGGACGGGTACGTCGAACTGCTCGAGCGCTTGCTCGCGCAGCATCTCGACGAGATCCCTGGCCAGCACCTTGGGGTGGCCCGGGACATCGAAGATCCATTTCTCCGGGTACAGCGTGGTCAGCTGACCGCCGAGCTCGGGGAGCGAGTCGATGATCCTCGAGCTTGATTCCCGCATCCCGGCCCAAAACGCGGTCGCCATGCCCACCGGGCCCGCGCCGATCACCGTGAAGTCGCGAACTTCGTCGAAATCCGCGGCCAGCTGCGGCTGGTTCTGGTTCACGGCACCGGCGCCTGGATCGTCAGCGGAGCGCCGTCGAGCGCCCCTAACGCCCGCTCCACCGAGCAGGAGATGCATGTGAGCGTCGGCGTGTCGCGCAGCGTGTAAGAGCTCGACTCGGTGGTCCGCAGCCGCTGCACGAGGTCGAGGAAGTCGGCGGGGTTGTCGGTCTCGAACGCAACCACGAACTCCTGGTCATCCAGCCCAAACGAGTAGCTGGTGTTCAGGTCGACGGACGGATATTCACGGCCGATCCGGATGTGCTCCTGCATGATCCTGTAGCGCTCTGGCCCCGGAAGTGCATACCAGGCCCGCGTCTTGACGAACGGATATACGAACAGGTACTTGCCGTGGGCCGGACGGACTTCGAGCCTGGACTCGTCCGAGTACTCCGACGGCTTCGTCATCGCCAAGAACGAGTAGGGCACCGACGACCACCTCATCAATCCGCTCTGGGTGAGAACCACGTGAAACTCGTGGATCCGCTCCAGGTTCTGCGCCTGGGTCAGGATCATCATGTCGGCGTCGCCGCGGGTTCCCACGAGCGAGAAAGCGCGAAGGAGGTGGCCCTCCGCGAAATCCTCGCAAGCGGCGATGAATTCGCGCTTATCCTGGGCTCGCTGTTCGTCGTCGAGCCGCCGCCACGCTGGGTCGACCTTGAGGAAGGTGTACTTGACGAAGTGGCGAAGGGGCATCGGGAACTAATTCTGGCACGGGGCCGCGCATGCGCGGCCCCGCCGGCGGGCGCATGCGCCCGCCGGGCCCGCGGCGCATGCGCCGCGGGCAATATCACTTAAGAGCAAAGGGATCACGCATTACCATGGAGAGCATGGGGCGGATGCGCATAGCCCTGGTGTCGCCGTACTCCTGGACCTATCCCGGAGGGGTCACCCGACACATCGAAGCTCTTGCACAGCAATTGCTCGATGACGGCCATCACGTGCGCGTGCTGGCTCCATTCGATCCCCATGACCGGTTAGCGGCCGTGGCGCACCGAGGCGCCTGGCCCCAACCCCTCGGGCAGCCCGACTACCTGGTCTCGCTGGGCCGGACCGTGGGCATCAAAGCCAACGGTGCAGTTTCAAATCTGGCGGTCACCACGTACGGCATCTCGATGATGCATCAGACGCTGCGAAACGGCGACTTCGACGTGGTTCATATCCATGAGCCGATCGCTCCGGTGCTCTCCTGGATCGGAACGGACCAGACGCGTCTGCCCATGGTGGGCACCTTCCACACCTATTCGACGAGCCGCCTCCTGAATGGGATGGCCAACGGGCTCGGGGCGCGAAGGGTGTTCAACCGGCTGCACGTCCGCATCGCCGTCTCACAGGCAGCTGCCTGGACCAACGAACGCTTCTTCGGCGGCCACTACCGGCTGATTCCGAATGGCGTACACGTCGACCGGGATGTAGCGCTCGCCGCGGCGTCGCGGCCTGTCGGCGACCAGCTGAAGATCGTATTCGTCGGTCAGGCCGTGGAGCGCAAGGGCCTCCCGATGCTGCTGCGCGCCTTCGAGGCGCTGCGCGAACACCTTCCCTGCGAGTTGACCCTGGTCGGGCCCTCGCCAGAAGAACTCGAGCCGCTGCTGCTTGATGGCCGCGGCGTGCGCGCGCTCGGCAAGGTTGACGAGGCCGCGAAGCGCACGGAGCTTGCGGACGCCGATCTCCTATGCGCGCCGTCGCTGGGCGGCGAAAGCTTCGGCATGGTGCTGACCGAGGCGTTCGCGGCGGGCACGCCGGTCGTCGCTTCCGATATCGCGGGCTACCGGGACGTCGTCCATGACGGCGTCGACGGCGTCCTTGTCCCCAAGGGCGACGCTCAATCGCTCGCCGAGACCCTGCGCGACTTGTGGGAGGAGCCCGAGAGGCTTCGCGAGATGGCGCTGGCAGCCGCGGACAGCGCGGAGCGCTTTGCCTGGCCACGCGTCGCCGAGCAGGTGATGGAGGCCTACGAGGATGCGATCGCGACGCCGGCGCCCGACGGTCGCATCGAGCGCGCCGGGGTGAGGATCGGCGTGCGGGCGGCCGATTTGAAGCCGCGTGTCCCGGCCCGACGGCTCCAAAGCCTCGAGCCCGCGCCGTCAGGGAGCCGGCTGCCAAGGTTGGCGCGTCGAGGCGCGTTTGCGGCCGTGATGGTCGTCGCGGCGGCTCTGGGCGTGTACGCGCTGCAGAAGATCGGCCTTCAGCACATTGCTTCGGCACTTATTTCCTCCTCGCCGTCGTTCGTGGTGCTCGCTCTGGCCTTCATGTGCGGAGCGATGGTCCTGCGGGCGGTCTCATGGCATGCGATTCTCCGCGCCGCGTTACCCCGCGCCCGCGTGCGCCTATTCGACGCGATGCAGGGCACCTTCATCGGGGTGCTGATGTCGTCCACGTTGCCGGCGCGGCTGGGCGAGCCTTCTCGGGCGGTGGTCGTCGCTCGCAGGACGGGCCGTCCGCGAGAGAACCTACCCGTGGTTCTGGGCACGATCGTCTCGCAGACCATCCTGAATGTCCTGGCGCTGATGATCCTCGGCGGAATCATGTTCTCCGCGGTATCGGTGTTCGCCGGCCATCAGGACGCGCTGCTCGCCGTGGCGATAGCACCGGCGGTCTTGCTCGCGGTCGTGCTTGGCGCGCCTGCGCTGTTGCGGGGGCGCGCGATCGCAAATCGGGTCAAGTTGGAGCCCGTGCGCGCGTTCGTGGCCCAACTGCGCGGGGCGTTGCAGCGCGTGCGCGCCGGGCTTGTCGTCTTCAAGCATCCCCGGCTCGGCGGTGTGGCGACCGTCGGCCAGCTCGGCGCTTGGGCCATGCAGTGCGTCTCCTGCTACTTGCTTCTCATCGCGCTGGGGCTGGACGACAGGACCGGGATCGCCGCCGCGGCCGGCGTGCTGTTTGCGGTCAACGTCACCGCCGTGATTCCTGTCACGCCCGCCAACCTCGGCGTCTTTCAGGCCGCGTGCGCCGCGGTACTGCACGCCGGCTGGCACATCCCCTACGGCGACGGCGTTGCCTACGGCGTGATTCTGCAGGCCGTGGAAGTCGCCACCGCCGTGCTGATGGGCGGGCCGGCGCTGCTCAAAGAAGGGATGTCGTGGCGCGAGATCAAGCTGCGCGCCATGCACAGTACCCCCGTGAAGTTGCCGCCGGTTCCTCGCGTCCGGCGTTCGCGCGAGGCGGTTAAGAGCGAGAGCTAGCG
>DASYAP010000017.1:0-4839 GCA_036501265.1 Solirubrobacteraceae bacterium | reverse complement strand
GCGATCGCTCGCGCCAGTGGAGTTTTCGGCAGCGGCAACATCTGCAACGGCACCGGCTCGCCGTGGATCGCCAGCGACGCCTCAAATGCCGTCGCCAAAGCCCGGTCGCGCCCGCCCGTGGCTTTGATCCCAAGCAGGCCTCGCAGCGCTATCCGCAGCGCGACCTGGCGAACCCAACCGTAGATCTCCACGTGCTGCCCCACCCGCAGCGCCTCGGCGGCGGCGAGCGCCTCTTCGATCATCGTCTCCGCGACCGGCGCGATGTAGTCGCGATGAAAGGCGGGCAACATCAGCATCCGAAAGTCCCGGTGGTAGGGCCCGTCAGTGTTCAGCAGCCCGTCGCCCAACAGGGGCCAGAGGTCGGCGAAGTGCCCCTCTCGCCATTGGAAAGCGTCGAAGTCGCTGACGAGAATCTGATGATTGACCTCGGCGCCGACGGCCCACACGATCGGCTCATGAAGCAGCCGCAGCGTAAAGACCGGGCCGTAGCGCTGGACATGCTCGAGTAGGAGTCCGAGAGGGTCCGAGATGATCCGCAAGGTGTGCGACCAGCTCGGCGCCGTGCTCCCCGGCGGCAGCTTCGCGCGGCGGCGGATCCGACACTCGCGCCGCACGTCCTCGCTGAGCCTCGCTACGAACCCGATCTCCATCGGCACCGGTCGAGCCGCGGCGATTGGTCGACTTGGGGTCAGTGTCCGGGCGCCTGACATCAAGCCTCTTTGCCCAGCTTCGCCAGCTCCTCTACGACCACGCCCAAAGCCTGTGCGCCGTCAATTTCATGGGTGCACGTCTTGCGAAGGAGCGGTTCAACCTCGGCGAGGTCGCGAAGAATGAGTTCCCTCTGTTCCCCAGTTTTCCCATAAGGGTTCGTGGTCCGGCTCTCGATGCGGTTAAGAAGAACGTCGGCGGGAGCGCTCAACAGGACAACCGCGTCAAAGTACCCGTAGAACCGGCCTTGATTTGAGGCCGTCCCCGAGACGTAAAGCGCAGGGCCTTCTTCGCGCGCGAGCAGCTCTCTGATCCTGTCCTCGCGCCACACATATCCCTCCTCGCGATCAGACCATTCGGTCCATCCCGGCTCGTCAGTATCGATCACCTGAAAACCGAGGCTGCGCAGTTCGTTCAGCGCGGTCGACTTTCCTGTTCCAGACATGCCCGTTACCAGAACCTTCCGCACATTGGCCAGGCTAAAGGACCCGAGACTGCACAACCCGGCTCGGCTCGCCGTGCGGCGTCAGCTATGGTCCCTCGCGGCGTTTCGGAATGAACTGGGGTGAGGTGGTCAGTCGTACTCGACGGACCGGCAGGCTGGGTCGGGCTCGCGGCGCCGCCACCGTGCGGATCGCCTTCGGAGTTGCGGCCGCCTGCGTGTTCGCGTTTGGCGCTGCCCTGGGCATCCTCCACGCTAAGCCCGCCGCGGCGGCCGCCAAGCACGCATCGCCGATCAGCTGGACCACCGAGGGCTTCAACGCGATGCGCACGGACTACAACGGTCGTGAGTCGACGATCGGCCCTGCGAACGCTCACCACATCCACAAGCTCTGGAGCGCCGACCTCGGCGCTGTGATGATCGCCCAGCCCGTCGAGGCGGCCGGGGTCAGCGTGGACGGCTCGCTCAGGAGCATCGTCTACGAGGGCACCGAGCACGGCGAGTTCTACGCGATCCGCGCGAGCACCGGTCAGGTCATCTGGGAGAAGGATCTCGGCTCCCAGGCCACCAACTGTTTCGACATGCCCGACGGGGTGTTTGGGGTCGGCGGAGCGGGTGCGATCTCCTTCACTTCGAAACACGCGGGCGTCATCTACGTTGCCGGGGGCGACGGCGCGGTTCACGCGCTCGACCTCGCGACTGGAGCCGAGGAGCCCGGCTGGCCCGTGCAGAACGTCTTCGATCCTGTCGAGGAAAGCGTCTACGGCGGCCTCAACCTGTTCGATAACAGGCTTTACGTGCCGATCGCCAGCCACTGCAGCTATCCGCCCTACCACGGCGGCCTGGCCGAGATAAGTGTTACCGGGCACGCGATTCTTCATCGCTTCTACCCGGCCGGCCCT
The DNA here is from genome assembly GCA_036501265.1 of Solirubrobacteraceae bacterium. Taxonomy (GTDB): domain Bacteria; phylum Actinomycetota; class Thermoleophilia; order Solirubrobacterales; family Solirubrobacteraceae; genus Palsa-465. Next base: position 2,787 of record DASYAP010000017.1, on the reverse strand, counting down.
CCCTCCGGCGGAATCTCGGGCGGGAGTGTGTGGGGGCCGGGGGGCGTGAGCGTCGATCCCTCCAGCCGGGACGTTATCGCCGCGACCGGCAACGCGCTCGGGAGGCCGTACAACTACCGCTACTCAGAGTCGGTTGTGGAGCTCTCGCCGTCCCTCGGCGTGCGCAGCGCGGTGAAGCCCAAGCTCGGTTCATACGCCGACGAGGATTTCGGCTCCACACCGGTGGTGTTCCGGCCCGCCGGTTGTCCCGTCACGCTGGCCGCGGCGGAGAACAAGACCGGCGCGCTGTTCGTGTATTCGGTCGGCGACAAGCTGGGAGCGCGGGACAGCCAGCGGCTCCAGATGGGCGCTTACCCGCGGGCGGGCTTCAAGGGGGATCCAGCGTGGGATCCAGTGACGAACATGCTGTACGTGGCGAACACGTCGAACTCGACTAGCGGTCCGTTCAAACATGGGCTCGTGGCGCTGAAGGCGAAAAGCAACTGCCGGTTATCACTTGCGTGGCAGCGCACCATTGGACTGCAAAAGGCGATCGGGTTGCCGCCGCCGAGCATCGCTAACGGCGTGGTCTATTACGGCGACGGTGCGGACAACACCGAGGACGCGTTCGAAGCAGCCACCGGACGCGAGCTCTGGCAAAGCTCGACGATCACCGGCAGCGTCTATGCGCCCGCGACGGTCGTCAACGGCCGTGTCTTCGTCCCCTCGTGGAACGGCAAGCTGTATGCCTTTGGAGTCGCCAAGTCGTAGGCAGGACCTTGTTCCCGCAGGGGCGCCAATAGGCGTATAGTTAGGCAACCGCTTACCAGAGCCCCGGGGGTACCGATGAAACTAGGACATGCCGGACGGCGAGGGACAATCGCGGCAGCGGCCGCACTTCTGATAAGCGCCGGCACCGCAGCCGCCGCGACTTTCGTGAACCTCGACGGGCGGGTCGACAACGATTCCGCCGCGGGCATTAGCCCTACGCGAGACGCCGGCCAACTCGACGGTGTCGGCGGCTCGGTCGTCGCCGGCCAGCCAGCGGTCCCGTGGACGGACTTCGAGAAGAAGACCTCGGGAGCCCAGCAGATCTTTGCCCGGGCGTTCAACGGGACCGCGTGGGTGACGAAGGGTCATGGGACCGTCGGCGGCGCTTCGAGCGCGTCCCCGACCTTCACGGGCTCACTGAACTTCAATCAGGCCCGAGATGGCGAGGCGCCCTCGATCGACTTCGCCGGCGCCGGCCGCGCTGTTCCGTGGGCCACGTGGTACGAAGACAACACGAGCCCGTTCGGCAAGAAGGAAATCTTCGCGGCCCGCTTCGACTCGACGGCCGACACCTGGGACTTCGCCGGACAGGGCCGCGTGGGCACGAACCCAGCTGGACCCACGAGCCCGCCGTCGCTCAACATTCGCACTGGCAAGAACGCGGAGAACCCAGAGGTCGCGGGCGGCAACGCCTTGGGCGTCACGACGGCGCCGGGTCCATGGATCGTCTGGCAGGAACAGGGACCGACCAAGAACCAAATCTTCGTCGTAAGGCCGATTGGTCCGGGCACGACGACGTGCCCGGCTGGGACGAAACCCGCCGGTGGGACACCCGAGGGTGGGTTCTGTTGGCAGCAGGTGGGCGTCGAGCGATCGCCGGTCTCATCGCCGCGCGAGCCGTCGCTTAATGTCGACCCGGCTCGCGCCGGGATCGAGCCCGACATCGCCTTTACGGGGACAAACGACGCGGTGCCGTGGGTCGTCTGGTACGAGGTCGGAAAGGGCGGCCACTTCGGTGTGACCAACGAGCGCGTCTTCGCCGCCAAGGCGTTGCAAGGTGACACCGTGGTGCCCCAGGGGACAGTCGACGGTGGCTTTTTCTGGCAGGCATTCGGCAACCACACGACCGCCGGGCAGGTCCTCGACACGTCTGGAGCGAACCATGCCGGCCCGTGCCTCGCCTCCAAGGCAGCCGAGAACAAGTGCACGCTGAACCGCAGCCCGAATGCGGACGCCGAGGACCCGCGCGTCGCCGCGGGGACCATGACCTCGGGGCAGCCGACCGTTCCGTGGGTCGTCTGGGCCGAGGAGTTCAACGGCGTCAAGCGGATCTTCGCGTCGCGGCTGGTCGGAGGGACCCACTTCGTGCTCGCGAATGGTGGCAAGCCGCTCTCGAGCACTAAGGGCGACGCGAACACGCCAGACATCAGCTTTGCTGGCCATACGCCGGTCGTCACCTACCGACAGAAGGTCGGCCACTCGCAGCTGCTTTTCGTGGGCCACTTCACGAACGCCGCCAACCCCACGTTCCACCTCGACACGTCGACCGGTATCCAACGCTCTACTAGCGGGCTCACGCTCGAAGTTGCCGAACCGATCTCGTCGAACTGCACGGCTAATCCGTTCAACTCGGACGGCGATGCCTGCCAGGGCGGCGTGGCGGCGAAGGCGTTCTTCCTGTTCAACGACGGCGCGCCTGGAGCCCGGCGCATCTTCGGCGAGCAGTTCAAGTAGGCATTACGGCAACGGGCCCATCCCCGCCACCGCACGCACACCACCCCGTTACGTCGCTGTTATCCGGTGTGAGCCGAGTTGCTAGGCAGATGGTTCCCGATCGTCACCGAGCCGACACACGCCCGTCGGGGACGCGCTCGTAGGCGCCGACGTCGCAGGGGCCTTGGCGCTTGACGCCGCGCTGGTCGGTCTTGGGTGGCGGGCAGAACTGGACGGCGTCGATGGCGGGGCTGCCGGCCTTGAGCGCCATGGTCTGGGTGGGTCCGCCGTTGTTGGCGAGCGGTCCGAGCAGGGGGTTGACGG
>DASYAP010000016.1:0-6627 GCA_036501265.1 Solirubrobacteraceae bacterium | reverse complement strand
TGTCGTCGACCGCGTCGTGCAGCTGAGTAACGGCGAGTACGAGGTCCACAACATCGGCGTCAACTGGCCCCACCACATCTTCGTCAACCGGAACTTCAAGGTCGTCGGCGCGGATTAGCCGCTGGACCCTCATGGTGGTGGCGGTGACCGCCATCGCGCAGGACGGTCCGCTGGGCGGGAAGCGTCGCCGAGGCCAGGACGACGCCGGCGAGCAGCGTACCGACGAGGATGGCGCGCCGGCTCCGGACGCCGGCGACGACGTCCACCGCGTTGCGCCGCCAGTCCAACGTCCCGTCGCGCACCACGCGCGTGAGGTAGGCGAGCACGTGCACACCGATCAGCACGCCCCAGGCGACGAAACTAAATGTGTGCAGCGTCCGTAGCTGGCCGCCGCGGTGCCCGACCACGATCATCGCAACGCCAGTTCCGAAGAGCGCGAGCGTCGACGCGACGAGCAGCGGCGCGAGCATGCGAAGGAGCATCCGCGGAGGGCCAGCCAGCACGTAGTGCTCGTTGCGCATGTAGTACCGCGCGAACCGCCAGCCCGTGCTGGCCAGCTCCAGCGTCACCGGCGGCAGGAGCAACAGCCCGAGGAACAGGTGCACGTTGAGGTACGTGCGCAGCGCGAGCGTCGTCAGCGTCTCGACCAGAAGGAGGACGAGGAGCACGAGCCCGGTCGAACTCGTCAGCCGCTCGTTCGCATCCGGGCTCGGCGCGCGCACCCGAGCATCGTGCCGGACCCCGGGGCCGAAGAGATGCTCTATCGCCTCCAACGGGTTGGTCGCGCGCCGTCACCGCGGGAGTTCACGAGCGCCGTTCCCCACTTGCGGTCGGTGTGCTCATCGACCCCCTCCCTGCAGAAGCGGACTCAGCCTCGATGCTGCCTCCGCTGTTGCATCGCAGTCCCGCTCCCCGTCAGCGATTCCGGCGCCAAGGCTGGAGCATTAAGGGAGCAGAGCGGGGAACTACAGAGAAGGGCTCAACACTCGACGCGCAGATGGCTGACGCCCGAAGTCCTTTGGCAATCAGCGATTCGCGGCGAAGGGATGGAGCACTTATGGAGCCCAGCGGGCGCAACCGGCGGCAACCCGTGGCAGTTGGGGAAGCGCTCGAAACCGCTAAAACAGGCTGATCCGCAACCGGTGGCAACCCACGGCAACCGTTTCGGAGCGCATGGTAAGGAGGGGTCGACGGTTCGAGTCCGTCAGAGGGCTTCAGGAAGTTCCTGCTGATCAGCTCCTTTCGTTGTCCGTCGAGGCGATGGAAACGAGCTTCGGCGTCCACGGAGCGTCCACGCGCCGGCTGATTCATCTCCGGTGAGGCTTCGAAGTGCTGTCGGCGAGCGCGTTTGCTCGGCTTCGGTTTGACGTCCACGTAGCGCCCACGGCTCGCTCGACCGCGAGCGCGTCGAGTAGCGAGACCGCGTGCAAATGGCTGTCACGGGCGAGACGGCATAGTGGCGGTCGATCTTCGCGATGCTCGAGCCGATGAAGCGTGAGACGGCGAACACGGGGCCGCCGGCGCGGAGCGCGAAGGTGGCATAGGTGTGGCGAAGGTCGTAGAGCCCACGGGCCGCCGCGCCCGTTCGGGAACAGGATCGGGTTGACCGAGGCCGGCAGCCAGTCGAGGGCGTCGACCGTCTTCGCCTGCAGCGGAACCGCACGCGTGCTCAGCCGGGTCTTGGTGTGCTTGATCCTGCCGTTCGCGAACGCGCGCCGCACGTAGACGACCCCGGCCTCGCGATCGACGTCGTGCTGCTCGAGCCCGAACACCTCCGACGGCCGCAGCCCGGTCGCGGCCGCGAAGACAACCATCGGCCCATACACGGGGCCGAGCCTGGCAGCGACAGCCTCGATCTGCGCCCACGACTCGAACGGCCGCTTCTCCTTCGGCCGCCGCTGCGGATTCGGAACACCCCGCTTGGCCGGGTTGAAGTCGAGCAACCCCCACGCGACCGCACGGTTATCGCTTTGCGAAGCAGCCAACGCAGCTTCGCGATCGTCACGGGCTCGGCCTGATGCAGCTCCAGGTACTCCTCGACGAGTTCGGCGAGCGTTATTGTCCCGCCGTGGCCGGGACCGATCCGATCGAGCGCCTTCCGCAGCGCCTTCTGAGCCTGCGCGCGACTCGTGAACCCACCGACTTGCGGACGCAACGAGGCACGACCCTCGAGGCGATGCCGGTATGCCCACAGCGGCTGCCCGTCGACGCCTTTCGCCTTTAGCTTGAACACTTGTCCTCGCTGGATCATCTCGAGCCTCCTCGATCGGATGACGGATCGAGAAGCCTTACGAAGACCACCTCTCAACATGAGAGTGCGTCTGTCTCTGGCTACTTGCGCGGACCCGCCAGCAGCGGCACAAGATGCTGAGCGTCGGGGCTGCCCAACCCGGTGACTGGGTCCCAGCCGGGGCGGCTGTTGTAGCCGACGACGACACCGGTGGACCAGAGGACGGAGTTGTCGCCGGTGACGACGTCGTGGAAGGCTCGGTGGTAGGCAGTAGTGCGGGCGATGGCGTAGATGGTCGGGTTGACGAAGCCCAGGTGGCGGTGTGCTGCCTGGTCGGCGAGGGCGATCACGCCCGCCCAAAGCGGGGTCGAGGCGCTCGTCCCGGTCGCGGCTCGGAACTCATGGTCGCTGTATTCCAGTGCCATGGCCGTGGCGGAGTCGGCGTTGGCGGCCACGTCGGGGACGCCGCGCTTGGCGGCGCGGGTGACGCCGTCCTGGTAAGCGGGTCGGGCGAACAGGCTGCTGTAGCCGCCGGCGGAGCCGTCGCTGCCGCCGTTCCAGGCCATCTCGCCCAAGTAGGTGCCGCCGGGGCGGGCCGCGTCGAGGATGGTGCCGCCGACCGCGAGCACCAGCGGGTCGGAGGCGGGCAGGCTGACCTGCTTGGGCGGACCGCCGTCGCTGATTGCGCCGAGGTCGCCGGAGGAGACAACGACGGTGAGACGGTGATCGCGGGCGCTTCCCATCGCCGCATGCATCTGGGCCGCTTCCGCGCGGGTGAAGAAGTGCTCACCGGCGCTGGCGCTGATCGAGATCACGGCCGCGTGCAGCGCAATGCCCGCCCGAACGAGCTTGGTCGCCGCGGTTGTGAAGAACTTTGCGCTGTCTGCATTGCTGTCCTGAGGCAGGAGGACGACCGCGAGGGTGGCGCCGGGTGCGATCGCGTGCACCATCTCGGTGTCTTCGACTTCCTCGTCGTCGGCAAGGTAGGGCGTCTTCGACCGCGCGAATGTGTTCACGACGTGCAGCTTGGCCGGCGGCAGCCCGAAGGTGCTGTCGAACGTGGCCAAGTCTTTGCGGATGTCCATGGAGGGCGGGCTGCTAGCGATTTCGGGCACGACCACCGTCTCCCCCTGGCCGTTGATTCCGCGGCGTAGGAGCGGTGAGACGCCGTAGGCCACCTGATACGCCCGCGGGCTGTAGCACGGAGGCTGTTTCACGCCGGGTGGCGCGCAGTTGAGAGGCGCCGTCGCGGCGGACGTGACCGTGCCGCTGGAGGCAGCGGCGGACGCGGCGACCAGGCACGCCAGTGGCGCGACGACGAGCCAACCCGTCCGGGGCAGGCCGTGGCTTTGCCGCCATACGCGCTGGGGTCGGCTCCGGCGCACCCAATTCGTCTGCATCGCATTCCTCCTGAAGGGTCAACTCGACTGATCCGACGGTAGAGACCCCGCCGTGCCGGCGCGTCGCGCGCAGGCGCCGTCTTTCGCGTCAGACCCCACGGTGAGTTTCGTCGCGGCCTCACTCTCTCGGGCGAGGCCGAAGATCGTCTGCCGGCGCGAGGCGCAACGACCCGATGGCGACGAGAATGCGCTCGTGCACGCCCTCGACCACCATCGGTTGCTTGCGGTGACGCGCGATCCGCGCGCCTCCGAGATCGCGTTGATGACTGCGTTCGCGCTGGCGGCCGCGTACGACGCGAGCACCAGCAGTTCAGGCCCCTATCCCGGGAGGAACATCGCGATCGTTCTAGGGGTGCTGCTGTTCGCGCTGATTGCGGCGCGGCGATGGACGCCGGTCGCCGCGGGCGCTGCGACGCTGGCTACGACCGCCGCAATCACCGGCACGCAAGGTGCCACGCTGACCGCGGTGAGCTCCCTCGTCGTGCTCTTCCTGCTTGCACGGCTGGTAATCCGCCGCAGCCTCCTGTTCACCACGCCACTCGTCGTTCCCTTCATCGTGCTCGCCGTGGCCCGGGATACGAGCCACCACGCTGTCCTGGCTAGTACGGCTCCGCTGCTGTTTCTTGCCGCCGCTCTTGCGGTCGGCGAATCGCTTCGCAGACGCGAGCTGGCAATCGCTGCCCTCGGCGCAAGCGAGGAGGCGATGGCAGACAGCACGCGCGCGAGGACGGTGCTGGAGGAGCGGGCCCGCATCGCTCGCGAGCTCCACGACATCGTTGCGCACCACTTGTCGGTGATCACGATCGAGAGCGAGGCTGCACGGCTGACCTCGCCGAAGCTTTCCGCGGACGCAAGGCGTCGGTTCGAAGCGATCGCATCCACGGCGCGGGAGGCGCTGAACGAGACCCGCCATCTACTCGGAGTCCTCCGCGAAGATAATGTCGGCGAAGCCGAGCGGACGCCCCAACCCGGACTCGACGAACTCGACAACCTGATCGAAACGGCAAAGGCGACCGGTACATCGATACGTCTCGTGCGCGAGGGGACGATCACACAGTTGCCGCTAAGCGTCGATCTAGCCGCCTATCGGATCGTCCAGGAGGCGCTGACAAACGCGCGACGCCACGCTCCAGGCGCGCACGTCGACGTCGAGGTTTCCTACGGCGAGCAGGCACTCCAACTGCGCGTCAAGGACAACGGCCCCGCAGCAACAAACGGCGCTCCGGTCGAAGGCCACGGACTGCTGGGTATGCGCGAACGAGCGATGCTCGCCGGCGGCACCTTCTCCTCAGGCCTGGCCAAGGGCGGCGGTTTCGAGGTGCTCGCGACGCTGCCCACCGCCGAGACATCGCCGTGATCCGCACCCTTATCGCTGACGACCAGCAAGCAGTGCGTGCAGGCTTTGCCGCGCTCCTCGAGACCCAAAGCGACATCACCGTCGTCGGAACCGCAGCGAACGGCGAAGAGGCGGTGCAGCAGAACGAGCAGCATCGTCCCGACGTCGTGCTGATGGACATCCGGATGCCGGTTCTGGACGGCATCGTCGCCACCCGCCGGATCTGCGCCGCCGCAACCGACAGCGTTCCAAGCATCCTTGTCTTGACGACGTTCGACCTCGACGAGTATGTCTACGAGGCGCTCCAGGCAGGGGCCAGCGGCTTCCTCCTCAAAGATGTTCCGCCCGAGAGGTTGTTCGAAGCAGTCCGCATCGTCGCCGCGGGGGACGCGCTGCTCGCACCAGCGATCACCCGCCGATTGATCGCTGAGTTTGCTCGCCTCCGACCGTCGCCGCGCACCCGCGCAGAAGAGCTCGACGCGCTCACCCGTCGCGAGACCGAGATCCTCACCCTCGTCGCAGCCGGGCTCTCGAACCAAGACATCGCCGACCGGCTCGTGCTCAGCATCGAGACCGTCAAGACACACGTCAGCCACATCCTGCGCAAGCTCGGCCTCCGAGACCGCGCTCAAGCCGTCGTCGCCGCATACGAATCCGGCCTCGTCATCCCCGGCGCCTGACCGCGAAGTGGTCAAATCGACCCCCCTCTACAGAGACGGCTTGCACTGACGACCGCGGAGCAGGGCCAGGCCCAAACGCCTTACCCATATGGGATTTGGGGGCGTCGGGATGGAGCATTTATGGAGCCCAGCGGGCGCAACAGGCGGCACCCCGTGGCAGTTGGGGAAGCGCTCGAAACCGCTAAAACAGGCTGATCCGCAACCGATGGCAACCCACGGCAACCGTTTCGGAGATGGTAAGGAAGGGGTCGACGGTTCGAGTCCGTCAGAGGGCTTGAAAAAGCCCCGCACAGCGGGGTTTTTTTTCGAGCGCGACTTGCACGATCTCCTGGATGCTCAGCTATGGAGCACTTTATGGAGCTCCCAGTTTGGAAGCGCCTCGAGAGCGTCGTCGGGCGTGACAACGTATGCCTTCGCCGGCGGCTGCTGGTCGAGCCGGAGCGTTGCGCGCGTCCTAGTGAAGCTGGAGTTCCTCGTTGCTGTCCGATCTTCGCGGCGCAGGTAATCGCCAGGCGCGCAACAACCGAGACCTTGGAGGACGACCGCCGTCGAATCGGGGAGCGGCGGCAGCGACGAGGCAGTCGCTTATGCTCGCGCGGGATGCGCAGCGACATCCCGAGAACACGTTTCGCGAGCGGGCCGGACGGCGCGCGGATCGCCTACCAGGTTGTGGGCAGCGGCTCGGTGGACCTGATCCTCGTGACCGATTGGGCATCGTCGATTGACTTGATGTGGGACATCCCGCAGATCGAGCGTTTTCTCCGACGCCTCGCCTCGGTGGGGCGGCTCATTCTTTTCGACAAACGCGGAAACGGCGCATCCGACGCGGCGCCGATCGAACGAGGGCAATTCGGCGCGACGATGGAGCAGGCCGCCGGCGATCTGCTGGCGGTGCTCGACGCGGCCGAGTCGGAGCGCGCAGCCATTGTCGGCTCCACATTCGGCGGCTGGCCCTCGCTGTTGTTCGCCGCGACGCATCCC
>DASYAP010000015.1:0-8510 GCA_036501265.1 Solirubrobacteraceae bacterium | reverse complement strand
CGTGACGCCGACGCCGATCGTGATCGGCGCTGGCGGGACCGCAGGGCACGTCGTGCCCGCGCTAGCGGTCGCCGACGCGCTGCGAGCTGAGGGAGCGGACGTCGTCTTCCTCGGCGGCCAGCGGGCCGAGGCGCAGCTTGTCCCCGCTGCCGGGTACGAGTTCAAGCCGCTGGTGGTCCAGCCGCTTCCGCGCGACGGTCGACGCGTCAGCGGGTCGGCGCGGGCCCTGCTCACGGATGCCGGGGCATTGACGCGCGCGCTGGCGCTGCTGGGCGAGGTTCGAGCCGCGGCGGTGCTGGGAGCGGGGGGCTATGTGGCCGGGCCCACCGGGCTGGCAGCAGTGCTGCGGCGCATGCCGCTGGTGCTGATGGAGGCCGACAGCCACCTCGGCTTGACCAACCGCCTGCTGGCGCCGTTTGCCCGTCGCGTCTGCCTGGCCTTCCCGATCGAGGGGCGCGACGGCCCCCGTTACCGGGTATGCGGGCGCCCGCTGCCGGCGCTGGCGACCGACCGCGACGCCGCGCGCGTACGCTTCGGAGTCGGCCCGGACGAGAGGTGTGTCCTGGTGTTCGGTGGCTCCCAGGGCGCTCGCTCGATCAACCAAGCCGCGATCGAGGCGTTTCGCGGCGCCCAGTTCAGGATCCTCCACGCGGCCGGCGAGCGCAACGTCTCGGAGCTGGAGCCGCCCGGACCGCACTACGACCTGCGGGCGTACATCTCTGACTTCAGCGAGGCGCTGCTCGCGTCAGACGTGGTGGTGGCGCGCGCGGGCGGGTCGGTGTTCGAGATCGCCGCTCAAGGACGGCCGGCCGTGCTCGTCCCGTACCCCTACGCCACCGCCGACCACCAGATGCTCAACGCCCGCTTCATGGCCGACGCCGGCGCAGCGGTGGTGATCCCCGACTCAGAGCTGACGCCGGCCAGGCTGGCCGAGGAGGTGGGGCGGCTGCTGGCGGACCCGGCGCGCGCCGCGGCGATGGCTAATGCGGCCCTGTCGGTTGCGCGCCCCCACGCCGCGCAGGAGATCGCGCATGAGGTGATGGCCGCCGCAGAAAGGAAGTGCGCCCGATGACCGAGCGCGACCCTGTGTCGCGCCCAACGGCCGAACGGGAGTTCGCGTCGCGCAGCCTGCATTTCGTCGGCATAGGAGGCGTGGGGATGAGTGGCGTGGCGCTGGTGGCGCACGAGCTGGGGGCCCGAGTCACGGGGTCCGACCAAGCCACGTCTACATACCTTGACGCGCTTCGCGAGCGCGACATCCAGACGACGATGGGCAACGCCGCCGAGAACGTGCCGCCCGGCGCCGAGGTCGTGTACTCGACCGTGGTGCCGCCCGACAACCCCGAGCGCAGAGCCGCTGCAGGGCGCGAGCTTCACCGCTCCGAGCTGCTCGCGCAGATCGCGGCGCTCCGGCGAGCCATCGCCATCACCGGCACACACGGCAAGACAACCACGGCTGCGATGGTGGTCCACGCCCTGCAGGCAACCGGGCTTGACCCCGCATACGTGATCGGAGGCGAACATCGCTCACGCGGCGTGTACGCGGGCTGGGGAAAGGGGGAGTGGATGGTCGTGGAAGCAGACGAATCCGACCGCTCGCTGCTCAATCTCGCGCCCGAGATCGCGCTGTTGACCAGCGCGGAGCTCGATCACCACACCACCTATGGCTCGAGGCTGGAGCTCGAGGAGACCTTACGCGAGTTCATGGCGCGCGCCAGCGGCGCCGCGGTGGTGTGGAACCGCCCCGGGCTGCGGGAGTTGTGCCCCCCCGGAGCGATCCCGTACGACGCCCCCGAGCCTCTGCTCGAGCGAGGGCGATCGCGATTTGAGTGGCGCGGCCTCGAGGTCGCGCTGCGCGTCCCCGGAGCCCACAACGCGATCAACGCGGCTGGGGCGCTGGAGGTGGCGACTCTAGCCGGCGCAGACGCCGGCGCTGCAGCCGCCTCGCTGGCTGGCTTTCCAGGCGTTCACCGTCGGCTCGAACTGCTCGGCGAGACGCCGGAGGGAGCCGCCGTCTATGACGATTACGCTCACAACCCGACCAAGATCGCCGCCGCCATCGACGCGGTGCGTACTTTCGGGCCCCGGCGAGTCGTAGCGGTGTTCCAGCCTCACCGGTATTCCCGTACAGCTGCGCTTTTCAGGCCGCTCGGGACTGCGCTGACGCGCGCGGATTTGGTGGTGGTGCTGGACGTGTACCCCGCGGATGAGCGTCGGGGCGACTACCCCGGAGTGGACGGTTCGCTGGTGGCCGCGGCCGCGGCCGAGCAGGCGTCGGGGCGCCAAGTCGCCTGGCTGCCGGGCTTCGACGAGGCGCGTTCGTTTCTCGACGCCACGCTCCGGTCCGGCGACCTGTGCCTGGTAATGGGTGCCGGCAACATCGACGATTTGGGGCGCTTGTTGGTCTCGGGCTCCGAGCTGATTGTGAATCGGCCGGGGCCCGCCGACGCGCCGTCGTGATCGCCGCCGGGCCGGGATCTACCCTGCGGTCCGTGCCGGATCTGCCCGATGGAGTGCAGCGCGACTATCCCCTCTCCCGTCTGACCACTGTCCGCACCGGTGGAGCGGCCGAGCTGTTTGCGCGGGTTGGGACAGTCGAAGAACTCGAGCGGCTGCTCGAGTGGGCCGCCGGCAGCGGCCGCGAGGTAGGGGTCGTCGGGTCGGGGTCGAACCTCTTGATAGCGGACGAGGGGGTCCGCGGACTGGTGTTGAAACTCGACCAGGAGCTAGGCGGAATCGAGATCTCTGGCACGCGCATCCGTTGCGGGGGCGGTGCCCGCCTGCCTACCATCGCCGCCCGCGCGGCGCGGGCTGGGCTTGCCGGGATCGAGTTCGGAGTCAGCATTCCGGGGACCGTCGGCGGTGCGGTTCGGATGAACGCGAACGCCTACGGCGGTGATTTGGCCCGGGTGCTCGAGTGGGTGGACGTTGCCACCGCGGCCGGAACTGAACGGCGCACACCGGCGCAGCTCGGTTTTTCCTATCGCCGCTCGGCTCTTCGCCAGGGAGAGGTGGTGGCGCGAGCCTCGTTCGTGCTCCAGCCGGCCGAGCGCGCCGCGGTGACGGCAAAGCTTGCCGAGTTGCGGGGTCTGCGCAAAGAGACCCAGCCATCGGGCATCCGCACGTTTGGCTCCACCTTTAAGAACCCACGGGACCCGCGTGCCCAGGGCCGCACCGCGGGCCAGCTGCTCGAAGCGGCAGGCTGCCGCGGGATGCGCATCGGCGGCGCGGGGTTCTCGGTCAAGCACGCCAACTTCATCGAGAACCACGGCAAGGCGACGACCGCGGACGTGGTGGCGGTGATGGTCGAAGGACGAAAGCGTGTCAGGGGGCGGTTTGGGATCGAGCTCGAGCCGGAGGTACAGGCACTGGGGCCGGTCGAATTCCCGCCGGACTGGCATCGGACGTGAGCGTCTCCGGTCGCAGCGCGTCCCGGAAAGCCGCCGAATCCCGCGGTCTGGGGCGGCGGGGCGGCACCTCGGCGCGGGCGACGCGGCGCCTGCGGCCTGCAAAGCGTTCTGGAGGCCGCCTGTTGAGGCGACTGGGACCAGCCCGCGTGGCGGCGGTGCTCCTGGCCGCAGCTCTGTTGGGGGGTGGGTGGCTCTGGCTTCGGGACTCGTCGCTGGTGGCCGTCCGGCACGTTGAGATCACCGGGATCAGCGGCCCAGATTCGGGCCGCATCCGCGCTGCCCTGACCGCCGCGGCCCACACGATGACGACGCTCGATCTTCAGCGCTCGCGCCTCCAGATCGCTGTCGCCCCCTACCCGGCGGTCAAGAGCATCCGGGTCGCAACCGACTTTCCCCACGGGCTGCGCATCCACGTGGTCGAGGAGCTTCCGAGCGCGATACTGACTGCGGGCGGTCGCCGCATACTGGTCTCCACGGACGGCACGGTGCTCCGCGGAGCGACCGCGAAGCGCGCGCTCCCGGTGCTCCCGGCCCGGGGACTCCCGGTTGGCACCAGGATCACGGACCGCGACAACCGGCAGGAGTTGGCCGTACTGGCGGCCGCGCCACCCGCGCTGGCGGCGCGTGCCGCGGGCGTACTCGACACGGCCGCACACGGAATCGTCGTGAAGCTGCGCACCGGACCGAGCCTCTATTTCGGAACGGTGCGCTCGTTGCACGCGAAGTGGATCGCCGCCACGGCAGTGCTCGCGACTCCCAGCTCCCAGGGGGCCGCGTACATCGACCTTTCAGATCCCTCGCGGCCCGCAGCGGGATAAACGCGTGGCCTAACCCTCAACTTGAGACTGATGGTGCTTTGGAGGTAACGCTCTGGGCGCGCTGGAGGGTTGGACGATTTGCAAGCGAGCTTGCGTTTGCGGTCGGGACCATTGACTTCCGGCATCCCCAGCGCGTAACGTGCAAAACTCCGCTTTCGGCGATTTGCCGAAGGAGACACTCAACTCTATCTCGAGGGTTGGAGAAAAATGGAAAGCGGCAGTTATCTGGCAGTGATCAAGGTCGTCGGCGTAGGTGGCGGTGGCACGAACGCCGTCAACCGCATGGTCGACGCCGGGCTGCGCGGCGTCGAGTTCATCGCCTGCAATACCGATGCTCAGGCGCTCGCCATGTGCGACGCCGACGTAAAGCTCAACATCGGGCACGACTTGACCCACGGTCTCGGGGCCGGCGCCAACCCCGAGGTGGGGCACGGGGCCGCGGCTGAATCAAGAGACGAGATCAAGGAGGCCCTCAAGGGGGCGGACATGGTCTTCGTGACAGCCGGCGAAGGCGGCGGCACGGGAACCGGGGCGGCGCCGGTCATCGCCGACATCGCCAAGAGCGAGATCGGTGCGTTGACAGTGGGCGTTGTCACGCGACCGTTTTCCTTCGAGGGGACCCAACGTGCCCGGCAGGCGCAGGTCGGAATCGACGAGCTCGGAAACAACGTCGACACGTTGATCGTGATCCCCAACGAGAAGCTGCTGGCCATCGTGGAGCGGCGGACCACCATCCTGGACGCCTTCCGAGAGGCCGACAACGTCCTGCGGCAGGGCGTGCAGGGCATCACCGACCTGATCACGATCCCGGGACTGATCAATCTGGACTTCGCCGATGTGAGGACGATCATGCGCGATGCCGGAAGCGCCCTCATGGGAATCGGGACCGCCGGTGGCGAGAACCGCGCCGCCGAAGCGGCCAAGGTCGCCATCTCTTCGCCACTGCTCGAGGAGTCAGTGGAAGGGGCGACGGGGATTCTGCTCAACATCTCAGGAGGCCACGACCTCGGGCTGTTTGAAGTCAACGAAGCCGCGGAGATCGTCCAGAGCGCCGCCGATGCCAACTCCAACATCATCTTCGGTGCGGTGATCGACGAGTCGCTGACCGAAGAGGTTCGCGTGACGGTCATCGCCACCGGCTTTGACCAGGGTCGCCGCCGTGCGAGGATCGACCGCGGGACTCAGCAGCTACCGCGTCAGGAGCGCGAGGTCACGATGGACGACCGCCAGCGGTCTTCGCTCGAGATAAGCGACGACGAGATCGACATCCCCGAGTTCCTCAAGGACCGCTGACGTGTGTGTTGGGTCGGCGCATGCGCCGACCCACCGGCGGGCACATGTGCCCGCCGCGCATGTGGCCTGGCCAACAGCAGGAGGCGCCCACCCCCACTGCTAGAGTCCGCCCGCGATGGAGAAGATCTCGGCTGACGCCGAGTCTGAGCGCTCTGGGGAGAGCCAGGCACGGGGATGGATGAGGTCGCCCCTCGGCCGTGTCCTCGGCGAGCCGCTCCTTGACCTCGTTGCCACCGCGCGCTTTTTGAGCACGGTCTTGCCGGAGGTGGTGCGGGAGCTGCGCGCGATCCGCGGGCATGTTGCCTCCATGGACCCTGAGATGGTGGGGATGCACGGGGCAGTGCAGCGCATCGAAGGCGACATGAAAACCCTCAATGAGCGGGTGCAGGACCTTGGCGACCGCATGGCCGCGGTCGAGACGGCCGTGACGCGGCTCGAGCCCCACGTCGCGGACGTCAACCTGGCGATGCGGCCGCTGCGTCGTGCCCGCGCGCGGCTGCCGACGCGTCCAGCAGAATAGGTCTGTCCATGCGCAGTACGCCGCTGTACGACCGGCACATCGCCGCCGGCGCGCGCATGATGCCGTTTGCCGGGTTCGAGATGCCGGTCCAGTACCGGGGCATCCGCGAGGAGCACACGGCGGTAAGGCGTAGCGTGGGCGCGTTCGACGTTTCGCACATGGGCGAAGTCGAGACGCGGGGGCCCGACGCCAAACGTTTCCTCCAGCGAACGTTGTCCAACGATGTCAGGCACATTCCGGAGGGGGGCGCGCAGTACAGCGTGATGTGCCGCGAGGACGGCGGTGTCCTCGATGACCTCTTCACATACCGGCTGGCGGAGAACCACTTCCTGACGGTCACCAATGCCGCCAACCACGAGCGGGACTTCACGTGGCTGCACGACCATGCCGCCGACTTCGACGTTGATGTCCTCGACCGCGCCGACCGTTACGCGATGGTGGCGGTCCAGGGGCCACAGGCGCGGAAACTGGTGCAGCGGCTGACCGATGGGGCGCTGCCGCCGCGCATGCACTGCTGCGAGCGCACGGTGGCGGGTGAGACCATGCTCGTGTGCGGCACCGGCTACACGGGCGAAGACGGGGTCGAGCTGTTGCTGGCCCCGGACGCTGCGGAGGCCGTCTGGGACGCAGTGGTGCAGGCCGGTGCGGAGCCGGCTGGATTGGGCGCCCGCGACACACTGCGGCTCGAGGTGTGCTTTCACCTCTACGGCAACGATCTGAGCGAGGAGCGCGGGCCGATCGAAGCGGGTCTCGGGTGGTGTTGTAAGGAGGAAACGGGCTTCATCGGCGCCGAAGCAATCGCCGAGGCCCGCAACTCGCCGCCGACGGAGCGCCTGGCTCCATTCGTGATCGAGGGAGCCGGGATCGCACGCCCCGGCAATCCGGTCGTGGGAGGAGGCGAGGTCACCAGCGGCACCTTTTCACCCTGCCTGAGACGAGGGATCGGGATGGCGTACGTTTCCGTTCAGGCCTCGGAGCCCGGCACCGCGATCGAGATCGACGTCCGAGGGACGATTCGCCAGGCCACCGTTGAACGTAAGCCTCTTTACCGAAAGGGATCCTGAGATGGCACAAGCGAGCTACCCCCCCGCTCTCCTCTACCACTCCGAGCATGATTGGGCCCGGGTCGAGGGCGACGAGGCGACCTTCGGAATCACCTGGTACGCGCAGGACGCGCTCGGCGAGGTGGTGTACTTCGACGTGCCCAAGGTCGGTGCCACGGTGTCCAGCGGTGAGGCCTACGCCGAGGTGGAGTCGGTAAAGGCGGTCTCCGACGTGTACGCGCCCCTCTCGGGGGAGATCGTCGCGGTCAACGACGGTCTGGCCGATCAACCCGAGGCGATCAACGAGGATCCCTACGGAAACGGCTGGCTGGTCAAGGTCAAACTTTCGGATCCCTCCGAGAGGGATGCGTTAATGGATGCAGCCGCCTACGAGGCGTCGCTAACGTGAAGCGTGGTGAGCAGGTCCCCTCTGAGTAGCTACGTATCCGCAACTGAGGCCGATCGTCAGGCGATGCTCGCCGAGATCGGCGTCGGATCGATCGAGGAGCTGTTCTCGGACATACCGGAGAACGTGCGCTTGCGCTCCCCGCTCGCGCTGGATTCGCCTCGCGCCGAGCAGGAGGTCTTCGAGGAGCTTCGCGCCATCGCCCGGAGAAACGTCTCGGTCGAGGACGAGGTGTCGTTTCTGGGCGGGGGTATGTACGACCACTACGTCCCGGCCGTGGTCGATGCGATCACCCAGCGCTCGGAGTTTCTGACTCCCTACACCCCGTATCAGCCGGAGGTCTCGCAGGGAACGCTGCAGGCGATGTTCGAGTACCAGACGGCGATCTGCGAACTGACCGGACTGCCGGTCGCCAACGCCTCGGTGTACGAGGGGCCAAGCGCTGTGGCTGCCGCGGGGTACGTGGCGAAGCTCGAGAACTCAAGGAGCCGCTTCGCGGTCTCGCGCGGCGTTCATCCCCACGCGCGCGAGGCGCTCGCCACGCTCGCCCGCGCATGGGGAATGGAGGTTTTCGAGGTGCCGCTTGACGATGGCGTGACCGCGGCGCCCGAGCTCGGTTCCGACACCAGCGCGCTGGTGGTGCAGCAGCCAAATTTCCTCGGCGCCGTCGAGGACCTCGACGCGCTCGCGGCGAGCGCCCGCGAGTCGGGGGCGCTCACGATCTGTTCCTGTGACCCAATCGCCCTGGGGATCCTCAAGCCGCCGGGCGAATGCGGGGTCGATCTCGCCGTCGGCGAGGGCCAACCGCTCGGGGGCAGGCTTGACTTCGGCGGTCCCTCGTTTGGCTTCTTCGCCTCAACGGAGGCGCTGTTACGCCGCCTGCCGGGAAGGATCGCCGGCGAGACTCGCGATCAGGACGGTTGGCGCGGGTTCGTGCTAACCCTGCAGACGCGCGAGCAGCACATCCGTCGAGAGCGTGCGACGTCGAATATCTGCACCGCGCAGGCGCTCAACGCGCTG
>DASYAP010000014.1:0-1812 GCA_036501265.1 Solirubrobacteraceae bacterium | reverse complement strand
CGGATGGTCGCCGCCGAGCGAGTCCGCTACGAGCGGAACCTGACCCCACCACTCACCAACACCGACGAGTACCGCGCCGGCATCGCGGACGCAGCAAACATCGACCCGCTCACCGCAGCCGCCGAGATCGTCAACCCGTAGTGCGACAGACGCAGTCCAGAAAACAAGTCGATCGCGCCGGGACCGCCACCAACCGGCCATCGGTCCAACTCGCGCCCGTCACCGCCGGTGCCCACGCACCCGCTCAAGGCGGAGACGAGGACGCTGGTGTTGTTGCCAGGATCCACGCTCTACGCGAGTTCTTTGTTGAACCAGTGGTCGGCGAATGGCTCGTCATTGAATGGCGGCACCTCGACCCAGCCAGTAGAGCGGTAGAGGGACAGGGCTTCAGTAAGGACGGCGCTGGTCTCGATATGCGCGACTCGTGCGCCGCCCGCCTTGGCGCACGCCTCCAATGTCTCAAGCAGGCGACGACCGAGCCCGAGCCCTCGCGCTCGTGCTGCGATCCACATGCGCTTGATCTCAGCCGGCGCATTCGGGTGATGCTTGACAGCGCCGCAGCCGATCGGCTCGCCCTGCAGATAGGCAACGAAGAACTCGCCAGCTGGCCGCCGGACCTCATGCGGCAGCGCCGTCGTGCCGACGGAGGGATCAAAGCCGCGAGTCGAGCGCCGGTTGAGCTCTGCGACGTATTCGGCAAGGCAATACTGCGCGTCAGGGTGTTCGGGGTCGACCGGAGTGATCTGCACGCCGGCGGCGATCAACAGCCGCTCCACATCGCGCATCGCCCTCACCAGCCGATCCTGCTGCTCGGCGCTCAGCGGAGCCAGCAGCGACTCCGCCAACTCGTCAGAGCGCCGATCGACCGCCGCGCGTTCGCGGCGGCCGGCCCGGGTCAGGCGCGCGACCCGGATGCGGGCGTCGGACGGGCTCGGCGATACCTCGACCAGAGCAGCGGCCTCGAGCGAGCGCAGCAGCCGGCTTAGATAGCCCGAGTCGATCCCCAGACGGGAGCGCAGCAAGCGCACCTCGCACCCGCCGAGGCCAATCTCCCACAACAGCCGTGCCTCCCCGAGCGGCCTCGGACGACCTAGGAAACGGTCGTTGAGTGCACCGACACGCTCGGTCACCACCCGGTTGAAGCGACGGACCTGCTCAACCCTCGCATCCGCCATTTCTCTGACCTTAGTCAGCAAACTGCTAGACGTCAACCAGCACCAGCCTCTACAGCAGACATCCGTGAGCCCTGCTTCGGCGACACGACGAGCATCTGGTCGCCGACGGCGACCGTCCTGCTAAGCGCGGAATCCGCGACTCCCCGGTCGGCTCTTGCGTGGCGGCAGGCATACGAGCCGCGCTATACGCGCAATCCGCGCTAAACGCGTCTCTCGTGGGCTGCGGCGAGACACCCGAGTTGTCGGCTGAGCAGGGTGCGCGACGAGGCCAATCGGAGGTTGACACCGCCCTGCTTTGCGGAGAAGCAGGTCAACGGGCTCACCCCGTGGTAACCACCCACGGTCATCGACGACGCCGGTCGCGAGACTGAGGTCAGGAGCAGGTGCGCGTACGTACCGCGACGGGCGACGTGCTTCGGTCTAAGCGCGGTACTCGAACCGGTCGGCGGGCAGCCCGGTGTACGTCGTTCGGGGCGAGTGCCCGTGCCCCGTTGCGCTCGAGTCCTCGCGGGCCTCAGCCGCTATTGCTGGACAAGGTCCACAATCGGCATGATCGTGGGTGGCTGCGCCAGCTCGATGCCGAGCTCCTCCATGACCGGCCCGAGGTACGTCAGGAACTCATCGAACGCCTCCTGGC
>DASYAP010000013.1:0-5552 GCA_036501265.1 Solirubrobacteraceae bacterium | reverse complement strand
GGCCATTATCACGAGCATCGCTATCGGGAGCATTCGCGAAGGTGGCGCGGTAATGCCGGCGGTCCGCGCCGCGATCAGGAAGGTGGCCGCATGGCCGGCGACGACCAGTACGGACGTGAGCGCGATGGGCAGCCACGCCCTGTGCGCGAGGAGCCCGTGGCGGATGTCGCCGGCGAGGGTGCTCCGGGCCCGCGCCCACGCAGTCCGGCCGCCAGCACGGCGCGTCCGAGCAATGAGCACGACGCCGAACAGCGCCGCGACAACCACGATCGCAACCCAGGGCATGGCTGACTGCACGGGGGACGGCAGCGCCAGGAGCACGGCCCCGGTCAGGAGGACCTGCACGACCTGTCCGGCGGTGCGTTCCCAAGCGACGGCCCGCAACGCGCGGCCGACATCGTTCACGTCGCGACCGTGGCTGATCCCGCGGTGGACGTCACCGACGACCCCGCCGGGCAGTGTGACGTTGAGGAAGAGGGCCCTGTAGTACGCCGCCACCGCAGCGGGCAGCGAGACGCCGACGCCGAGACCACCGGCCACGATCTTCCACCGCCACGCAGAGCAGACCGTCGTCACCACCACGAGGACACTCGCTGCCGCCAGAGCCGGGCCGTCGATTGTGCGGATGCCGTCGAGGAACGGGCCGGTCCCCAGCCGCCAGACCAGAACCGCAAGCACCACGACCGGGCCCACGTAGCGGCCCCAAGCCCATAAGGTCCGGCTCATCCCCCCACCCCTTCGGCTCGAGGCCGCGGCACGCTGGCCGTCTGCGACCAGGTTTGCTGCTTCTTCAGGAACGGGATCTCGAAGACCGCCGCGAAGAGCCGCGCGAACACGATCGTCAGCGGCAGAGCCAAAGCAAGTGTGACGAGAAAGGCCGGAACACCCTGGGCGACACGGCCGGCAACGATCTTCTCGTAGACCACGACGACGATCGGGGCGTGTGTCAGGTACAGGCTGTACGAGCACAAGCCGAGTTTGCGAATCGGCCGCGTGTCGAGCAGGCGCATGAGTGGGACAAGCCGGTCGGTGGCCAGAGCGGCCAAAAGACACGCGATGGCGGGGCCGAGAGCGAGATCGACCCAAAGCAGGTGGTCGAGCGTCCAAACCGAGCCCTCTACCCAGATCGTCACAAGCACCGGCGCTACGGAGGCGAGGGCGAGCCAACCCCACGGCCAGGACCTGCGCGCCCGGCCCGCTCCCACGATCCCGGCGGTGAGCATTCCGACCGCGAACAGTGCCGCGAGGTCCGGTGGAGAGTGGATCACGAACGTGTCCAGGCCGGCAACGTGCGGCCCGATGACGCCAACCGCCACCACGACGAGCGTGACAGCCGCGACCATGATGATCGCGCCCCGCCGGCGCACGATCAGGAGTAACAGCGGGAACAGGAGGTACAGCTGAGCCTCGACGGCCATCGACCAAAATGCCGCGTTGGGGCTGTGCGTGCGAACAAGATTCTGCACCAGCAGGCCGTTGACTACGACCGAGTTCGCGTCGGGCAGGCCGTTCCCGGGCTGAGGAACGATAAGCCACGCGACCGCGAGGCTGAACAGAAGGGCCGCCCAGTAGGCCGGAAGGATCCGGCGGCCACGGCGCTTGGCGAACCGGGAAACCGCGTCTAGCCGCCAGCCATGGCGGGCGGGTGAGAGGGCCAGCGAGAAGCCGGACAGCACGATGAACACGACGACCGCGAACCGGCCGTAGATGAACCAGGCGGCCCAGAATGGTGCGTGGTCGACCGGATACCCAGGAAACGCGCGCAAGAAGATGTGGTTCACCACCACGTACAGCGCGGCTAGGCCCCGGAGACCGTCCAGGCCGGCCAGCCGCTGTCGCCGAGGATGGGCGAGCGGGGGTGCCGAGAGTGTCGGCGCCCGGGCCTGAATACCGTCGGAGGGCACGGGAGCGAGAACTGCGCTCACAGTGTCCTCCTCTTTATCGATGCCGTCCGCACGAGTTACCGGGTCGCCGGCTGCGGTCCGAAGGCCGTGAGGAAGCGGTTCCGGAAAGCGCTCATCCGCCAGACCGGCGCGCCCGGGCTGGGCCGCAGGCCCGCCTGCCAGCCCCACCCGGCGATCCGCTTCAGCACCGCCGGGTCGTGGGCGATCAGCGAGACCACCACGTCGTGACTCGCGCCCTGCTTGGTGACGGGCGGCGGCGGCTGCTCGTCACCCACCACGATGAGCACGAGATTCTTGTTGCCGTAGCGCTGCACGAACGAGATCAGGGTGTTCAGCGAGTACTTGAGAGACCGCGCGTACGCCGCGCGGACTCGTGGGGGGTTCGTCCAGAATGCCCCCTTCGAGACCCACCCGGGGTGGCGGTGGAAGATCGAGCCGTTCCCGACGTCGCGCCACGGGATCATGTTGGGGATGCGGATCCACCACAGGTGGCTCGAGGTTGTGTCCACCTCCGCGAACAGCGGACGTCGGTGGGTTTTCCCGAGCTCGAGGCGTTGCAGCGCCGAGTACATGTATTGGTCGGGCATGGGCGAGTAGCCGTAGGTGGGGCCGCGGTAACCCAGATCACGGCGGTCGTAGAGCTTGTCGTAGTGGTAGAACGATGACCCCTCCGGGAAGGCGCGATCGTCCGCGGGCGCGACGTTGATGGTCCGCCACCCCGCCCGGCCGAACGCGTCGCTGAGCGTGAAGCGGTCGGTGCCGACGAGCTGTTCATAGCGCCGTTGGCTGTCGGCCCAGACGCCCGACTGAAGGGTGGAGTGCCCCAGCCAGCTCATACCGCCAAACGACGACGCCGTGAGGAAGGCGCTGCGAGCGGCGAAGCCGGACGCGTGAAGTCGCTTGGTCCCCTTAGCGAGAAGCGCATCGACGGCTGGCGAGAACGAGGCGCCCTGGACAGAGATGCGGCCGTAGGACTCGACGAAGTCAAGAAGGACGTCCTTGCCACGCAGACCGGTCAGCAGCCGGCTGCCCGGGACGTTGCGAAACGAGTCATGCCTGATCTGTTTGGCGAAGACGCCTTCGTCGTGGATGTCGGCCTGCACCGCACGTACCTCGCCGATGAAGAAGCCGGCGGTGCTCGTGGAAGCGATGGGGGTGTGGGACAGAAACTGCGCGCCGGACACCCAAAAGAGCAGCCAGACGGCGCCGAGCGCCGTGACCGCGCCCAGCGACCATCGGCGGTTGCCGGCCGCGACCCGAGTCAGCCGAAGCATCGCCAGGGTGCAAACGACGACGAGGGCGACGACCAGCACCACCGCCCCGATCATGAGCAGGTTCGCTTCAGTCCGACCGAGCGTCGCGCGCAGCGTCTCGATGCCGTCCCCGGCCTCGCCAAGGTCCCCCACGAGGTCGAACGGCCGGGCGAAGAGCGTGAGGAATCCTATGTTGAGGATCTTTAGGATGACCAGCAGAACGAGAGCCACTCCGACGACCCCGGCGAGGACGCGTCGAGCGGTGGCGGGCAATACGACGGCCAAGGCGACGAGCACGAGGCCCTCCAGCGGGAGCCTCATGAACGCCGTGGGCGTGAGACCACCCGGCCGGCTGGGAAAGACGAGGACACCCCACACGATCACAACCGCGAGGATCGTGAGCACCGCGACGATAGTGGTTCGCACGCGGCCCCGCCTGGGCCGGGCGCTAGTGCCCACTGCGAGATCGAGGGTGGGGTCCGTACTCGCCGGCGCTCGAGCGTACGTGGCGTGGCGATGGCTCCACAGCCACCACACGTCGCGGCCGAACGACTCGGCAAGCAGGACCAGCGCGGCGAGGAGGACGGCCTGGGTCAGCGCCAGCGGCAGGACGTCTGCGGCCGCAATCGTCAGCACGATCCCCTGCGTAGCCGCGACGACCTTGCGCCAGTAGCGCGGTGGCAGCGGCGCGCGCATCCACGGCAGCAGCCATCCCGCTGCCAGAAACGCATACCGCGCCGCGCCGATCGCAAGCACCCACGCGCCGGCCGAGCGGGCGACATACACGCTGAGGATGAGGATCACGAACGCGTCAACCTCAGCATCGAACTGCGCGCCCACCGTCGCCGTCGTCCGTGTGCGCCGCGCGACCCATCCGTCGACCGCGTCCAGTGCGAGCGCGAGCGCCGCAAGCGACACAAGCATCGTGACCGAAGAGCGGTGGTCAAATGTGCCCGCGACCAGCGCCGCGATGCCGACCGCGAGCGTGGCCCGAGCAAGGGTCACCCAGTCGGCCGCTCCCAGCCGGTCGGAGCGGTAGCGGGCGAGGCCGTGCGCCAACGTCGCGTTGAGGATCACTGCGCAGGTCAGTCCGACTACCCAGCCGGCGCGGCTCAGGCGGACGGTCCCAGCGAGTGCGGCGAGCAGCAGCACCTGGGCGATCAGGCCGGTCACGGGGCCAGCATGAGCCGTTTGCATGGCGGTGACCGCGTACCGCGGACCACCGAAGCCCTGGATCCCTTGCCGCCTGCCCGGCCCCTGGTGCCAGCGAAGCGGCCGAGAATCTGGCGCAGATGCCGCTGTGTCCTCGGACTCCACGCTAGCTATGACCTGCACGCCATGCGAAGCCTTCCCGCTCGCACGCTGGTTGCCTTCCTGCAGTTGTTCCATCGACGGTTCTAGGGCTACGGGAACCGGCGGCGAGGAATGCGGTCTCGAAGAACAAGTCGGTCCAGGAGAGATCGGCCAGTTCTTCCCGCATGGCTGCGCGAATCGCCTCCCACGGACGGCGCATGATCCACTCATCTATGGAGGCGAAAGGCCGCACAATTGCGGTCCCAAGCTGCGCTAGCCACCGAGGCGTGGTGGCGGGAACCTTAAGATCAAGCACGACCCAGCGTCCGCCCCCGGAGAGGGCCGCGGCGCCGTGGGCGATGACGTCTGCGCACTCGGGCACCTGCGACAGGGCGTACGTGGACAGGATCGCGTCGACCTCGGTTGGGAAGTCGAAGTCGGCTGCGTCGGCTTGCACGAGGTTGATGTTGCTCCAGCCGTTCGTCTCTAGCCGATCCTGGGCCTGGGCGAGCATCGCGTCGGTCAGATCGACGCCGACGATCCGGCCGTCGGGACCGATCACCTCCTCGATCAGCGGGAAGTTCAGACCTGTGCCGCATGCGATGTCGACCACACTGTCACCCGGGCGAAGGCCCAGTGCTTGTACGGCCCGGTGGCGTTGTGCTCGCTGGGGGTAGCCGGGCGCAGGGTAGAACCGGGAGGTGATGTCGTAATGCTTCGCCTTCTTGCGGTATGTCTCGATTAGGTGCTCATGCGTACGGTCGATCTGGCTAACGGGCTGCTCCTCGATCTCGACAATGCCGCGGTAGAACTGCGCGCCACCCTCCATCTAGGACTCCGAGCCGCCCGGCGTCGCGGACTCGACCGCAGCCTTGATCGCCGCCATCTCGCGATCGCTGACGCTCTGAATCCTGCCTTTGAGAATGCCTCCGGGGATCGCGCGCATGATGCCCCTGAGGTCGACCTCGATCCACATGTAGGCCACGGTCTGCCTATCGTCCGTCGGCTCGAGCTCCATTCCCCAGCGTGCCGCTGAAGTGCCCATCGGCCCGGCGAACGCCACGTAGCGGGGCGCCTCGACAGCGGTCACCTCCTGGCTACG
>DASYAP010000012.1:0-57824 GCA_036501265.1 Solirubrobacteraceae bacterium | reverse complement strand
CACCGTGAACAGCTCCCAGCAGATCGGCGGCTCGATCGGCACCGCGTTTCTGAACACGATCGCGATCGCGGCAGCTACGAGCTACGTCAGCGGCAAGGCGCCCTCGCCGTCGGTGACCGCACTGGCCGCGGTCCACGGCTAACGGTCGCATTCTGGTGGGCGGCTGGCATCTTCTTCGTGGGCGCCGTACTGGCGGGGGTGCTGTTGCGCCCGGGGGTGGCCGCGCGCGAGGCAGAGACCCAACCCGCCTTGGCGTGACCACCGTCGTCACGATCTCCGCCTCCTACGGCGCCGGGGGCAACTGGGTCGCAGCGCAGGTGGCGAAGCGGCTCGGGTACCGGTTCGTGAACCGCGGAATTCCCGCACAAGCCGCGGAGCGCCTCGGCGTATCGGTGCAGCACGCCGAAGCCCACGATCAAGCAGCTGCCCCGCGCTTCACGCGACTGCTGGCCCGCCTACCCAACACGAGCGGCGTGCTCGAACCCGAAGCGACCATCGACGCTTTTAGTCGCGAGACCGAGCACGTACTGATCCAGGCCGCGGACTCCGGAGAAGTCGTCGTGCCGGGACGCGCCGCCGCGCACGTGCTTCGCGACCGCCCCAACACGCTGCACGTGCGCCTCGACGGCCCCGAGCAAGCGCGCGTGGCCCAAGCGATGCGCCTACAGGCCATCGACGAGCACAAAGCCAAAAGCCGACAGCGCAACCTAGACCGCCTCCAGGTCGACTACGTCAAACACTTCTACCACGCCGATCCACGCGATCCGCGGCACTACCACATCCTCCTCAACTCCACCGCGCTGCCGCTTGAGACCTGCGTCGAGGTGACCGCGAACGCCGTGAGCGCTAGGTAGGACACTGCAGGCGACGCGCAGCGCCGCGTGCTCTCGAACTCCGGCGCTGGAGCACCAGAACAAAGGCCCGGCGAAGGTCAAACCCGGCACCACGCTTGAGTAGAGGAGGACCGGGCGAGCCACGTCCGGGCCGCGTCGACTCGAAGCACGTCGGCAGCGTGAAGAAGTCGCGCACCACTGCAACCGCCCCGCCTCGGCCGACGGCTAAAAGGGCTCGCGCAAACCCGGCGTCTTTTCAGGCAGCGCCAGCGGCTCGCGCACCAAGGCGCTCGGACAGCGGCGCCCGCATCCGTCGCTAAGCGAGAGCGAGCTCAAGCGAGGCGCTCTCATGAAAGCAAGCGTCGACTCACGGCTCGGACGGCGACTGGGGTTGCGAAGGGGGGTCCGCAAGCCGCATCATCCACAACGAATGCCCCCGTGCGCGGTTAGGCCCGACGCTGGGGCGCGCAGGATCATCGAGGCGCCGTCACCGGAACAGAAAAGTGTCAGTGACGATGTCGCCCGAGGTGGGTGCCATTGGCGTGCGTGAACGAGCATGTAGAAAGCCCGTCGGCTGTGCCGGCGGGGCTTTCTACTCCTGGGGGTGAACTCGCGCCGCTTATGCGAACGCGGGCTGCGCGGGGGCGTAGCGCTCGGCGCGACCGCGGTGGCGGGCGATCAGCGCGAGCGGCGCGAGCGGCGCGCGCTGGATCCACCCTGGGGAGCCGGGACCCCGGACCTCGTCCTTGAACTCGCTGACGAACAACGCGAGGTCGAGAGGCTTGGGCATGTCTTTCTTGGTGACGCGGCCGTCCTGCGCCAGGCCAACCGCGGCCTCGAAGAGGCGCTCCATCTCGAGCGCCGGGGTGACCCGCACGCGCATGGTCGCGCCCTGCTCACCATGGTTCTTGAACTTGTGTGCCTTGCCCGGCTCGACGACAATCACATCGCCGGCCTTTGCGTCGACTTTCTTGATGCCCTTGCGGAAACGGACGTTCCCGGAGAGGATCTCAAAGCGCTCTTCCGGGTTTGGGGTGCCCTTGCATGCCGGGCACCGCGCCGTCGGGGTCAGCTCGACGTCGATCTCCAGATATTCGCCGTTGCTGTCGGCCGAGATCTTGCGGAAGGTGATCCGCTCGCCGCTTACCGGGTTCACGATGGTTTGTCCTGCGTTTGCCATTCGGTCGCTCCTTGCCAATGGGGTTCCTTTGGTGCGACCAGTCTCGGCTCTGGAGGGCGCCGCGTCGTCGGGCGGGACGATGATTTGCATCTACTCAAAGTGGACGATCCTGAGGTCGTTCGGGCGATGCACCGAGGTCGTACGGAAGGAGTACTCCTATTGATGTGCTGGCCCGGGCGCGATTAGCCCGGACTTGTAGACCAGCACCACCGCCTGATACCCGCTCGCGGCGCCAGGGACCTCGCTCTCACTCAACCCAAAACGTCAGCCCTCTGCCGCCGAAACCAGCCCGCGACATAGCTGACAACCACGGTTGCGTGCGTCGCGAAGCAAGAGTCCGGCGGGTCGCGAGCCGCTCGACTAGCTCCGGGGAACGGGCGAACGCCCGCGAGCGTCGCGAAGCGAGCGTCAGCGTCCTGGCTCTTGACAGAACGAAAGCGGGTGTCCGCCAGCCGTGCAAACGGGGACGTCAACGCGGTCGACGCGATGATGGTCTCCAGAGCAAATCTTGCGCGCAGCGCGCGACGCGCCGCCTCTGCTCATGAGAGGAGCGCCTCGCACCCGGCCTCGCTCTTCTGCTCCTCAAGGAAGGAGCAGTCCAGCCGGCGCGGGTCGAGGGCGCTCGGACTCCTCGTCGCAGCCCCGGCCGCAACTGCGGTCAGGCCAAGATAGCTCCTGACTTTTGACGCGTACGAGCGTAATCGAATCGTCCCCAAAAAATCGAGGCAGGAGAAGAAGGTATGAGGAAGCTGGTGTGGGTGTCGTTGCTGGCGATCGGCGTCCTGTTGGTGACGGCAGCGTCGGCGGCGGCTTTGAATCCGGACAAGCTCGTGACGGTGGGAAGCCCGCAGTCGCCGTTCTCTCAGAACAAGCAGAACGAGCCGACGATCACCGCCGACGCCAACCATCCGAACATCCTTGTTGCGGGATCTAACGACGAGATCGACGAGGAGGCCTGTAACGCGGGCGCCGATAACACGTGTCCCTTCACGCCGGGCGTGGGGGTCTCGGGTGTGTACTTCTCCTTCAACGGTGGCGATAGCTGGCGGCAGCCGACGTACACCGGCTGGAGCGCCCGCAACTGCCTAGGTGTCCCCGGCCCCGACGCCGGCTGCAGTCCGGTGGCCGGCGGTCCGATCGGGACCCTGCCGTGGTACTTCGAGAACGGGCTGGTGTCCGACGGCGATCCGGGAGTGGCGATCGGGCCGAAGCCCGGGGCCGGCGGCTTTAGCTGGAGCAACGGCGAGCGGCTCTACTACTCGAATCTGACCTCGAACTTCCCTGCGCCCAAGAAGAGCCAGGCGTTCAAGGGCTTTGAGGGGATCGCGGTCTCGCGGACCGACCACATGCGGGCTGCGGCCGCAGGTCACAAGAGCGCCTGGGATTCGCCCGTCTTGATCAGCCGCCAGTCCGGCACCACATTCTCCGACAAGTCACAGATCTGGGCCGACAACACGTCCTCCAGCGCGTTCTTCGGCAATGTCTATGTGTGCTGGGCCTCGTTCAGGGGTCAGGAGAAGGGCCACGCGGCGCCCGCCCCGCTGCAGGTCGCGGTTTCGAGCGATGGCGGCAAGACTTGGACTCAGCATCAGATCAGCGGAGCGGCCAACAACAGCCAGCGCAACCCCGAGGACGGGTGCACGATCCGCACCGATAGCCACGGCAACGCCTACGTGTTCGGCGTCGGGACGTCGTCCTCGGGAGGCCATCAGAGCTTCGAGATGATGTCGAAGTCGACCAACGGCGGCCATAACTGGTCACGCTTCCAGCCGGTGGCGGGTCCGGTGACGCAGCCCGGCGCGTTCGACCCCGTCCAGGGCCGTCCCGTGATCGACGGCGTCGCCGGCGCCCGCAGCGATCTCGCGGTCGCGCCGAGCGTCGACATAGCGAACGGCGCGCCAACGGGCGCCGACGCTACCGATCGGATCGTGATGAGTTATGTCAGCGGGACGCTCGCCGACCCGCACGTGTTCTTCACCGAGTCCACAAATCGGGGCACGACGTGGTCGACGCCGCGAGCGATCGAGAGCGCCGGTGATCGCGGGATCTACACGGCGCCGGCGATCTCGCCCAACGGGACCGACGTGTACGTGGTCTACAACGCGTTCACCACACCGTTCCAGCCCACCACGGCCACGCCGCGCTCGCTCGTCGGCGTCGTGCTGCACGCCAGCTCCTCGACCAACCCGGCCACGCCAACCGGGACCTTCAGCGAGCTGCACCGAAGCCGGCCCGGGGACCCACGCGGATCAAGCGCCAACTCGCTGATCTCCGAGTTCCTCGGCGACTACGTGTACGCCACCGCCACCCGGACCTACGGGGCCGCGGTGTGGAACGACACGCGCAGAGCGCGCGACTGCCCGGCGATCGACGCATATCGTCAGGCTCTGCAGGACGGGAACACCAGCGCGACGGCACCTAACGTGCAGGAGCAATGCCCCGCCAAGTTCGGCAACTCGGACATCTTCGGCGGGTCCTACGCGCCGTAACACAAACGCCGGTCTCACTGATTGACGCGCCCCGCGCCGGGCGCGTCAATCAGTGCCGGCCGTGACGGCGACAACCCGGCGATACGCGCCACACGCGGTAACCCTGACGATCACGGTACGGACCGCCGTGCACATCTTTTCCGGGACGCACCTGCCGTAGCAACTCAGCAAAGCGTGGGAAAGACTGCCCGCCGCGCCGTTCTAGTTACATCGGCGGAACCCAGACTGGCCGAGTTGGCCAGGCGGAGCCGCAAGACCGTCGCACGATCGACAACTAGCGGTCTCGCGGTCGGCATCAGGACTGCTGCTCGCACCTGAGAAGCCAGAACTGAGCATAACGCGGAGGACGGCTTCCGCCCGGCGGATCAGGGCCAAGGCCATCACCGAGAATTCGGGCCATCGCCAATGGGGGTGTATTCGCGATAAGCGAGACGCATCCTCCCGTCGCTAAGCAAGCGTGCGCCTAAGGGTGGCGCGTGCGCGCAAAAGCAGGTGTCCGAAGACGCACCCTGGCGGACCACGACGCGCCCTCTCTCGGCTAGGACCGCCGACTGTCCCTATTCCTCAGAAGCGACAGCGCCGTCGAGGCTGGTGGTTCTCGGTTGTTGCGTCAGTGTTCAGGCGACGCTATGGATGGTGTTAGCTCGGGGTGTTAGGTTGTTCGCTTAACGCGGGAGGGGTGGGGTACGGTTGGGGTGTTATTGAGGCGGCCAAGGGTGGGCCGCTGGGGCGTTCAGCGGGGGTATCCGAGTGATTTTTAGCGGAGTGCGTGGTTTTGGCGTGTTGTCGGCGCGTGCGCGTGGTCGTCTTGTCGGGTTGGTGGCGGCGACGGCCGGGGTGTTGGTGTTGTGGTTGGTCGTGGTTGTGGGGACTGCGGGCGCCACGGTTGCTACGTGCGGCACCGGCGGGGCGTTTTCGAGTTCGGGTTCTACCGCGAGGTGCACCTACACGGCGCCTGGCACGGACACGTTCACCGTTCCTGCAGGGGTGAGCTCGTTGGATGTGGTCGCGGTCGGCGCCGCCGGGGGAGCCGGCAGCGGGGGTTCTGGCCCAGGGGGTGAGGGCGCCTCGGTCGAGGACAAGGCACTATCGGTCAGCGAACTCGGAGGCGCTGTTTTGTCCGTGGCAGTGGGGGGAGTCGGCGGCGAAGGCGGGTCGACTACCGGTGGTCCTGGAGGAACCAACGGTGGCGGCAACGGCGGCGACTACCCCAACGACGGGGGCGGCAACGAGGGCGGCGGCGGCGGCGGCTACTCCGCGTTGTTCTTCTCAACCTTCAATCCGACGGTGCTCGCGGGCGGCGGCGGCGGCGGAGGCAGCAGCTTCAACGGCAGCGGCGCAGGCGGGGCGGGCGACACCGGCTCCGGCGGCGGTCCCGGCGGCAACGGCTCGAACGCCACTAACGGCGGCGGTGGCGGTACCACCAGCGGCGGCGGATCACCCGGTACGGGCGCCGGTGGCGGCGGCAACGGAGAGCCCGGTTCTATTCAACAAGGTGGCCAGGGCGGTACTTCCGGCGGAGTTTGGAGTGGTGGTGGCGGCGGCGGCGGCTACTACGGTGGTGGTGGTGGTGGCGGCGGCGGCAACGGCTGCTGCTACGGCGGCGGCGGCGGCGGCGGAGCAAGCTACGGCGTTCCGGGGCTTTCGAATGAGACGAACACGACGGCCCCGGCGTCGGTGACGATCAGTTGGAGCGTCGCCTCGACGAGCACGTCGGTGTCGGCGCCTGCCAGCGGCACGCCGAACGCGGCGATCGCGGCCGGGTCGATCGGCTCGACGCTGTCGGGGGGAACGAGCCCCACGGGCACGATCACGTTTCAGGTGTTCGGCCCGCAATCGTCGGCGCCGAGCGTCTGCAGCACCGGCGGTCAGACGGTCGGGACCGCGTCGGTGTCCGGTAACGGCACGTATCACCCGTCGGCCGGGTTTACGCCCACGACCGCCGGCACCTACTGGTGGTACGCCAACTACGCCGGCGATACCAACAACGGCGGATCGAACAGCGGCTGCGGCTCCGGCATGACCTCGACGACAGTCCAGAACGCCACGACTACGTCGGTGTCGGCGCCTGCCAGTGCCACGGCGAATACGGCGATCTCGGCCGCCTCGATCGACTCGACGCTGTCGGGGGGAACGAGCCCCACGGGCACGATCACGTTCCAGGTCTTCGGCCCGCAATCGTCGGCGCCGAGCGTCTGCAGCACCGGCGGTCAGACGGTCGGCACCGCATCGGTGTCCGGTAACGGCACGTATAACCCGTCGGCCGGGTTTACGCCCACGACCGCCGGCACCTACTGGTGGTAAGCCATCTACGCCGGCGATACCAACAACGGCGGATCGAACAGCGGCTGCGGGTCGGGCATGACCTCGACTACGGTCGCGGCGCCCGCGGCGGTGACTGGCCTGTCGCCGAACGCCGGTCCGACGACGGGTGGCAACACGGTCACGATCACGGGGGCCAACTTCACCTCGGCTTCGACGGTCAAGTTCGGATCGACCGCGGCGAAGTCGGTCACGTTCGCTTCCCCCACGCAGTTAAGCGCGGTCGCGCCGGCCCAGGCAGCGGGGGTCGTCAACGTGACCGTGACGACCGGCGGGGCGACGAGCGCGACGTCGAAACATAGCCTGTATGCCTACGGGCCCCCGACGGTGTCGTCGTTTACACCCACGTCGGGGATCACGGGCAGCTCGGTCACGATCACGGGCAAAAACTTCGTTCCCGGCGCGAAGGTCAAGTTCAGCTCGAAGACGTCGCCGAAGGTGTCGTTCGTGTCCAAGACCGAGCTAAAGGCGGTCGTTCCCAACGGCGCCGTGGCCGGCAAGATCTCGGTCACGACCGCGGCGGGCACGGCTACCAGCAGCACGAGCTTCACCCCGACGCTATCGATCACCGGCCTCACCCCCACCAGCGCCGCGGTTGGCACGTCGGTGACGATCAAGGGTGTCGGTTTCAACTCGAGCTCCGTGGTGAAGTTCAACGGGACCAAGGCCACCGTCACCTCGCGATCCTCGACGCAGCTCAAAGCGACCATCCCGAAGGGCGCCACCAGCGGGCCGATCACCGTCACCAACACCACCAGCCCGACGGGGACCGTCAACAGCGCCGCCAGCTTCTCCGTGACCTAGCAGCCCCAACCGGCCGCCACGCCGAAGCGGCCAACCGCTGACAAGATCCGTGTCGACCCCGCCAGCAAAGCGCTCCTTCGGGCTAATCGCGTCAGCGTTCGACGACCAAATCGGAGACGTCGAGGCTGCTGCTTTGGAACGATCTCGACAGCCTTGCACCCGCCCGAGCGGACGCTCATGCCACGCTCGACGAACACAGGTTCTCGCTCGGCCGGTGGCGCCTGCCGCCGTCGCGAAGCGCTCGTCCGGTTACCGTCGGCGTCGAAGAGCAAGGCGAGAGTCGCGCGACGGCGGGGAAATGGGTGCGCCGGGCTGAACCGAGACGGCTCCGCGGTGACGAGAAGTCGGTTGTGGCTAAGTTGGCTTCTTTGCCAGAAGGCGCCGTCGCGCTAGGGAGCTGGTGCGCGGACGGCTGCGGTGTAGATGTCGAGCGCGTGCAGCGCGCCGTCGGGGTTGTTGCCGGTGCTGTTGGAGTTGTCCGCCCAGGCCGGGTGCGCGATCCCGCCGTAGTAGGCCAGACCGGTGTAGTCGCCGTAGTCGATGCCGTTCTGGGAGTCGTGGGAGTTGGAGGTGCCTGCGCTGATCTGGATATTCCTGGTGAATGACGTGCCATCGGTGCTGAACGCTCCGAAGAACTGGGCGTCGTCGTTCGGGGCGCCGTCCGTGTCGCCGGGGCCGCCGAGGCCGAGGTCGTTGCGCGCGTCGTACCACCCGACCGCGATCTTGCCGTTCGTCGGGTCGAGCGCGATCTTGGGCAGGAACTGACTGTTCGCCGTCGCGTCGTCGTTGACCCGCACGGGTGCGCTCCACGTCGAGCCGGCTGTATCCGAGTACCGGACGTAGATGTCGGTGTTGTTGCTCTCGTTGGGGTGCTCGCGCGTGTAGACGAGATAGACCCGGCCGTTATGGGGGCCGCCGGTGGTGTCCCAAGCCAGTCCCGGCTCGGCGTCGATGGAACGGTCGGGCTGCGCGGGGATGAAGTCAAAGCCGCCCACGTGCGTGTCGGTGACGAACACGCGGTCGCCGAACCCAGCGGGGCCGAGCCCGTCTGGATCAACGTTGACGAACAGCTTGCCTCCACCTTGCCCGCTCTCGGTGAGCGTGCACACCTGCATCACCTTGCCCCCCGGTCCGATTGCGACGTCGCCGTAGGTGCAGTTGTTTGTTCCAGGGACAGTTTCCACCGGCAAGAAGCTCCCAACCTTGCCAAGCCCGGTCACGCGCGCTCCCGTCGCCACCATCGGACCACCCCCGTTAAAGACGACCCACACAGCCCCCTGGCCGGCCTTGACGGTGGGCTGGTCGACGAATCGGAAGTTCGCGCGCTCCCCGCCCGTCTTCGTCTGCGACTTCGGCGGCTTAGCGATGTTCGCGACCAGATGGAAATGCAGCCCACCGTCGGTGCTGAGCGCCACAGGCACCGTCTTGCCGACGTTGTAGAGGTAGCTCAAGAAGAGGTTGCCGTAGCGATCGAACGACAGGCTCGGATCGCAGCACGCCGCGCCGAGGTTGTCGTTGTCTGCAATCAGCTTTGTGCTCCAAGTCGCCCCGCCGTCGAAGCTAACGCCCTCAAACAGCCCCGCTGCGGGAACCACGACGTTGCTGACCACCACGATGTTCTGCGGATTCGTCGGATTGACGGCGATCGCCTCCTCCGACTCGTTCGTCAGGCGTTGGCTTACGTCGACGTTCAGTGGCGGCGACGACACGCTGCTCGCTCCAGAGCCGCGTGCGGCGACGACCGCGAAGGCAATAACGGATAGCAACGCAAGGAGTCCCAACCGGCTCAGGCGCATTTTCCCTCCTCTAGACCGCTCAAGCCTAACGCGTCGCGCGCTCTTCGGCCAGGCCGTGGCTTGTATCGGGTCGGCAAACCAAATCCCCCGGGTGGGCAGGCTCAAGGAGTACAAAGTAGCCCTCGCCGTCCGCGCTAATTGCGGCTCCGCGGTGGGCGGTCGATGCCGAAATCGCTGGCCATATTGGCTTCACCCACGGAGGCCGCAGCACGTACCGTTGACGTCTCACGGGAGCGTCAGCGCGCGGGATATCGCTGCTAGCGGGCGGCCAGGTCCCTGGAACATCCCAGCATTCCAGGCCCCGTTGAGCGGACCCCAAACGTCTTCAAGGCCACAGCAGACCCAGTCGCTCAGCGATTCAGTTCGCGATTCGCCAGTTGCGAGACCGGCGCAAGTCAGCGCGAGGAATGCGGGACGGCCGTGCCTCGGCTAGCGGCGCGGCCGTCGCGACGGCTGCCGGCACCTGGCGTGTGAGCCGCTTCGTGCCTACGGGCGTTGATCGTGTCGTCGAGCAGCGGGTTGCGAATCCGGGGGCTGAAGAGCGCCGGCTGTACGGATGACTGAGACGTCGGCGACGATTGACGAAAGGGGCCAGGCGCTCGAGCAAACGAGCTCGGGGCACGACGGGCGGGGAAGAATCGCCGAGTCGTAGACGTCCCGGGGTGTACGGCTTCATACTACGTGGGCGCGGTCGTGCGGCTGCGGCTGTTGTGGTCATATGAGTGGAGGGTGTGATGCGTTCGACTTTCCGGTTTGGGCTTGTAGGAGTGGTGGTTAGTGTGATGATGGCGTTGAGCGCCAGCCCTGGGCTGGCGGCGTCCTCGTCGTACAACCTGCCGCGCTGGTGGCCCAAGTACCAGGCGCTGCTAAAGCGCACCTCACCACTTGCTACGACATCGGGGCTCCAGATCGGCGCGAACGTCGATGCCAGCAACGAGGACGGACCTCAGAGCGAGACTTCGATCACACTCAACCCCAACAATCCAAGCCAGGTGGTCGGCGGGTCGAACGAGATCTTTCGGCTGCCGATGCGCGGCTACTTCTCGAGCGACGGGGGCAAGAGCTTCGGCGCGGTCGACCTGCCGCTGCCGCCGCCGCTGACGAAGCACGGGACGGATTTCGGCTCTGACCCGGGGGTCGCGTTCGACACTCGCGGGAACGTCTACTACTCCTACATCGTCGTCTTCTTTAACCGCACGTTCGCCTCGATCCAAGGGACCGAGATGGCGGTCGCGAAGTCGTCGGACGGCGGCAGGACATGGCCGCAGACCACATTCTTCAACTTCAACAGCGGCACCGGGAAGTTCAACGACAAGCCGATGATCGCGGTCGACACGAACCCGTCCAGTCCGTTTCGCGACTCTGTCTACGTCGCATGGGATAACGCGTCGAATAAGCAGGGCAAGTCGTCCTCGAATAACGCACTGCTGTTTTCGCGCTCGACGGACGGCGGCAAGACCTTCAGCGCACCGATCGCGGTCAACTCGCGGACTGGCGGTCCGAGCTCGGTGATCGGCGCCGATCCGTTCGTCGGCCCCAATGGTGAGGTGTACGTAGCCTGGCACGACGTCCAGCACAATCGCCTGATGGTGAACAGGTCGCTCGACGGCGGAGCGACGTTTGATCAGCCGACCACGATTGCGCCGACGGTGGTGCCCTTCGAC
This sequence comes from Solirubrobacteraceae bacterium, assembly GCA_036501265.1. Lineage (GTDB taxonomy): Bacteria > Actinomycetota > Thermoleophilia > Solirubrobacterales > Solirubrobacteraceae > Palsa-465. Next base: position 46,736 of record DASYAP010000012.1, on the reverse strand, counting down.
ATTGCGATCGCGCCTCAGGCGAGCAGAGGCGCGCTGGTCTATCCCGCCTGCGACACGGATCGGAGCAGCGGAGCGCACCGGGGAACGCTCTACTGCTCGTGGATGGACGAGACCGCAAACAACGGCACCGACATCTTCGTCGCGCGCTCCACCGACCGTGGCCAGCATTGGACCGCGCCGCTGCGGGTCAACGATGACCCCACCGGTGTGGTCAAGGACCAGTTCAACCAGTGGCTGTCGGTCGATCCGGTCAGTGGTGTGGTCAACCTCAGTTGGAACGACCCCCGGAACGATCCGGCTGACGCGAAGACCGACGTGTTCGCGAGCGATTCGACCAACGGCGGGCTGTCGTTCGCGCCGAACGTCAAGGTCACCAGCGCAGTCAGCGACGAGAGCTCCGCAAATCCGTTCGCTAACGCGTCAGACCAGTACGGCGATTACGAGGGCATCGTCGCGTTCGGAGGCGCGGTGCATCCGATCTGGACCGACGGCCGGTTCGACGCCACGATCGACCCGGCGACCGGCCAGCGCATCGGCGAAGAGGTGTTCAGCTCAAGCCTCTCGACCAAGTAGCAGCGAGCGACTTGGTCGGCCGCGCGCCCGGCTGATGAAAGGGTTTACCGCGATCCGGGAGTCGCAACGCGCAACATCGGCGCCAGATAGTGCGACGGCACGCGCCATCGGGCGGAATCTCGTATCAGGGGGAAATCGCGTGACCAACGAACCGGAGCCAGATACAGCGACCCGCGGCTCGACTGGGGAAACTCAGTAGACATGAGATCGTTACTCCCCAGCCCTGAGCTGGCGGATAGCGGAGAGACGGAGGAAGAGCCTGACGTTCATTGACACAGTTCCTACGGATCAGGCGACGGGTTCGACGGATGAGAGGTATACGACCAATGAGCTCGCTTTCGGCCGTGTGCCGAACTTCATCCGAGTGTTTCGCGTCGCCCGTCGGTTTATGCCGCCTGGCGCGAGCTGAACGGTGCGGTCACTAGTGCAGTCCTCCCCGCGCGCACCGGCTCGCTCGTCGGGCCGAGGTTCGTGTGCCGCGGCCACGAGCCGGGGGACGCGGCGTGGCGTCCCCCAGGGATCGCGGCCCAGGTTTTACGGGGTGGATGCGGGGAAGACGCCGCTGTAGATGTCATCGTTGCCGAACTGCGCCGGGCAGTCGGTTACGGGCGATGGTGGCGCGATCGGATTACCGGCGATCAGGGACTGGCGGTAGGCGTCGACCGCGGGGCAATCTGCGGCGTTGCGCACGTCCATCCAGACCGCCGCCCCGTAGGTTCGGGTGGCCGCGGCGAAGTTGTAGTCATAGACCGCTTCGCGGTTCAGCGTCCTGGTGGTGCCGCGCGCATCTCCGACCGTGCCGCGGTGCAGGGTTGACCAGGCCGACAGCGCCCCGCCGGCTCCCACGTCAGCGTGACGGACCACGCCCTGCATGTTGCGGGGGTTTGCGGCGGTTGTCTGGAATGGCTGCAGATAGGCGTTGTAGACCAGGTACACGTCGCTGCCGGTCGGCGAGATCGCGATCGCCGGGTTGTCGGGCCGGTCACCGGCCTCCGCGGCGTTGCTCGGTGACGACCAGGTTTGACCCTGGTCGGTGGAGGTCTGCACAAGGGCACTCGGGCTGGGAAGACTGCTTGGATCGACCCCCAATGCAACACCCACGAGCAGCGCCGCAAACCGCTCCCCACGCCAGGGCGGCAGCCGCGACAGATCGCCCTTCGACTACGGCAAGCGGTGACGGCGACGAATCGCCTCCCTTACTGGTGCCACCAGGGGCGTCGCCACCTTCCGAGCCGAGACGAGAGGCACCGCTAGAGCGCCTGCTCGATGCTCCGCGACGCAAGCCCCCCGCACACCAGTAGCCAGGTCTGGCGCATCGACTTGCGTGATCGCCCCCAACACCACGCATCCCTCAACTGCGTTGGTGCCCAGTGGCCGGCCCGGCAGCACCCGCGTGGGCGCGTGCAGCTCACGAGTGCTTTCGCTCCTCGAACGCTCGCTTCGCTCCTAGCGACGGACGCCCGCAAACAACGGAAAGCACAAGGCCGGCCGCACGCGACCGCTCAATTGATGTCTGATCGCCTGCGCGACCAAGGGGGGCGAGCCACCACCATCACGGTCATCCGCCCCTAGTGCGCTAGGTATGCGATGCATCGGACGGCTCGGGCGAGGCAATCGATCGAGACGACGAACACGCCGTCCTCCCAGCGGTGCACGCCGCGGGCGCGAACCACAGACAGAACCGGGACAACGCCTTGCGGGCACGATCTTCGTCAGAAGCGCCACAACCATGCCGCCTCGCTCCTGCACCATGGCGAGGTGACGGTACTCATACCTGCTGGTCTTGACTTCAATCGCGAACGCGACAACGCCCGGCCGGATCGCCACGGAATCGATGTCCCCCCGCCCGGACCAGCGCAACGAATGCCGCACCCTCCAGCCGTCCGCCACAAGCCTCCCCAGCGCGCACCGCACCTCGTCCTCCGAGCGGGCGTCCACGCGGCTACGGCCAGCGAGGTGCAGCCAAGGCCGCGCCTGGAATCCGAGAGTGCCCGCAAAGACCGCCAGTAATAGCGCCGTCGACAACGTACCGGCGCTGGCGACCAGGACCGCGAGGAGGGCAAAGACGCCAGCGCCCCATGCGGCCGCCACGGTGCGTCTCAGCCAACGGTACTGCTGGCGGCGTGCGTAGTTCAAACCACGGCCTCCGCTTCGGACGCCCGGCGTTCGACAATGGCTCGGCGTGCTGGTGCATTTTGTGGCCGTGAACGACGGAGCTTGCGGCCGTATTGTGGCCGAGGTGCCTGGCTGTCGACCGCTATTTGCGGGATTCCGTTCGCACTTCTTCGCGCCCAGGATGCGCCCGAATGCCTTCATGGAGGCGAATTCGCGCTCCTTCGCGGTCGTCGTAACCAATGCGGCGGGTGGGATTCGAACCCACACGTCCTTTCGGACAATGCGTTTTGAGCGCATCGAGTCTGCCGTTCCTCCACCGCCGCTCGCCTGCCCAGTTTATTGACGCTCAGCGGCCCTCTACGAGCGCTTGCAGTTCATCGATCAAGCACGGCGGAGCGGTGATCACGCCGGCTGGATCGGAGCCCCGGGCCGAGAGCCTGCGTACCGCAAGGCCGGCCCGCTCGGCGACCAGCGATCCGGCCGCAAGGTCCCAGGCTTTGAGGCCGCGTTCGAAGTAGGCGTCAAAGCGACCCGCGGCCGTCCAAACGAGATCCAGTGCCGCCGCGCCCACGCGCCGGATGTCTCGAACGCGCGGAAGCACGCGCTGGAGGGCCTCCGCCTGCCGTGCGCGCATGCCAGAGTCGTAGCCAAATCCAGTCGCGACCATCGCGAACTCGAGCGCGGTGTTGTGGTCATCCGGCCCGAGCTCGTGGCCGTCGAGCATCGCGGGGCCAGTCCTCGTAGCCTCGAAGTACTCCTCGCGGACCGGATCCAGGACGAGCCCGGCCAACGTCCCCGAACGATCTTCACAGGCCACGCTGACGGCGAACGCCGGGATTCCGAAGAGAAAGTTGACCGTACCGTCAAGGGGATCCACCAGCCAACGGAGCTCGCCGCCATCGCTGGCCCCGCCTTCCTCGGCGAGGATCGCGTCGTCCGGCCGACGGTCTTTGAGCACCGCGCGAATCGCCGCCTCGGCGGCCAAATCGGCGTCCGAGACGAGGTCGGTGGGGGTGCTCTTGGCCCTGACTCCGTCGCCTTGCGCTCGGGTGGCCAAACGCTGGCCGAAGCGGGGCAGTAGCTCGGCTGCTGCCGCCTCTGCCGCTTCGCGCGCCACGTGCAGCAGCTCCGCCTCGGTCATCGACGCCGTTCTACCATGGCCCAGCCCGATGCGGCCGCCTGAGACGATCGTAAACCTCGATGGCTTCACCGGTCCGGGGCCGGAACCGACGCAGAACGCCGCGCGGCGGCTTGGCTGCGGAGCCAGCTGGACGCTGGCACCGACGGCGCCGGCTCGAGGCGCACGGCGCGACTTGAGCCATTCTGGTGCCGATCCAACTGGGCGCTCGCCCACGCCTGGCATGCTGCGCTAGCGGTCGTGGGCAGCCTCGTGTCGCGTGCCTCGCCGCAAATCGGCGCCGCGCTGTTGCTAGCGGCACTGCTGTCGTTCGTCGTCGACGCCCTGACAGGGCTCTCGGTCGGGCGACTACTGAGCCGCGAGCGGGCGAGCCAGAACGTCGTCTCCCAAGCCGAGCTTGAGCCGCCGCGGGACGACCTCACGCACCTCGTTATCACCGCCAACTATGACGCCGGCCGTTGCGGTCTCATCTACCGCGATGCGTTGCGCCGCCCCGTCGCATGGTTGGCGCGCACGAGCGGCCGCCTCGCCCTGGGGTGGTTGTCGTGGCTCTGCATAGCTCTGGTGTGGCTGTCGGTAGTGGCGCTGCTGCGCGCCGAAGGTCACGGCGGCACAGCTCTTGACGTGATCCAGCTGGTCCCCACGGTCGGATTGCTGTTCGCGTTCGCGCTTTTGCTTGAACTGGCCACGAGCCACTTCTCCCCCGCCGCCGGCGACAACGGCAGCGGCGTCGCCGCCGCCATCGCCCTCGGGCTAGCGCTGGACGCCACCCCTCCCCGCCGCATGGCGGTCGACCTGGTGCTCCAGGGCGCGGGGGACGGCGAGGGGATCGGTCTACGTGAATACCTCCGGTCGCGCAGACACGTGCGCCAGGTGGCCAACACCGTCGTCCTCGGTTTCGCGGCATGCGGCGGCGGCCGCCCCTGCTGGTGGGTTTCAGACGGTGCACTGGTTCCACGCCGGTACCGCAAGGAGCTGCGGATGATCTGCGCGGCAATCGCTCGAGAGGAGGGCGAGTTAGCGGCCCGCCCCCATCGAGGCCGTGGCCATACGCCGGCGCTGCCAGCGCGCTGGGCGCGCTTGCCGGCTATTGCGCTCGGCTGCCTGGACGAGCAGGGAGTCGCCCCGCGCTCGCATCAAACGAGCGACACACCCCAGGCGGTCTCTCTTGAAGCGGTCGATCAAGCCGTGGAGCTCGGGCTGCAGCTGGTCGATCGCATAGACGCGATGCTTGCCCGCCGGGCCAAGGAACCCACTACACAGGCGTGACCGGATTGCGCTTCTGCGGCCACTGACGGTGCTTGTCCGACGCCACCGCGAAGCGGCGAGTCAGTTCCGTTCGCAGGTCCTCGGGCTGGATAACCGCGTCCACAACGAGCTCCGAGCTGAGGTGCAGGATGTCGATGTCGCGCGCGTAGTCGCTCCGCAGCTCCTCGGTGCGCTGGGCCCGTTCCGCTGGGTCCTCGAGAGCCTGCAGCTGGTTGAAGTAGACGGCGTTGATGGCCGCCTGGGGGCCCATCACTGCGATCGACGCCGTCGGCAGGGCCAGGCAGCAATCGGGGTCAAAAGCGGGGCCCGACATCGCGTATAGGCCGGCGCCGTAGGCCTTGCGCACGATCACCGATAGCTTGGGCACGGTCGCTTCGGAGACCGCGCTGATCATCTTGGCGCCGTGCCGGATGATGCCTTCGCGTTCGACCTGGGTGCCGATCATGAAGCCGGGCACGTCGGCCAGGAAAAGGAGCGGGATGTTGAATGCGTTGCAGGTCCAGATGAAGCGGGCGCACTTGTCCGCCGAGTCGACGAACAGGACGCCGCCTTTCACCCTCGGTTGGTTTGCGACGACGCCGATCGCACGTCCCTCCAGCCGCGCGTAGCCGACGATCACCTCTCGTGCCCAGCGCTCGTGAATCTCCAGAAAGGAGCCGGCGTCGAGCAGCGCATCCAGCAGCTCGCGCATGTCGAACGGCTTGTTCTCGTCGGCAGGAACCAGCTCAGCGATGGGACGCTCAGAGGCGGGCGACGCAGCGGGCGCCAGAGGCGGCTCGCCGGTGAAGTTCTCGGGGAAGTAGCTCAAATAGCGGCGCACAAACTCGATCCCCTCCTCGTCGCTTGAAACGAGCACGTCTCCACACCCGCTCTTTGAGGTGTGCATGCGGGCGCCGCCCATCTCCTCAAGCGTGACCTTCTCGCCGATCACCATCTCCGCCATACGCGGCGAACCCAGGTACATGGAAGCGTTCCCGTCCCGCATCGCCACGACGTCGCAGAACGCCGGGATGTAGGCGCCGCCGGCGGCGCTGGGACCGAATAGCGCGCAGACCTGGGGCACCACTCCCGACAGGCGCACCTGGTTGAAGAAAATCCTGCCCGCGTGGCGACGGCCGGGGAACATCTGGACCTGTTCATCGATCCGCGCGCCGGCGGAGTCGACCAGGTAGACGATCGGGCAGCGCAGGGTCAGCGCTCGCTCCTGGATGCGGAGGATCTTCTCCACCGTTCTCGGGGCCCAGGACCCGGCCTTGACCGTGGGGTCGTTGGCCATCACAGCAACGGTCCTGCCTCCTACCGTCCCCAGGCCAGTGACGACGCCCTCGGCTCCGAGGCCCTCCTGCTCCCAACCTGCCAGCAGCCCGTCTTCCGCGAACGACCCGGGATCCAGGAGGCTCTGCACCCGTTCGCGCACGGGCAGCTTGCCCTGAGAGGCGGCTTTTTCTCGGTGCCGGGCCGGGCCGCCCTGGAGCGAACGCTCAGTCGCCTCGCGCAGCGCGGCGCTGCGATCCGACTCGCGTGACCCTATTGGTTCCACTCGCTCAGGCCCGAGGTCAGCAGGTGATTGGAAGAGCAGACACGTTGGACGCAGTGAACCTTAGACTGCTCCGCCGTGCCCGAATCGGTTGCAATCGTGGGTGGGACCGGCGCGCTCGGCTTCGGCCTCGCGCTCAGGCTTGGGCTGCAAGGCGTGCCAATCGTGATCGGTTCGCGCGACGAGGAGCGTGCGCACGAGGCGGCGAGGCGAGCAGCGGCCGCGATCAGCGACGGATCCTTCGAGGGCCGCGTCAACCGGGACGCCGTCAACGGAGTCCCGCTCGTGATTTTGAGCGTGCCGTTTCGAAACCAGTCCGAGACGCTCACCAACCTCCGCGAGACCCTGCGTGAGGGACAGCTTGTCGTCGATGCCACCGTTCCTTTGGCCGCTGCGGTGGGTGGCAAGGCGACGCGCGTGCTTGGGGTTTGGCAAGGGTCAGCCGCGCAGCAGGCTCAGGAGATGGTGCCCTCAGGGGTCCGTGTGGTGTCCGCCTTCCATACCGTCAGCGCCGCCGTGCTGACGGATCTTGACCACGACTTGGACGAAGACGTGCTCATCTGCGGCGACCGGCGCGACGACAAAGAACAGGTCGCAAAGCTGGTAGAGCGGGTGCCGGGGCTCAGAGCCGTGGATTGCGGCCCACTCGAGCTGGCCCGCATCGTCGAGCAGTTCACCGCCCTGATCATTTCCATCAACGTGCGCAATCGCGCCAGAGCGGGGGTCAAGATCACGGGGCTGCCGGCCCGATGATCGCAGCGCGCCATCCGGCTGAACTTTGTTGATGCAGTTTCACCCCTCGAGACTGAATCAACATCGTTCCCCGCGGGGATCCCGTTGAGCCGTTCATGACCGGACCGGTCGTCGTCTTTGCCGGCGGGACCGGCGGAGCGAAACTCGCGCGTGGGATGCTTGACGTCGTCGGTGCTGACCAGTTGGTGGTGGTCGCGAACACGGGGGATGACCTCGAGGTTTACGGCGGCTACGTCTCTCCGGATCCCGACCTGGTGACGTTCTGGCTCGCCGACAGCATCGACGAACGCGGCTGGGGACTGCGCGATGACACCTTCGCGGTTATGAACGGGCTTCGGTCGCTGGGGGTGGATGTCTGGTTCAACCTCGGGGACCGGGACCTGGCGATCGCAATCGAGCGGGCGCGGATGCTCGCAAGCGGCCGGCGGCTGACGGAAGCCCAAGCTGCTATCTGCGAGGCCCTCCAGGTGAACGCCAGGGTGCTGCCGATGTCCGACGGCCCAGTCCGCACCCGCGTCCAGGCCCACGGCCGCTGGTGGTCCTTTCAGGAGTTCATGATCCGCGGTCGCGCCAAGGGACCGGTCGATGACGTGGAATTTGCGGGGGCGCGGGCAGCCGGCGCGAGCCCCGAGGTGCTCGAGGCGATCGCCGGGGCCAGCGCCATCGTGATCGGTCCTTCGAACCCGGTGATTTCGATCGGTCCAATCCTGGCGCTCCGGGATCTGCGCGATCACCTGCACGCCTCCCCCTCCGCGGTGGTGGCGGTGAGCCCCATCGTGCGCGGAGACGTGCTCAAGCCCGCGACCAGGCCCTTAATGGAATGGGCCGGTCATCCCGTCAGCCCTGCCGGTGTCGCCGCCTACTACGCCGGGGTAATCGACGGGCTCGTCTGCGACGAGCCCGTCGACGGGACGCCGGCGCTTCAGACCGAGGTGCTCATGGAAGGAGAGCCGGGGAGGCGGCGGCTGGCGAAGGAAGCGCTCGAGTTCGCGCTCTCGCTTCGCTGAGATCATTCTCGATGCGATGTCCACGCTCGCGGTCCTCCCGGTCAAGAGCTTCAACAACGCAAAGCAACGCCTTGTCCCCGGCCTCTCCTCGGGACTACGACGGCTGCTGGTGGAAGCGATGCTCTCCGATGTGCTCGTTGCCCTCCGGCGCGCCACTGCGGTGGAGGCCACCCTCGCGGTCAGCTCTGATGAGGATGCCCAGCGAATCGCGGGTGCCTACGGGGCGCTGCTGCTCTCAGACGACGGCGGCGGCCACAACGGCGCGGCGGCGAAAGGAATCCGTTATGCCGTCGAGCGCGGATTCGAGAGGGCCTTGCTGGTGCCGGGGGACTGCCCCGCGCTGGACCCGCGCGAAGTCGACGCGCTACTCGAGCGCGCCGCGCCCGAGAGGAGCGCATTCGTGGTGCCGGATCGTCACGGAACCGGGACCAACGCCCTCCTGCTCTCTCCTCCCAACGCGCTCGAGCCTTCGTTTGGACCGGGCAGCTGCGAGCGCCACCTAGAGCTCGCCGCCGCGGCGAGCGTGCCGTGTGAGCTGGCCGAATTGTCGACGCTGGGATTGGACGTCGATACACCGGACGACCTTGACCACCTGCGCGTACTGCTGGCTCGGACACACGGCCGCGCCGCGCATACCCGCGGGATTCTCAGGCGATTGGCGACGGGTGGCCGGTAAAGAGCCCACCGGGAGACACGTGCTCCGCGCGGTGCCGCTGGCGGGACTCCCCGAGATCCGTCCGGGCGACGACCTCGGGCTCTTGATCGCAGAGGCATGGCGGCGCTCAGCTTCAGCGGTCGGCGAATTCCAGGAGGCCGACCTGCTCGTCGTTGCCCACAAGGTCATCTCCAAAGCCGAGGGCCGAATACGGCGCCTGGCCGAGATCGACCCCTGTGAGCGGGCCTCTGCGCTCGCATCCGAGCTGGGCAAGGACCCTCGGCACGTTCAGGCGGTGCTCGACGAGTCGGCACAGGTGCTACGCGCCACGCGGGGCGTGATGGTATGTGTGACTCGCCACGGCTTCGTGTGCGCCAATGCCGGCGTCGATGCTTCCAATGTCGCGGACCCCTACTCCGTGGTCCTGCTGCCTCGTGATCCGGATGGCTCCGCCCGCGCGCTGCGTCGCCGCCTCCGTGAACTAACGGGCGTCGCGCCGGCGATCGTGGTCAGTGACTCCTTTGGACGCGCTTGGCGTCATGGGCAGAGCGAGATTGCGATCGGCTGCGCGGGGCTCGCGCCTCTGGACGATTGGCGCGGGCAGCGGGATTCCACGGGACGTGAGTTGCACGCGACCTGGATCGCGGTGGCCGACGAGGCCGCAGCGGCCGCCGACCTCGTCAGGCGCAAGGACAGCCGCGAACCGGTCGTGGTCGTTCGCGGGCTCGAGCGCCACGTGACTGACGACGACGGGCCGGGGGCCGCGGCGCTGGTTCGCCCGGAGGAGGAAGACCTCTTCAGATAGGCGCCGCGAGCACGCAGATTGAACCGGCGTCCTGGCGTGCGACAATCCAGGCCGAGGGCGCAGAGTGGTTTTACAACTGCACGCGTTGCTGGTCCCCGGCGTCGTCACAAACGGGTCCGGAGGCAGCGCGCCGCCCAGCCCGGGAATTTCGTTCGCGACGCTTGCAGCCGTGATGGCGATCGCGCTGATCGCCCCACTGGTGGTGAATCTGAGGCCGTCGTTGCGGATACCCTCCGCTGTTGCCGAGATCGTCCTGGGGATTCTGGTGGGGCCTTCCGGGTTCGGCTGGATCCACGTGGACCGCCCGCTCGCGATCCTCTCCACGCTGGGGCTTGCGCTCCTGCTATTCCTAGCTGGTCTCGAGATCGACGCGCGCCGCCTGCGCCATGGCGTCGGACGCATCGGGGTGGCCTACCTGATCTCGGTCGGCCTGGCGGTCCTCGTGGCGCTCGCTATTTCTCAGGTGGAGCACATCGAGTCGCCGCTGTTTGTGGCATTCGCACTTGCATCTAGCACGGTCGGACTGATTGTTCCAATCCTCCGTGATGCAAAGCAGACCGAGACCCGCTTCGGCCAGTTGGCGCTCGCGGGGGCATCGGTCGGCGAGTTTGGGGCGATCCTGCTCCTGTCGCTGTTCTTCTCCGGACACGCCAGCTCGACCGGGTCACGCCTCGTCCTCCTCGGGCTGTTCGGCGTGCTGGTCGTGACTGCGGCCATCGCTTTGTCGGGGCTGAGCCGATCGACCAGGGCCGCCGCGACGCTTGCACACCTGGAGCGCACCAGCGCACAGCTCGGTGTCCGCCTAGCCATGGCCGTCCTGGTCGGTTTCGCCGCGCTCGCCACGGCGCTCGGCTTGGAGACGATCCTGGGCGTATTCATAGCCGGTCTCGTCCTGCGCATGGTTGACCGGGAGGAGCACTTGATTCACTCCGTGTTTCGCTTGAAGATCGAAGCGATCGGCTACGGATTCCTGGTCCCGGTGTTCTTCGTCGCCAGCGGGATGGAGCTCAATTTCCGGGCTCTGTTCCTGCATCCACGGCATCTGCTTCTCGTTCCGGCGTTCGTGATTGCGTTGCTCATCGTCCGCGGGCTGCCGGCGGCCGTGTATCGAGACGAGCTGGGCAGGCGCCGAGCTACCGCTCTTGGCCTCCTCCGGGCAACGTCGTTGACCGTGCCGGTGATTGCGGCCAGCCTGGGCCACAACCTCCACATCTTCGACGACGCGACCGCCTCGGCGTTGGTGGTGGCGGGCGTGCTGTCGGTGGTCCTATTTCCGCCCACCGCGCTGACATTGCTGCGGCGCGACCAGGAGGGTGTCGCGACGCTAGCGGGCGACGGAGAGCAGCTCTTCGACGGAGCGCTTGATCCCGTCGGCAAGCAGGTCCAGGTCGTGAACCGCATCGCGGTTCGCACAGAGACCAAAGAACAAGGTCCCGGAAGCTGAGATGACCGCCACGCGGAGTGCGTGGCGCGGAGCGATCTCGGCGAGCGAGTACATCTCTCGGACCCGTGCGCCAAGCACGTAAACGTCCCGCGCCGGCCCCCGCACGTTGGAGACGTTGAAGGTGAAGACGTGAGGGCTCATCGCCCAGTGCGCGACGAAAGGATGCGCTCCGAGCCGGTAGAGGGTTTCGGCGTCGTGGTCGAGCTTGCGCTCCTGCGTCTCGCGTTTGATCGCCTGGAGCCGCTTCACCGGATCTGGTTCGGCGACTGGAAGATCGACGAAGAAGTAGGAGTCCCGATTGGCGACTCCATCCCCCTCGTCGGCGCGATGAAGGCTCACCGGAATCTTGACGCGGATACCTTCGGTGGGGCCGTGGCGGTGGCGGAGCCACTCGCGGACCCCGCCCGCGACGAGTGAGACAACGATGTCGTTGACTGTGATCGCCTCGTCGATTGCCTTCCCCGCGCGCCTGCAATCTGCCACTGGCGCGGCGGCGAACGCGACCTGGCGCGCCAGGCCGGGTCCCTCGTCGAACTCCATGATCTCAGCGGTGCGGGACAGCTCGCGTCTCGCGATCATCGCCGAGTCCCGGAGCGAACGAAGCCCGTGAACTGACGATCGACGGTGGGGACGGTGTCGGGCGCGATCAGCCAGCCCTGAGACGAACAGCGAAATGTCGCTGGGAACCGGTCGGGGCCACCACCGCAACGCCTGCGGCGGCGTCGAGTCTGGAGAATCGCTCCACAGAACCTCCGAGCCCAAGCGGACGCACATCGTCCCGTCTGCCATGCAATGGTGGATCCTCCAGATCAAGGCCATCGAGCCGTCATCCAACCGCTCGATGACATTCAGATGCCACAGCGAGTGACGATGATCCAGGCGCTCGGTCATGAGTCCGCCCACCACGTCCTTCATGCGATCGCGGCTCATCGGTCCCACAGTCGGAACCGCCGTCACGTGCCGATCGATATCGAACTCCGCGTCGTCGACCCACACCGGGTTCGCGACGTGTAGCGGGGTGAAGGCCAGGCGCTGGCGCAGCCGCGGCGCGGCATCGAGCCGCGCAGCAATGTCCGCCCGAATCTCCTTGAGCGTCGGCAATGCTCGCTGGGACGGCGCCTCTACGAGCATCACCTTGCAGGTGTGGCCGCGGATCCGCCCGGCTTCGCTTTTGATGAGCTTGACGTCCTGGGCGCTCAGCCGGTCAAGCGGCACGCGTCGTCCAACGCGTCCCGCGCGGATGCGGATCTTTTGCCCCAAAATTGCCTCGTCAGTCCCTCGCCAGAGGCTCGACAGGATAGGACGAAATGGAGCCCGGGGGCTAGTCGGGCACCTCCAACGGCGCGCCCAAGGCGTGAAAGCCGCCATCGACGTGCAGGATCTCGCCGGTGATCGCGCGCGCGTGGTCGGAGAGCAGGAAGCAGATCGCCTCAGCGACGGGCGCCGAGTCGCTGATCTCCCAGCCGAGCGGCGCCTGCGCGCTCCACAGGGCCGCGAGCCGCTCGAACCCGGGGATGCCGCGCGCGGCGACTGTCCCGAGCGGACCCGCGGAGACCAGGTTGACCCGGATCCCCTTTGCGCCCAGGTCCCGAGCCAGATACCGCGAGACCGATTCCAACGCGGCCTTTGCCACGCCCATCCAGTCGTAGATGGGCCACGCAACCGAGGCGTCGAAGTCCATGCCGACGACGCTCCCGCCGCTCTCCATGAGCGGCTCGAGAGCGGCGGCGAGCGCCTTGAGCGAGAAGGCGCTGGTCTTGAACGCCTCGACCGCGCTTCCCGCTGGAGCGGTCATGAAGCGACCGCCTAGGGCATCCTCCGGCGCGAAGGCAATCGCGTGCAGCGCGCCGTCGACTGTACCCCAGCGGTCGCGCAACGCCGCGGTAAGAGCCTCGAGATCATCGTCTCGGTTGACATCGAGCTCGAGTACGTCGACTGGCTCGGGAAGCTTGCTCGCAGCCCGCTCGGTCAGCCGTCGAACTCGTCCAAAGCTCGTCAACAAGATCGTGGCCCCCTCCCGCTGGGCCTGCTCGGCGGCGTGATAGGCGATGGAGTCCCTCGTTATCACCCCAGTGATAAGCAGACGCTTGCCCTCTAGCAGCACGGTTCTAAGAGCCTATGGGCTTGATTGCCTGCACGCCTGGCCTAATGGGCGAGCGTGTCGAGCGCGCGATGCAGGCGCCTGCGCGTATCGTCAGGGGTGACGATCTCGTCCACAAAGCCCTCCGCCGCTGCCGTCTCAGCGAGCAGGTGCTCGTCCGCGTAGGCATTGGCGAGCCGCGCGAGCTCGGCGTCGGGATCGGGGGCGGCCTCAAGCGTCCGCCGGGCGGTGATCTTGACTGCGGCTCGCGCGCTCATGATGCCCAGCTCGGCTTCCGGCCACGCGAGCACGAGGTCGGCGCCGAGATCGCGCGAGTTCATCGTGATGTACGCGCCGCCGTAGGACTTGCGCAACACGACGGTGACCTTTGGAACCGAAGCTGCTGCGAACGCGCGCACGAGCGAGGCCCCGTGCCGGATCACGCCGGCCTGTTCCTGGTGGGAGCCGGGCATAAAACCCGGGGTGTCCACCACCGCGATCAACGGCAGGCCGAAGGAGTCGCAGAAGGACACAAACCGCGCCGCCTTCTCCGAGCCGACGGCGTCGAGCACGCCGCCGAGGTGGTGGGGCTGGTTGGCGACGATCGCGACCGCGCGACCCTCCAGCCGCGCAAACGCCGTCACCACGTTGCGTGCCCAGCGGGGCCAGAGCTCGAGCAGCGACCCGCGGTCGACGATGCGCTCGAGAACGTCGCGCACGTCGTACACACGCCGTTGCTCGCTCGGCACCACCGCTCCGGGGTCCTCTCGGGCGGGCGGTACGGCGCTCACGCGCGGCGCGCGCTGATCGCTGCAAGCCGGAAGGTATCCGAGCAGTTCGCGAACCCGCCGCGCCGCTGACAACTCGTCCGGTTCGACAAGGTGGCACACGCCGTTGCGGTCATGGATCCGGGGGCCTCCGAGGTCGATCGCGTCTATTTGCTCCCCGAGCGCGTCGCGCACCACCGCCGGCCCCGTCAGGAACATCGCAGCGTCCTCGGTCATAAGAATCAAATCCGTAAGTGCAGGCGAGTAGGCGCCGCCACCGGCAGAGAAGCCGGAGACCACCGAGATCTGCGGGACCACACCGGTCAGCCCGACGGTGTGGCGGAAGATCCTTCCGTATCCCGCGAGCGCAGCGGTACCCTCTTGCATCCGCGCCCCGCCCGACTGGACGAAGGCGACGACAGGCACTCTGGCCCGTTCGGCGGTCTGCAGGACACGCACGATCGTATCGGCGTGGCGTTCGCCCAGCGAGCCTCCCAGATAGGCGCCGTCCTGCGCGTAGCAGGCGATGGGCCGGCCGGCCACTGACCCGGTCGCTCCCACAACTCCGTCGCCGGCGATGGCGCGGTCGCCCAGTCGTGACGAGATGACGCGCGAGCGCAGAACCTGGACGCTGCCCGGATCGCACAGCGCCTCGAGGCGCTCCATCGGGCTGAGTTTCACCCTGGTTGGGGCTGTCGCAGTCATGCTCATTCCTTCTCACCTCGCAGCACGAGGGCGACGTTGTGGCCGCCGAAGGCAAACGAATTCGAGATCGCTGAGGGCGGCCCGCCGTTTCGTGCGATCAGCGGCCTGGCCTCGCCCGGCACGTAGTCGAGATCGAGTTCGGGGTCGGGAACCTCGTAGCCGAGCGTCGGCGGGATCACGCCGCTGGACAGCGTCTCCACGGTCGCCACCGCCTCGACCGCTCCCGCGGCCCCGAGCAGGTGCCCGATCGCCGACTTGGTCGAAGACACCGGGATTCGATGGGCCAGCTCGTCGCCCAGCGCGCGCTTCAGCGCGGCGGTTTCCGCGGCGTCGTTGAGCGGCGTTGAGGTGCCGTGGGCGTTGATGTAGGCGATCTCCTCTGGGTCGAGGCCGGCATCTTTGAGCGCCAGCTCGATCGCCTTGGCGGCGGGGCGCCCGCTGGGCTCGGGCGCGGTCAGGTGGTTGGCATCCGACGTCGACCCGTACCCTGCCGCGTGCCCCAGGATCTTCGCCCCGCGAGCGCGGGCGGCCTCGGCCTCCTCGAGCACGAGCACGCCGGCGCCTTCGCCCATCACGAAGCCGTCGCGCCGGGCGTCGAACGGCCGGCACGTACCGGTCGGCGAGAGCGCCTGCATGGCCATGAACGACGCAGACGCGAAAGTGGTCAGGGCTGCCTCGGCGCCACCCGCTACAACGGCGTCGGCATCTCCGTACTGGATCATCCGCATCGCTGAGCCAATCGCGTGCGCCCCGGCCGAGCATGCGGATACCACGCCGTAGCTCTGGCCCTGAAGTCCGTACTTCATTGACACCGCCGCGCTGGCCGCGTTTGCCATCAGCTGCGGAATCCCCAGCGGAGAGACCATCTTGGCCCCCTTGTCGCGCAGCACGTTGTGCTGTGCGATCACAGTCTGGATGCCGCCGATGCCGGTGGCGATCACACAGCCGACGCGTACCGAGTCATACGGCAGGTCTTTTGTGAAGTTGGCCTGGTTCAGGGCCTCCTGAGCGGCGACGACGGCGAACTGAGAGAACCGGTCGAGCCGCCGCACCTCCTTGACGGAGAGATGATCTGCGGGCTCGAACTCAGAGCAGGCACCCGCGCCGTCGACGATTCCGCACGCCCCAGCCGCCCAGCGCTCGTGGAGCGTGGGCGCGCCAACGCCGAGCGGAGTGACCGCTCCGAGGCCGGTGATGACTACCTGGCGTGCGGAAGAGGACATGCGCTTCCCGTCACCCAGCCCTCGATGCGATCAGGTCGATCGCGTCGCCCACGGTCTTGAGCTCCTTCATGTCCTCGCCCTTGAGCACGACGCCGTACTCGTCCTCGACGATCTGGGCTAGCTCGACCAGGTCGAGCGAGTCGATGTCGAGTTCCTCGAACGTGGATTCGCGCGTGATCTGAGACTTATCGGGCCCGAAGCTCGCGAGCGCATCGATCACACGCGCCTCTACCTGCTGGGCTTGTGCTGTTGCCATTTTCAGTACTCCTGTGGTTTGTTTTTTCAAGGGTTCATGCCTTCGGCGAAGCGGCGGAAAGACCTCTCTTACGCCGCCAATCCACCATCCACCGGGAGGACAGCGCCGGTCACGTAGCCGGCCTGGGCGGAGGTCAAAAAGCGCACGCAGGCCGCGACGTCCTCCGGTTTGCCGGCGCGGCGTGCCGGCACTGCGGCGAGTAGTTCGCTCGAGATGCCCGAGGTCATCTCGGTGTCGATCCAGCCCGGGGCGACCGCGTTGACCGTGATCCCGCGGCGCGCTACTTCGACCGCGACGGTCTTCGTAAGCGCCACCAGGCCGGCCTTGGCCGCGGCGTAGTTGGCCTGGCCTGGATTGGCGCGCAGGCCAACAACCGAGGAGATGTTCACGATGCGCCCCGATCTTGCTCTCAACATCGGCTTAAGCGCGCGACGCGTCAGCCGGAACGCGGCCGTCAGGTTGGTCTCCAGCACGTCGGACCACTCGTCGTCGCCGAGGCTCGCTCCGAGGTTGTCGTGCCGCACACCGGCGTTGTTGACGAGGGTCAGCACCGGAGCATCGAAGCGCGACTCAAGTTCCTTGAACAGCCGGTCTGGCGCTTCTGGGTCCCGCACGTCGGCTCTGACCGCAGCGGCGCGTCCACCCTCGCGTTCGATCTCACTCACGACCGCCCCCGCCCCGTCCTCGTCGGTGCGGTAGTTGACCCCAACCGCCCAGCCGTCGGCCGCCAGCGCGCTGGCAATCGCCGCGCCAATGCCGCGGGAGGCGCCGGTCACGAGCGCGCAGCCTTCCCTCGTGGTGCCCGCGTCACTCATCGTGGCCTCGGGTTTCTGCGCCCCAACGCACCGCGCCCGCTCCCCACGTGAAGCCGGACCCGAACGCCGAAAGCAGCACGTTGGCCCCGGGTACAAGCCGACCGTCCTCGATCGCGGTCTCGAGCGCGATCGGAATCGTCGCGGTGGAGGTGTTGCCGACCTCCTCGATGCAGTCGACGACCCGTTCGGCTGCAAGGCCGAGTCGCTCGCCGAGTGCGCGTGTGATCCGAGCGTTCGCTTGGTGGTAGACGAACAGGTCGACCTCCTCGAGCTTGAGGTCCGAGCGCTCGAGCGCTTTGATCGTGACCTCGCTCATGCGGTTGACCGCGTGGCGGAAGACCTCGGGACCGTCCATGTGGATCTTGCGCTCCTCGTGCGTGACGAGAATGGTGCGGGCATGCGACCCATCTGAGCCCAGCACGATTGGCCCCACGACCCCTTCCCTCGCTTCGCCCAGCACCACGGCGCCGGCACCGTCGGCGAACAGCGGCCCGATCCGCCTGTCGTCGTAGTTGTTGATGCGCGTGATGAAGTCGGCGCCGACCACCACGACCCGGTCTGCGCGGCCCGTCTCGATCTGACCGGCGGCCATTGCTACGGCCGACAGAAAGCCGGTGCAGCCGGAGCCGATATCAAACGCGCCGGCCCCCTCGGTGCCGAGCTCATGAGCCACGATCGGAGCCGCGTTGGGCTGAACCTCGTCCGGCGTCGTCGTGGCGACAAGAACGAGGTCCACCTCATCGGGGGCGACGCCGGCGCGCTTTAAGGCTTTGCGGGCGGCGGAGGTGGCGTAGTCGGAGAGCCGCTCATCGGGGCCGGCCTGGCAGCGCTCGCGGATGCCGGTCCGCGAGAGGATCCACTGCTCGCTCACGCCGAGCTTCTGCGCAAGCTGCTCGTTGGTGATCCGGCCGGCTGGGAGCTCGGTCCCGACCGAGAGGATCTCCGCGTGCCGAGGTGGAGCGAAGCGCCGCGTATCGAGCTGGTCGGCCCCCGCCTGAGTGGTCTCAAGCATTGACCAACTCCACGTCTTTGAGCGTGCGCTTGGCGAGTCCCGTCAGCACGCGTCCGGGACCCACTTCGACGAATCGTTCGACCCCGTGTTCACGCAGCGCGAGCATCGTCTCGCGCCAGCGAACGGGACGGGTGAGTGCCTGCGCCAGCCGCAGGGGAATGTCGTCGAAGGGTTCCGCCGTGACGGCGGTGAGCACGGGCACGCGTGGGTTCGAAAAATTCACGCGCGCGAGCGCCGCCTCGAACTTCGGCGCCGCGGGAGCCATCAGGGGCGAGTGGAACGCTCCGGTCACGTCGAGCTCCATCGCTCTCAGGCCCAGTTCCCGGGCGGCTTGGGCCGCGGTAGGAAGGCTCCTGCGAGGCCCTGAGAGAACAACCTGCTGCGGCGAGTTGTCGTTGGCGACCGTCAGCCCATGGGCTTCCGCAAGCTCGTGGGCATGGTCGGCGGCGCCGGCTCCCATCAGCGCGACCATGCCACCCTCTGCGGCCTGTCCCATCAAGGCTCCGCGGAGCACCACCAGCTCGAGCCCGTCCTGCTCCGATACCGCTCCTGCGGCGACCAGGGCGCCGAGCTCGCCCAGCGAGTGGCCCGCCATGTAGTCGCCCTCGGGCCGCCCGAGCTCCTCCCAGCCGGCGAGACTTGCGCAAAAGATCGCGGGCTGAGCGAACTGTGTGCCGTCGTCGACGCGCGCGAAGGGATCCTCGCCGACCGCCTCGACCGCCGACGCAAGCAGGTCAGGCCGCACGCGCTCCACTTCCTCGCGCATGCCGCCGGTCTGGCTACCCTGGCCAGGGAAAAGAATCGCCGTAGAGGCCACCACGTCAACCTACGCCCACACGCGCGAGCGGAAACAGGGCCTGCCGAGATTGCCCCCCGATCGGGGGGCGCTGGCGGCGCGCCGCATTTTGGAGCGAACGAGAGCGGGCTACTGGGCGCCAGCCGCTTTGCAGACTTCGACCCTAGTTCTCAACGTCCGCGAGCTCCGCATCAGCGAGCCGCGGGCGTAGCGTTCCTCGCGTCGCGCAACTCTTTCCACAGCTTCAGGGCGAGCGCGTCTTCGGCTGCGATTGCGTGCGTCCGCTCCATTACCTCGCGCGGGAGGGACTGCGGGTTGGGCTGCACGTGATCGCGCACGATGTCGTCGAGGCGCGCCTGCAACACGCGGCTCGATGGGTCGAGCTGGGTCACGAGCAGAGTGCCGGTCGGTTCGGTGGCGACCATCAGAAGTCTGAGGTCTGGACGATTCGCGGCAAGCGCGGGGCCGATCCGGAAGACGCTCGTGCAGCGCAACAGACTTGTCGGAGCGAGAAGCTCCTGGTCGACCGCGACGGGATCGATTCCGACGCTGCGGCAGCGGCTGAGCGCGAGGCTGTGACCCTGCGCCACTCCGATCTCCAGATAAGTTCTTGGCGCCAGGCGCTCATGGAGGCCGCGCAGGAAGTCGAGGTAGAACACGCTGAACTGATCAGGCGTGGGCGCGGACCAGCGCCGACAGCGCGGCCAAAACCTCGTGCGGGCGGCGGTCATCTCCGTCTTTGTCGTCGACGCTCTCGCCTTCGACGCGGATCTCGCCGGGGCGGTCTCCTACCCCAACTGCGGCTCCAGAGCCGCTACCCGATCAACCCCACTCGCTGCGCCCGCTGCACTGCCTCGGCTCGGTTGCGGGCGTGAAGCTTTCGGTACAGCGCGCTGGTGTGCTCCTTCACTGTGTGCGGAGATAGATACAGCCGCTCGGCGATCTCCCGGTTCGTGGAGCCGGCGGCGATCAGCGCTAGCACCTCGCGCTCGCGGTCAGTCAGGGGCGGCGCTGGCTGGTCTGACTTGGGCGGGAAGAGCGTCATTCCCATCCCCACCATCCGTACTGCGCTCGTCACCTCCCGCGCTTCGAGGTCCTTCGAGACGAACCCCGAGGCCCCGGCTGCGCGGGCGGCGGCCGGCGACATGCGTCCTGCGCCGGAGATCAGAAGCACGCGCGTCCCGGGAGATGCCCGCCGGACGGCCTGACAGACGTCTACGCCAGACTCTCGGCCCACGAAGAGGTCGATCAGCGCCACGTCGGGCTCAAAGCGCCGCACCAGCTCGAGAGCTTCCTCACCAGTGCGGGCAGCGAGACAGCGCTCTACCCACGGCTGCTCCCCGAGCAGCACGCGGAAGCCCCAGTGGACGACGTCATGGTCATCGACGACCAACACGCGCATGCGGCGCCCGTCGGCCTTGAGGGCCCTAGCTCTCATCCTCCTCTCCTGTGCCGAGCGGCACGAGCAGCCGTACGCGCCAGCCAGCGTCTCCGGTGGGGCCGGATTCGACGGTGCCTCCTTGCTGGAGTGCCTCAAACGTAGCCAGGCGGAGACCCATTCCCGACGGGCCGTCTTCGTCTTTGCGAGCCCCGTCGTTTCGCACCTCCAGCGTGAACGTGTCGGCGCCGCGCGCGACTGTCACTTCCACGCGGGAAGGCTCGGCGTGCTTGCTGATGTTGCGCAGCGCCTCCGCCAGCACCGACTGGGCCAACGGCTCGATGTCGGCCGGAACTGTGAAATCGCCGCGCCAGTCCACCTCGACCGACATCCCTGGCGAGCGGCGGATGCGTTCGAGCTCGCCGATGAGCGTCGTCTCCGTCTCGGGCGGCAGCGGCGCCAGCGGCCGCTCGAGCGCGCGCCGTAGATCGCCGATCGCCTCCTGCATCTCGACTCGGCAGCGTTCACGCTCCACTCGATCCAGCGGCTGCTCGGCGCCGAGAGCCAGCGAGACACCGAACAGCCGTTGAAGTACGCGCTCGTGAATCTCGCGTGCCAGCGACAGTCGCTCGCCCATCCTCCGGGTCCGTTCCTGCTGACGCGTCACGTTGCGAGCGGCCGCCACCAGCGCGGCCGTCTTTCCGAGCGTCCACAGAAGATGGCGT
Organism: Solirubrobacteraceae bacterium; assembly: GCA_036501265.1. Lineage (GTDB taxonomy): Bacteria > Actinomycetota > Thermoleophilia > Solirubrobacterales > Solirubrobacteraceae > Palsa-465. The sequence continues at coordinate 25,683 of DASYAP010000012.1, read as the reverse complement.
TCGCCGTCTGACAACTCGAAGCGACCGCCTCCCCGATCTGCGCAAATCACCCCGTAGGCACGCCCAGCAGCGCTAAGCGGGGTGCAGACCAGCGTTGTGACCCCCAGTAGCTGCGCGTACTCAGGGGGCACGGCCTCGTTGACTCCCTCGGACGCCACCACCACGCGGTCCTCGAGCAGCGCCCGCTGCGCGATCGGAGTATTGACCAACGTTGGGCGCAGCGCCGCAAGCTCGGAGAACGAGATTCCGTGGGTGCCGACCGCTCGGACCCTTCGGCGCGCAGCGTCGGCCATGAAGATCGCCGCTCGGCGCATCGTGGTGAGCCGGCAAACGGCCTCGCAGATGCGGTCATAGAACTCGGTCGAGGTGGTATGGATGTCGATGTCCGCAAGCAGGTCGACGAAGACCTCAAGCGGCTCGACGCCCGCGAACAGGGCGGGCGGCGGCTCGGGGGAGGCGGAACCTGGCTCGGGTCCGACCGTCGAGTGCTCCACGTCAGGTCCCTACGGGCTGGGGCTCGTAGCGGCGGAGGATCTCGTACAGAGTGGTGCGCTCGGCCGCCGGCCGGCCTGCGCGATGGGCAGCGGCCACGAGATCCCGCGGCTCCAGCCGCACGCCGTGGTAGCTGCCGGCCATTCGCGATATCGACTCCTCCATGAGCGTGCCGCCCAGGTCGTTCACCCCCCAGGAAAGGGACTCGGTCGCCGCGTCGAGACCCATCTTGACCCAGCTCGCTTGCAGATTGCGGATCGTCTTGCCGAGCGCCAGTCGGAAAGCGGCGGTGTGCTTGAGATTCTCCTCGCGTGAGATCTCCTCAACCCCGTGCGTGCGACCGAGCAGCGTGTGGAACGGAATGAAGGACAACGGCACGAACTCCGTGAACCCGCGCGTTCGTTCCTGGAGCTCCCTCACCACGCGCATGTGCTCTGCCAGCTCCCAGGGCTCCTCGATGTGGCCGAACATCACGGTCACCGTCGAGCTGATCCCCTCCGCGTGGGAGGCTTCGATGATCTCCACCCAGCGCGCCACGGGCAACTTGTTAGGGGAGATCCGCTCGCGTACGCCGTCTACAAGCACCTCGGCCGCGGTGCCAGGAGTCGACCCCAGACCGGCGTCCCTGAGCCGTGCGAAAACGTGCCGCGGCGAGAGTCCCGAAATGTCGCACATGTGTGCGACCTCCATCGGCGAGTAGGCGTGCAGGTGGACCTGCGGCGCGATCTCCTTGGCCAACCGGAGCCACCCCTCGTAGTCCTCGAGCCGCCAGTCGGGGTGGATCCCGGACTGCATGCACACCTCGGTGGCGCCGAACTCGACTGCCTCATTGACGCGGCGGGCGAACTCCTCCTCTGAGTGCTCGTAGGCGTCCGGCGACCTGCGTCCCTGGCCGAAGCCACAGAAGGCGCACCCGACCACGCAGATGTTGGAGACGTTGATGTTGCGGTTGACCACGAAGGTCACCGTCTCGCCGGCGAGGCCGGAGCGGAGCTCGTCGGCGGCAAGCCGCATCTCCTCGATCACCTCCGGCCGACGCTCCGCGAAGAGCGCCGTCAGCTCCTCGTTGTCCAGCGCGACGCCGTCGCGCGCCTTCTCCACCGCCCGCGGCGCAGTGTCGTCGGGGATCGTCAGCTCGGCCCGTCGACCCGAGCCGCGCCGGGGAATGAACGACCAGTAGCGACGCTTGATCACGTCGAGCACCCCCTGCGCAACCCAATCCGAGTCGATGTACTCGGGGTAGACGCAGAGCCGTTCGGTCAGCGCGAATCCCTCGCGCTGAAGGCGGCGGCGCACCTGCGCGGGAGATGGAAAGGGATGCTCAGGGGAGATGTGGTCTCCGTTGGCCGAGAGTCCCCCCAGGTCCGTAGCGCCCGCACCGACCAGCCCGGACCACCAGTCAGAGAGGTTTGGCGGAACCTGGATACCCACGCCCGGCAGCAAGCGGCGCGCCTCTGCGACTAGCTCCTTCATGTCGTCGATCGTTACCTTGCACCCCCATGACGGCGCGTCGCGGCGCGGCCCGTCCCAGACGCCCGTGCGCCAGTACTCGTTCGTCGCCGAATCGGCTATCTCCGCGGGCTCGCGCCCGTAATAGCGCTCATGCGGCACGAAGTTCTGGAGGATCACCTCCTGCAGGTGGCCATAGTGCCGGTGCACTTCGGCCAGCCGCTCGAGCGCCGTGATGCGGTCTCGTTTCGACTCGCCGATGCCGACTAGAACACCGCTGGTGAATGGGATCTTCAATTGCCCTGCGGCCTCGATCGTGGCCATCCGCACGTCCGGATGCTTGGTCGGCGAGCCCATGTGAACCGCCAGATCGGGGTTAGTCGACTCGAGCATCAGCCCCTGTGACGCCGTTACTTCGCGCAACCGCTCGAGGTCGGAGGGTTCCAGCACGCCAAGGTTGGTGTGCGGGAGCAGGCCACGCTCGAGCGCGCGCTGGCATGCCCACACCACGTATGAGGTGAAGTCCTGGTGCCCATAGGACTCAAGCCGAGTGGCCACTTCGAGATTCACCTCCGGCCGCTCGCCGGTCAAGACCAAGAGCTCCTTGACGTTGCGGCGCGCCGCGTGATCCAGCAGCGCCACCACCTCATCGGGCGCGTAGAGGTGAGCCTGGTGAGTGGCGAACGAGCAGTATTTGCAGTAGCAGCGGCAGGTGCGCGAAAGCGACAGCGTGAAATTGCGGCTGAACGTGACGCGGCGTCGCATGCGCTCCCCGGGATTCTACGGAGCGCCTTCCCTCGGGCCCTCCGCGGACCACTTATGCTCGGGCCCGTGCGATGCCGGGCAGCGATCGTCCTTGCCGCTTTTGTCGCGCTCGCGGCCGGCTGTGGCGGCAGCTCCTCGGCTGACCGGTCCCAGCAACCGCTCAAGCAGGTCGAGCTGATGCTCGACTTCACGCCGAACGCGGTCCACGCGGGAATCTACACCGCACTCGCCCACCATTACGACTCCGACGAGGGCATTTCGCTCCACGTGCAGCCACCACCCTCACCGGTGGACTCGATCAAGCTTCTCGAGCAAGGCCGGGTCGACTTTGCGGTGCTGGACATCCACGATCTCGCGATCGCACGCGAGCGAGGACAGCCGCTGGTAGGGGTGATGGCGATCGTTGAGCGACCGCTGGCATCAGTGATCGCGCAGCCCCCCATCAAGAGTCCCCGGCAGCTCCAGGGGGGAACTGTCGGGGTGACCGGCGATCCCAGCGACTACGCGGTGCTCAATTCAATCGTCGCGGGCGCGGGCGGTCGCCCGCGCTCGGTGCACACGATCACGATCGGCTCCGACGCGGTCGCCGATCTGCTGGCGGGAAGAGTCGCGGCCGCCACCGCGTTCTGGAACGACGAGGGCGTTGCGCTGGCACTGCGGCGGCCCGGTTACCACATATTCCGCGTAGAGAAGTTTGGCGCTCCCGCATACCCCGAGCTCGTCCTGTGCGCGCGGCGCGAGACGGTGGCTCGGCACCCGGCGCTTGTCCGCGCGGTGGTGAAGACGCTGGTGCGTGGATACGAGCTCGCGATCGCCAGGCCCGCCGTCGCGGCCGCCGACCTGGAGCGTCAGGTGCCAGGACTCGATCCGCGGCTGGTGCGAGCGGACCTCGCTGCGCTGCGGTCGTCCTTTGCCCCCCGCGGCGGCCGTCCCGGAGAACTGAACATGACCACCTTGCACGCATGGGGAGTCTGGGAAACCCGCTTTCGGCTCGTGAGGCGGCGGCCGGATGTTGCAGCGATGTTCAATCCGCGCTTTGCGCGCAGAGCGCCTTAGCCCGCGAGTCGCGAGACCAGCGCCGCGCCCTCTCGCATGAAGCGCGAGCGAGGCACGACGAGGTCGAAACCAGCCTCCTCGGCGAGTTGACGCACGTCCGCCTCTACGTGCGCGTAAACGGCTAAAAGGCGCACGCCACCGAGGTCTGTGGCCGCGATCTGCCCGACGCGCTCGTGGGCGTCCGCGGTCAAGTCGACCAGTAGCACCTCGGCCGTGCCTGGTTCGAACTCGTCGAGGCTTGAGATCAGCGCCGCTTCGTGTCCAGCCGCCCCGAGCTGCGAGACCACGCTCGAACCGAACAGAAGATCAGGAACGAGCGCGACGACGGAGGCCACGCCGTGACTACTGCGCGCGCAGGCGCCGGAACTCCTGCCGCACAGATTCGGGACGCCCCCACATCAGCTCCGGGACGACCTCGACCCGGCCAGCGCGGACCTCGCGCACGGCGAGCTCTCCCCGGATTCCGGCATCGTCGAGCAACTTCAACGCGGCGTGCACCGCGGGCGCGGAGGCGGCGTGGCCAAATCTGTGCGCGACGATGATGCGCCAGTGCCAGTCGTACTTTGAGTACGGCTGGGCGTTGCACGTGACCAACAACACGGACGCTTCCACGTACCGGGTCTCGTCGGCGATGCGCAAGTCGAACTCGAGATCCGTCCAGTCATCCGGGAGCGAATCGACGATCTGCTGGAAGATCGCGGCCAGCGCCATATCACCTGATCCTATCCTTGTCGTCGTGACACACGTCGCTGCCGTCGAATCCGACTACCGCATGCTCACCGAGAGCTGCGGCCTGCTGGATCGCTCCGAGCGGGGCAAGCTCGCCCTGAGCGGTCGGGATGCGGCGTCATTCCTCCAGGGTCAGGTGACCAACGACGTCGAGCGTCTGGTCGAAGGCGAGGGCTGCTACGCGGCGTTCCTGACGCCTAAGGCCAAGATGCTTGGCGACCTGCGCGTTCTCTTCGCCGATGGCGAGCTCTTGCTGGACACTGAGCGAGTCGCCCTGCAGGGCCTGTTCAACATGATCAGGCGCTTCAGCATCGGATACGACGTCGAGCTACAAAAGCGGACGCTGGAGCGTGGCCTCTTGACGCTGATCGGCCCCGACGTCGACCACGTCGTCGGGACGGGCGAGCTTCCGGCCACCGAGCACTCCCACAGGCCGATCACCATCGACGGAATCGACGCGCGCGCGATCAGAACCGACAGCGGCATCGACGTTCTGTGCCTGGCTGCTGAGACTGAGACCCTGCGCTCCGCGCTGACGGGTCGGGGCGCAGTCCCCGTCTCGGAACAAGCGGCTGAGTGCGTGCGGATCGAGCGTGGCCGCCCGCTGTACGGCGTCGACCTCGACGAGACCGTAATCCCGCAGGAGGCCGGACTAAACGAGCGGGCCGTGTCCTTCACGAAAGGGTGTTATGTGGGGCAGGAAACGGTCGCACGACTCCACTACCGCGGAAAGCCCAACCGCCATCTGCGCGGGGTGCGCCTCCCTGCATCGTACCCGCCCGGTACTGAGCTGCTGCTCGGCGACCGAATTGTGGGGCGCCTGACCTCGGTCGTCGAATCTCCGCGCTTCGGACCGATCGGACTGGCCCTGGTGCGCCGCGAGGCCGAGCCGGGGGTGGTTCTGGTCCTTAAGGGCGAAGACGGCACCGCCGAGGTCGTGGCGCTTCCTTTCACCCCCGGCGCCTGACGACGAACCCAGGTCGTGGCGCTCCCATTCCCGAAGGCACCGCATCACACAGGATTGCGGTCTTTCGCAGGTAAATTTTCTGGTGCTGTCCAGGCCCTAGTCGATTAGGGTTTGGCCAATCGAGGAAGAACATGCGCTGAAACGGCAGCGTGGACAGAGGAGAACCAGGCCCAGGATGCGTGGAGCGACTATCGGGGTGGTCGCGCTTTTGGCGTTTGCGTTGGCCGGATGCGGGAGTAGCGCGCACTTCGCCGACAAGGCGCGCCCGCCCACGCCGATCAATCTAAGCGTCTACGTCAACGACGCCAGAGTGTCGGTCTCGCCGAGGGCGGTCGGCGCGGGTCCGGTGATGTTCATCATCACCAACCAGGCGAGTCAGGCTGTCCAGCTGACCGTGCGGCGGGCAACCGGGGGCGCCGCGCTTGCCACGACTGCTCCCATCAATCCCCAGGCCACGAGCTCGTTCTCGGTGGATTTTCGGCCCGGGGATTACAGGGTCGGCACGTCGTCGGCTCAAAACAGTCTGTCGCCCCCGACAATTTCCTCAGCTTCTCTGCATGTCGGCAAGTCGCGCGCGAACGGGAACGGCGCGCTGCTCGAGCCATAGACGACCAAGGCCCCGTCTGAGCGCGATACACTGCGCGCAACAAATCACTGCGCCTGTGCAATACTTGTTTGCGTGCAAGCAATGAGTGCGCCGACAAAAGTGGATCGCTCTGAGGAGAACGTGGCGACAAATGAGCTCGGGGGCGACCTCTACGCGCTGATCACCTACCTGCACAAGAGCTGCCAGGCGGACGTCTTTGAGGCGGTCGGCGCGCTCGAGCTGACTATTACTCAGATCAAGGTGCTCCATCACCTCGACCAGCACGAGCGCTCGCTGACGGTGAAGGAGGCGGCGGAGGTTGCCTCGCTATCGCTGCCGGCTGCCAGCAGGGCGATCGACGACCTCGTCCGACGAGGCTTCGCGCAACGTCAAGAGGATCTCGCCGACCGCCGCATGAAGCAGGTCAGCATCACCGAGCAGGGTCGTGCCGCCAGTCGGCGGCTAAACGCGGCGAGGCTGCGCGGTCTCGAGGAATTCGTCGAGACGCTCAGCTCCCAGCAGCGGACCCGACTCTCGGGCGCGATCGCCAAGCTGCTCGAGCGGCCCGATATTGCCGCCTGTCGGTTGGAGGACCGTTGACGGATCGAATCCTCGCCAAGCGCGGGCACCTGATCACCGAGGAGAACGGCCGCTGGTGGACGCTGGGTGCGATGTGCTTCGCGCTGTTCATGCTGATGCTGGACAACACGGTGGTGAACATCGCGCTGCCGTCGATTCAGCACGACCTGCACGCATCGCTGTCCTCGCTCCTTTGGACGGTGAACGCCTATACCCTCACTTTTGCCGTGTTGCTGGTCACCGGCGGCCGCCTCGGCGACATCTTCGGCCGGCGCAAGATGTTCTTGTTCGGCGTGGTCGTCTTCGGCCTCGCGAGTCTGGCCATCGGCTTCGCTCCCAACGACACAGTGCTGGTCACGTTCCGGGCCGTACAAGGAATCGGGGCCGCCTTCATGATGCCGGCGACGCTGTCGATCATCACTCAGGCCTTCCCCCCACACCAACGCGGTACAGCGATCGGCACGTGGGCAGGCGTGAGCGCGCTGGCACTCGCGATCGGACCCGTAGTCGGCGGCTTCCTCACCGAGGCCGTGAGCTGGCGGGCGATCTTCTTCATCAACCCGCCGATCGCGGTCATAGCAATCGCGGTGACTCTGTTCGCCGCACACGACTCGCGCGACGAGACCGTGGGACGAACCATTGACTTCGCTGGAATCGGCGCCATCACCGTCGGCCTAACCGCGCTCGTGCTCGGTCTCATCGAAAGCAACACCTGGCACTGGGGCTCGGCGCGGGTGATTGGGCTTCTGGCTCTCGCCGCGGCCGGGCTGGCTGCGTTCGTCGTAATCGAGCGCCGCGTCCGCGCTCCGATGGTCGACTTCGCCTTCTTCCGCTCGCGTACCTCTGCGGGAGCGAACCTGGTCGGGTTCCTGGTTACGTTCGGGATGTTCGCCCAGTTCTTCTTCATCACGCTGTACCTGCAGAACGTGCTCCATTACTCGGCGCTGCAGACGGGACTGCGGTTCCTACCCGCCACGGTTGTGATCATCATCATGGGACCGCTGGCTGGACGGTTGACTGACCGCGTCGGTCCCCGCCCGCTGATGACGCTGGGGCTGCTGATTGTCGCCGGGGCGATGTTGCTCCAGTCGGGGATCAGCGTCCACAGCGGTTACGGCCTTCTGCTGCCCGGATTCATCTTGATGGGCTTCGGTGTGGGTCTGGTGATGTCGCCGATGAGCACGGCTGCGATGAACGCGGTCGACCGGACCAAGTCGGGCGCCGCCTCGGGCGTCCTCTCGATGAGCCGTATGGTCGGCGGATCAGTGGGTCTCGCGGCGATGGGGGCGCTCGTGACGACCATCGGCACGAGCAAGATCAACTCTGCCCTACCCCACCTCCCCTCCTCCGTTCGCGCCCACATCGTCAGCGCGCTGGGCAGCGGCGGCAGCTCGTCGGGCGCCCACCACGTGGCTCCGCAGGTCACCCACGCCGTCAATGGTGCGTTTATCTCGGCGCTCGGCACGGGCCTCGAGATCGGAGCCATCACGATGGTGGTCGGTGCGCTCATAGCCTGGGCGCTGATCGAGCGGGCTCCTGCAAAAGCTGAGCCGGAGCCCGTCGCCGAGCCCCAGGCGCTCGCACACGAGGAACGCGCGGCCGCGTAGCCTGGCCGGTCGAGCCTCGCTCGTGCGGCCCACCTAGCAGCGGATAGCTACGATCCCGTAACCCGTTCCCGACCCCTGGATCCGAGTGGCCGTCGACGTAAGCCAAGTTTCCGTAGTTGAAGCCGAGCCCGGCGAGCTCCCCCGCACCATGGCGGCGTGGGTGATCCGCCCCGAGCGGGAGGGGGAGCCGCTCGACGCCTTCCAGCTCGAGGAGATCGAAGTGCCCGAGCCTGGCGCGTTTGAAGTGATCGTCCGAGTCATGGCGGCCGGGGTCAACTACAACAACGTATGGGCGGCCCAGGGCAAGCCGGTATCGGTCTTTCCTTACGGAGATCATCCGGAGTGGGGCCATCACATCGGCGGCTCCGACGCCTCCGGGATCGTCTGGAAAGTCGGGCTCGGAGTCACCCGCTGGCGGCCGGGGGACGAGGTGGTCATCCACTGCAACCAGGCTTCCTACGAGGATCCCGAGGTTCACGGGCTCGACCCGCTGGCGGCCCCGTCACAGCTCATCTGGGGCTATGAGACCACCTGGGGCTCCTTTGCCCAGTTCACCAAGGTCCAGGCCCAGCAGCTCTTGCCCAGGCCCCAGAATCTGACGTGGGAAGAGGCGGCCTCCTACGGCCTCGTGTACTTCACCGCCTACCGGATGCTGATCGACCAGTGCAATTTGAAGGCCGGCCACCGGGTCCTCATCTGGGGGGCCGCTGGCGGCCTCGGGGTCTTCGCCGTTCAGCTCTGCGCGGCGGCGGGCGCCGAGTGCATCGGCGTGGTCTCATCGGAGGAGAAAGGCAAGCTTGTGATGCAGCTCGGCGCCACCGCCTTCATCGACCGCAACGATTACATGGGCATGATGCGCCGCGGCGGGGAGACGCCCGACGAGGAGAAGGCCCGATTCAAAGAATCGCGCCGGTTTGCCAAGGCGGTGAAGGAAATCCTCGGCGACGCTCCCGACATCGTCTTCGAGCACGTCGGCAAGGCAACCTTCCCAACCTCCGTCTTCGCCGCCAAGCCGTTCGGCAAGGTCGTAATCTGCGCCGGGACCACCGGTTACCACCTAGATTTCGACGTCCGTCATCTGTGGATGCGCCAGAAGCAGATAATCGGATCTCACTTCGCCAACGCTTATGAGTGCATGAAGGCCAACGAACTGATCGAGCAGGGCAAGATCCGACCTGTGCTCTGGCGCACGATGAACTTCGAAGGCGTTCCCGAGGCCCACCAGCTGATGAAGGAGAACAAGCACTGCGGCAAGATCTCGATCCTCGTCGGAGCGCCTGAAGAAAGCCAGGGCAAAACCGCGCCCGGGCCAGGGGCGATTCACGCGGAGGTTGGCGCCTGATGGCGGGAGTCATGTGGGTCCAGTGGTACGCGACCGTGCTTCGTCAGGATGCCTTCGCCGCGAGCGTCACCGAGGTCGCCCCGATCGCACTGCGCTATGGAGGCACCAGATACGCCGTCCATCGCAACCGCGATGATCGCTACCGCATCACCCAGATGACGTGGTGCGAGTCCAAGGACGACTGGTATCGGTACTGGGACGGTCCCGAGATGATCGAGTTCCGCGCCCGCAACGCTGGTCGCTTCCAGATCCCGATCACTTATTTTTGGCACGATGAGATCGCCGCCGGCGAGCTCGGCCCCGAGGTGCCCTTGGCACCTGAGGCCGAACCTGCACCGGAGCCCCAAACGGCGGTGTAACCGCCAGCTGGAGGGGGAAGCATCTGCTCCGCCGTGACACGTGCCCCCAGGATGTGATAGGTCAGGTACTGCTGTGATGACCCGAGCCCACAAGATCGTGAATCTCATCGGCGTGCCGACGCCGTTGGTGGGAGTGGTCGTGGCCATCGTTCTGCTCTGGAACGAAGCCATCGGCCCGCTCGAGCTAGGGCTGCTCATCGGTCTCTACGTGCTCACCTGCCTCGGGGTCACGCTCGGATACCACCGCATGTTCACGCACCGAGCGCTCGACGGCTCGCGGACCTTTCGGGCCGTGATCGCCGTACTTGGGTCGATGGCGGTACAGGGATCGGTCATAACTTGGGTGGCCGACCACCGCAAGCACCACACTTTCACCGACCAGGAGGGCGATCCGCACTCCCCACACCTGAGCGGGCCCGGATTCTGGGGTGGCGTCAAGGGCCTGTGGCACGCGCACATGGGATGGTTGTTCGAAACCGTCGGCACGGCGGACCGCCAACGCTTCGCGTCGGACCTGGTCAAGGACCGGACGATCCGCGTGATCGACAAGCTGTTCGGTCTCTGGGTGGCACTCGGCTTCGTGGCGCCGTTTGTGCTCGGTTGGGTCATCGGCGGCGGTTTCGGCGCGGCTTTGACCGCATTGCTGTGGGGCGGCTTCGTGCGGGTGTTCCTACTGCACCACGTGACCTGGTCGATCAACTCTGTCTGCCATTTCTTCGGTCGCCGACGCTTCGACGTAGAGGACGAGTCGCGCAACGTCTTCTGGCTCGCGCCTCTGTCGATGGGCGAGGCGTGGCACCACAACCATCACGCCTTCCCCACGTCGGCCTTCCATGGTCTGCGGCTGTGGGAACGCGTCGCCGACCCGACCGGGCTTTTGATCGCCGTGCTGGAGAAAATGGGACTGGTCTGGAACGTGAAGCGAGTGAGCCCAGAGCGGCAGGAGGCCAAGCTGGCCGAACGCAAACCGGTCCCAGCAGGCCAAGCTCCCGTCGCCAACCAGGCTTAATTTAAGCGGCCGCGGTGGTCACGCGGGGCTAGGCAGCCTCCAAAGGCGCCATGGTCAGCCCCGCCCCGTCGAGCTGATCCCAGTACTGCTCGGCCTCTTCACGGGGGCCGCCCCACACGATCGCGCAGCCGCTGTTGTGGATACGGTGCGCGAACCGGTAGCCCTCGGCAAGAGACACCGCGGGAAGCACCCGCGCTAGCGATTCGGCGACATGATCGAAGGTGTTGTGCTCGTCGTTGAGGACAACCACACGCCAAATTCCGCCTTTGCCGGTCCCGCCCCTGCTTACTCGCGGTAGCTCGACAGTGCGCGCCATCTGCCCAGGATAACCCCGGTCGATGGTCAGTCCAATCCGGGCCCCCGCCGGCTGTGGTGGACCGAGCGTCCGGCGTGAGTGGAGGGTTGGGCGGCCAAACCGCCGGGAGCGTCCATGAACTCCTCCTCGCTTGCAGCGGTCCCCTGGGCCGGCTCCTCCGAGTCAACTGACCCTTCGCGCTTACGCCAATAGCGATCGAGTCCCGCGTAGATCTGTTCCGGCGGCGCGGCCAGTTTATACGCCTCGTGATGAGCCGGGCTTGCGCCCCGCTCGATCTCACTCTCGACGATGCCTACAAAGGTCTCGAGATCCTCGGCGTGAACGAGCGCCGCCCACGTGTCGAGCCGGTCGGCAAGATCGGCTAGCTGCGTGCCGATGTCTTCGTTGGCCCCGAAGTGGGTCACGGCGAGCCGCTCCGGCCTCCAGCGCAGCAGCTGCTCGATCGAGGTGTGCCAAGCCTCGATGTCGATATCCGGCGGCGGGGTGGGCGGGATGGTCAGGGTCTCGGGCTCGATTCTGACGCCGCCCACATCTCCCACGAAAGCGGTCCGCCCATGCAGATAGGAGACGTGGTGGGAGGCGTGACCGGGCGTGTAGGCGACTTCGAAGCGGCCGTCGAAGAGCCGCTCGCCTCCGCCGAGGATGCGCAGATTCGACTCGGGCACCGGGAGAACCTCGCCCCAGAGGCGCTCCATGTCGTCGCCGTACAGCCGCCTCGCACTCTCGAGCAGGCGCGCCGGATTCACCAGATGCGAAACGCCCTGCTCATGCACGTAGACCTCGAGGTCAGGCCAGCGCTTCACCAGCGAGCCCGCAGCGCCCGCGTGGTCGAGGTGGATATGGGTCAGAAGCAGCGCCCTAGGCGGCTCTTGGACCGCCGCCAGCAATGCCTCCAGGCAAGACGCGGGTCCAGGATCGATCAGGATGTCGTCGACTTGCCAGCAGCCGATCACCCGCTCAACGCCGAGGTGGTGAAGGTCAATCACCTGGATTCGGGGCAGCTGGAGCACGGTCGTGGGCTGCTCTGAGCCGTTCGTCGCGCCCGGACCGGAGAGCGGGCCGCCGGCGGCGAGGTCTGGGCCTCCTATCGTGGCCTCAATTTCGCGCTCATCGGTGGGGAGATCATCGGTGGGGAGATCGTGCTCGAAACCCGCGAACCGGTCATCGCCCACATCCGCGCGGATCTCATGCCATTCCGCGTCTGGCTCCGAAGACTGCTCGGCGTGAGCCTCGCCGAGAACGCCTGCCTCCGGCTCGACTTCGGCGGGCGTCTCGGGCTCGTCAACAGCCAGCCCCTCGTGCTCCGACTCGCGTGGGACAGGCTGATCCGGCTTGCCCGAATTAGGGAGCTCCGCTCCTGTGGCCGCTGCCAAGTCTCTGCCGCGCGGACCGGGTAGCACTGCTGCCTCATCGGTCGTCGCCGCTGGAAAGCGCGTAGCGGCGACGCCGGCGAGCTCAGAGAGGTCTTCGGAGAGCTTGCGTACATCGCTCACAATTCGGTCCCGCTCGGCCCAGATGCGATCGACCTCGGCGTCGAGTTCCTGCACACGAGCTTCGGTGGACCGTTGAAGTTCCCGCGCCTTTTGCTCGGACTCCCGCTGGAGCCGGTCAGCGAGCGCGTGGGCGTCCCGCTCGAGCTCCTCTGACTCGGCCCGGGCCTGCATCAGCCGCTCCTCGGCCTCGGCACGGGACTGGGAGGTGATGTCTTCGGCGGTTTCGTGGGCGCGGGACAGGATCGAAGAGACCTGCTCTCCCACCCGCTCGAGCGCGCGGCGGACGGCCCCCTCCGGGGAACGCGTCGCGGTGAGCTCGGCGACCAAGTGCGTCGTTCGCCGCACGTAGTCGTCAACCGCCTCGCGGTCGTATCCTCGCAACACGAGCGGGAAGTCCACGCTGGCTACGGTCGAAACTGGGTCGTGGGAAAGCTCGGCGAGAGGTTGGTTGATTTCTTGCATGATCGCGTGTTCTGAAGCAGCTGAGTTCTGGTCGGGCATGACTACAGGATTCCACTTCGGCTACCCGATGCCTGCACGGCCTTAAAACCTGCTGCGATTTTTACAATCCCAAGGCGCCATGTCACATCCCCAGACACCCCACCTGCCCGAGCCCGACCACCCCTGGATGATGCGCACCTACGCAGGCCACTCGGACGCCAGGCGCTCAAACGAGCTGTACCGACGCAATCTCGAGAAAGGGCAGACAGGCCTTTCGGTCGCGTTCGACCTGCCAACGCAGACCGGCTATGACCCCGACCACGAGCTAGCGCGCGGCGAGGTGGGGAAGGTGGGCGTCTCCATCGCCCATGTGGGTGACATGAGGGTGCTGCTTGACGCCATCCCGCTCGAGAAGATGAACACCTCGATGACAATCAACGCGACGGCGGCCTGGCTGCTCGGGCTGTATGTCGTCGCCGCGCAAGAGCAAGGCGTGCCCGAGGACAAGCTCCAGGGGACCACCCAGAACGACATCCTCAAGGAGTACCTGAGCCGGGGGACTTACGCCTTCCCTCCCGGACCGAGCATGAGGCTGATCGCCGACACGATCGCCTACGCGGTCACCCACATCCCCAAGTGGAACCCGATCAACATCTGCTCCTACCACCTCCAGGAGGCGGGCGCGACGCCGGTTCAGGAGATCGCCTACGCGATCTCCAACGCGATCGCGGTGCTTGATGCGGTCCGCGAACGTCTTGGAAACGTCAACGGTGACCCCGGCGAAGACGTGATGGTGCGCGTCTTTGCCAGGATTTCGTTCTTCGTGAACGCCGGCGTGCGCTTTGTCGAGGAGCACGCGAAGCTGCGCGCGATGGCGCTTTTATGGGATGAGCTGGGGCGCGAGCGCTACGGCGTGGCCGACGAGCGCAGCCGTCGGTTCCGCTACGGCGTCCAGGTCAACTCCTTGGGGCTCACGGAGTCGCAGCCCGAGAACAACGTCTACCGCATTGCGCTTGAGGCGCTCGCGGTCACGCTGGGGCGCAGCGCCCGCGCGCGAGCCATCCAGTTGCCGGCCTGGAACGAGGCGCTGGGACTGCCGCGGCCATGGGACCAGCAATGGTCGCTGCGCCTGCAGCAGATCCTGGCCTATGAGACCGACCTGCTCGAGTACGCCGACATCTTCGATGGCTCCAGAGTGATGGACGCATTGGTCGCCGAGCTGGTGGAGGGAGCGCGCGAGGAGATGGCGCGGGTGGCCGAGATGGGTGGCGCAGTCGAGGCCGTCGACTACATGAAGGGCGCGCTCGTTACGTCCCACCGCGAGCGGCTGCGGAGGATCGAGGCCGGCGAGCAAACGGTCGTGGGGATCAATCGCTTCACGCGGAGCGAGCCCTCGCCGCTGGTCGCAAGCGGGGACGGCGGGATTCTCGTGGTCGACCCCGAGGTTGAGGCACAGTGCCGTCAGGCCGTCGAGCAATGGCGTGCCGCGCGTGACCAGGGAAGGGCCGACGAGGCCCTCGCCGAGCTCGCGCGCGTCGCGCGCAGCGACCAGGAGAACATCATGCCCGCCACGGTCGCCGCAGCCCGGGCCGGTGTCACGACCGGCGAGTGGGCGCAGACCTTGCGCGAGGCGTTCGGCGAGTATCGCGCTCCCACGGGGGTTGGCGAGGCGGCAGTACTGCCCGCCGAAGGGCTGGCGGAGCTGCGCGAGGAGGTGGAGCAGGTCTCCGAGGCGCTCGGTCGGCGGCTCAAGCTGCTGGTCGGCAAGCCCGGTCTCGACGGTCACTCCAACGGCGCCGAGCAGATTGCCGTGCGCGCACGCGATGCGGGGATGGACGTGGTCTACGAGGGCATCAGGCTCACCCCGGCACAGATCGCGACTTCCGCCGCCCAAGAAGGGGTCCATGTCGTTGGTCTCTCGATCCTCTCGGGCTCGCACCGCGAGCTGATTCCCTCGGTGCTGGAGGCCCTGCGCGACGCCGGTGCGTCGGAGGTACCCGTGGTGGTCGGCGGAATCATTCCCGAGGCAGACGCCGTATGGCTCCGGGAGGCGGGCGTGGCCGCGGTCTACACCCCAAAGGATTGGGATCTCAGCCGGATGATCCGGGACATCGTCGCGCTGGTCGCCGAGCGAAACGGCATCGACGCGCCCGCGGTCGCTTGAGCCGCCGTCCCGCGCTCGGCGGCACCGAGCTTGGCGCCCGCCTGCGCGAGCGGGACACGACCGTCGCGCCCGCGGTACTCAACCTGTTGGAGAGCCGCTCGCCGGCGGCGCGAGGCGAGGCGAAGGCGATGGTGCGCAGCGTCTCGCCGGCGCTGCTCGGTGCGGAGGCCGGCGGCCACATCATCGGCGTCACCGGACCACCCGGCGTCGGCAAGTCTTCCCTGCTCTCGCAGCTGGTGGCCGCGTGGCGCCGGCGCGGGCGCTCGATCGCCGTGCTCACCGTCGATCCGACCTCGCGCCGGTCGGGAGGCGCCCTCCTCGGCGACCGCGCTCGGATCGACGTCGATCCGGCCGACCCGGCGGTCTTCGTGCGCTCCACCGCAACGAGCGGCAGGCTCGGGGGGCTGGCGGCCCCGACCCGGGCGGCGGCCATGGCCCTCGCCGTCGCCTTCGACGTGGTCGTGATCGAGACGGTCGGCGTGGGTCAGTCGGAAACGGAGGTCGCCGATGTGGCGGACACCGTCGCGGTTGTGGTGCAGCCCGCTTCCGGGGACCTGCTTCAGTTCCTCAAAGCGGGAATCATGGAGGTCCCCGACGTACTCGTGGTCGCCAAGGCGGACCTCGGCGGTGCGGCGCGACGCGCGATGGCCGATCTGCTCGCTGCGCTGAAGTCATTGGATGCAGCCGAAACCGCGGTTGTAGCCGTGTCCTCCGTCCCGCCACCGAGCGGGATCGATGACCTGATCGAGGCTTTCGATGACCACCGCGCCTCGCTCGACATCCCTTCCCGGCGGCTCCACGCCCGCCGGATGCAGGCATTGGCCGACTTCGCCGCCGAACACGGCGAGCGCGGTCTGCGCGCCCTGGGCGGGCCGCGAGCGGCGGCGCGCTATCTCGACGAGCAGGATCCGCGCCTTGACGTGCTGGCGCTGACGCAGGCGCTCGAGGAGCGGGCGCTCGAGCCGGGCGAGCCGGACTAGCAGCCTCCCCTCGGCGCCAGCTCGCGAGCGGTATTCGCAACACCCGGGCTCCAGCCGGCGGGTGGTGCGAATAGTTCTCGCATACCGAGCACTCTTCGCAAACGCCACCTGTACCGGCGGTGGTGTTGCGCTTTTTACCCGCCCCCCTTCGTGGTCGTCGTCGACGCCCCCGTCGTGGTCGTCGTCGGCGCCCGCTTTGTGGTCGTCGTGGCCCCCGTCGTCGTCTTCCCGTTGGTCCGACTCCCCGCACCTGAACCGCTCGAGGACTTGACCGGCGCCCCCAGGGCGGCGATACGCCACCCGGCCCAGGTCTTCACCAGCTCGACAGGACGCAGTGACGCGGTCTGGCCGCTCGCCCCCGACAGCGTCATCGCGGACCCTTTGGACCCGTGCACGCTTACCCGTCCCACGGCCAGCGTGGGGTGATGGAGCCCCGAGAGGAAGATGTCAAGAGCTCGCTTGCACCCCACCCCGGCACTCGCGAAGCGCTTCACCAGCGACGGCGAGAAGACCTCGGTGCAGATCGTCCTCGCGTCACGGTGGGCGACCGCCACCGCGAACTGCTGCACCTTTGCCCGCACCTGCTGGGTTTGCGAGGAGCCGCACCCAGCGAGCAAAAGAGAGGCCACCCCGAGGGCAACACCGGCGGCGGCCCTGGATCTCATCGCCGCAGGGTAGCCTCTAGCCTCTAGGTCATGGCCAGCGCCCCGTTTCAGAGCGCCTCGTTTCAGAGCGCCTCCCTTCAGAGCGCCTCGCTTCAGAGCGACCCGCTTCAGAGCGACCCGCTCATCGACGGTCACGGACGCCTGATCGGAGACCTGCGCGTGTCCGTCACCGACCGCTGCAACTTCCGCTGCCAGTACTGCATGCCGGCCGAGGGGCTTCCCTGGCTCGAGCGCACCGAGATCCTCACTTTCGAAGAGATCGTCCGTCTGGTGGCAATCATGTCCTCCATGGGCGTCCACGACGTGCGCCTGACCGGCGGCGAGCCGCTCGTCAGGCGCGATTTTCCCACTTTGGCGACCATGCTCGCGAACCTTCCTGGCGTCCACGAGCTATCGGTGACCACGAACGGTTTTTTGCTTGAGCGCGACGCCGAGGCGCTGGTCCGCGCGGGGATTGACCGGTTCAACGTCTCGGTCGATTCGCTGCAGCGCGATCGCTTCTACCAGCTCACGCGCCGCGATGCCCTCCCTCAGGTCCTGCGCGGGCTCGAGCGGCTGGCCGCCTTCCCCGAAGCGCACCCGATCAAGATCAACGCCGTTGCGATCCGGGGCTTCACTGAGGATGAGGTCATTCCCTTCGCGGAGCTCGCAAGGCGCACCCCGTACGAGGTGCGATTCATTGAGTTCATGCCGCTCGACGGCGATCGCGCCTGGAGCAGCGACCGCGTGCTCACGGGGACCGAGATCCGCTCCCTTGTAGAGGCCGTATACCCCCTCGAGCTCTGCCCTCGCGAGCCGCACTCGACGGCGCGCGTATATCGCTTTGCCGACGGCCCCGGCAAGATCGCCTTCATCAATCCGGTCTCTGAGCCCTTCTGCGCCGACTGCAACAGGATCCGCCTGACCGCCGACGGACGCCTGCGCACGTGCCTCTTTTCTCTAAATGAGACCGACCTGCGCGCCCCATTGCGGGCCGGCGCCGGCGACGCCGAACTGCAGGACATCATCCGTGCGGCCGTGTGGCGCAAAGAGCTAAAGCATCACGTCGGCGAGCCGGGCTTCATCCAGCCCGACCGGACGATGTCTGCGATCGGCGGCTAAGCTAAGCGCGCGGTCGGTCGGCAATCAGACCCGAGCGTGCGCTAAATCGGCAATCGGGCACTGGCTCCTGGGCCGCACAGAAGCGCCGCCGCCCGCGCTAGATCAGCAGGCGTATTGACGTTGAATAGCTCCAGGGGGTCGGTCACCTCAATGCGCTGCGGTTCCAGCGCCCCGACTGCCGTGCGCAACGGGGTTTCCGGATCGGCACGCGGCAGAAGCTCAAGCGCACGGCCGCTATAGCGCCCCAGTAGCGGCTGGATCGCGTCCCCCTGGCTCGCGACAACGGCCAGCGCGGACTCCGGCTGGGCCAAGGCCAGGCGCCTGACGAGCGCCGGGTTTACCAGCGGCAGGTCGACCGCGCACACCAGCACCGTCGTGCCCGCGGCCAGTTCGAGCGCCGTGCGTAGTCCGATGAGCGGGTGCTGCAACGACTCCGACTCGCTCCATAGCCTCGTGTGCGAAGGAAGGCGGGGCAGCTCCGCCTCGGCCTTGGCCACCACCACGACCTCCGCCAGGACGGCCTCGAGCGCCGCCAGCGGGTACGAGATCATCGGCCGCCCGCACAGCTGGGCGACCGCCTTGCCGCCGCCCAGCCGCCTACCCCGACCGCCCGCAAGCACGACGCCGATGGGAGTCGACTGGGGGCCGGAAATGCTTGAAGGGCTCATCGCAGGAACCCTACGGAGCGGCGGATCGTAAAATCAGTATGCATGGAGGGTTCGACGTCGGTAAGGAGTTGGCTTCGCTGCTACCGCTGCTGGTCGCAGAACCTCGAGGTTCAGGTCCACTACGAGGGCATTCACAAGATCGACCCTGAAACGGGCGAGCGCGGCGACGTGGTGGACGAGATGCAGGAGGCGGTGATCCAGTGCCTCGAGTGCATGCACGACCAGCCGCACCTGGGCTTCCACAACGGCCGCGTCGAGCCGATCGAGGATCGCTGGGAGCGAATGATTGCCGGCACCCCGTGGGTGGCCTCGTGCACGGTGACCGTCGACGCCGACGACGTCGAAACCTGTTCGGGCCCCGAAGCCGGCGAGGCGCTCTCCTACGCCGCCTTCGGCGATAATGGCACCCGCGAGTTCTTCACCCACGTCCGCTTCCATAAGCACGACGAGGACCGGATCGTGGTTCACATGCTGGTCGAGCTCTATGCCCGCTCCGCCGAGGAGGCCACCGAGGTGCTGGAGACCGCGGCCCGCGGAACGCTCGCGATCACCTCGCTGGCCGAGGAATCGCGCCCACCCGCCTCGACGGGCGACGCCCAGCACTAGCCCCGGTCACCCTCGCGATGGCGCGTCCTCGGGCGCTCGCCGTAGCGCTGGTACGGAATCACCCCCTGCCCGCGGCCCAGCTCGCGTGCGCGTGTGCTCCTTAGATCGCGTACGCCTGCGGCGAAAGGCCTTGACAACCTCGATCACGATCAGAGCGACCGCCACGGGAACCGTCGCGGGGAGCTCGTTGAGGACCAGGAACAGGACGTCCATGGCGCTCGCCAGAAGCAACGTGAGCAGCGCGGCCCCCCACTGTGTCCTGCGGTTGGCGGCCATGACCGCCCCCAGCAGGCCGGCGACGAACATATCCCCGTAGCCCATCGAGATCGAGCCGAAAGTCTCGCTCTGAAGGCGCGGGAGCCCCGCCGCCGGCTGGGCGGCGACCAGTGTGGCGTTGGGCGCCTGCAGCAGGTCCGATGTGACGAGCCACACATCGGCCGCGGCCATCACGATGATCCCCACCTTGAGCCACCCAGGCGGAGTAACGGCCGCGAGCAGGACTCCGAGCGTCACGCAACTGAGCGCCGAGAGCAGCGCGGCCGCCCCCTGCCCCACAAGCGAGTTGCCGTCGGCCCAGGCGAGGGCGAACAGGACCCCGGCCACGACGATCCCGAAGACGACGCGGCCGACGGGCCAGCGGCCGGGCCCCCTGGCCGCCCATGCCAGCGCCGCCGCGGCCAGCGGAGGGATGGCCACCAACGCGAGGTAGGTCAACCCCGTCGCGGTTCCCGAGGCGTACCGGATGGCGAAGATCACCGCCACGATCGAGCCCACCGGCACCAGCGCCCACCACCGTCCCGTGAACCGGTCGAGCATCCGTGGGCGAGTCACTTCCCGCGGCGCCGCGACGACGCCAGCCTGCAGCGCGAGCATCGCGGCGTCGGACGGCAGGAACGGAAGTGCCACGATCTGAGCGTACGGGAGCCGAGCCGCGCCCGGGACCGGCCTAGATGCGTCTAGAGCTCGTCGAGTCGCCGCTTACCAACCGCTGGCACCAAGCCGCCCGAAGTCTCGCCGGGCCCCGCCTGTCCTATCTCACTCCCCACAGGTGCTCGAACATGGTCGAGTACGCGCTCGAGCCGTACCACTCGCCAGAGGCCTGGGCCGCCGGCGTCAAACGGAGCGAGCCGACATTGGCGGCGGTGAAGAGGCGCACAGGGACGTGCTCAGTTACCACCGGCATGCCGAGCATCATGCGCATGACCTCGTCCGCGTCTGCCCAGCCCTCGTACGGAAAATCTTCGCCAGCATCGAGCGCGAGTCGTCCCGCCTTGATCTCCTGCAGCGCGGGAAGGTCTCCGCCCGCGGTCGCTACCTTCACGTGCTGACTCGACGACGTCTGCTGAATTCCCTGGCCCACGGGCTGAAGCACGGCGTCGAACTCTGGGATCACGTACTGGAGGCCCTGGTGTTTGAGCAACGCGGCGCTCGTCTGCGACGGAATCAGGGTCGCGTTGGCCAGTCCGACCTTCTGGACCGTGACCTTGCAGCCAGGGCAGTCGCGGTGGAAGATCGCTTGCGCCTTGGCGGCGTAAGCGAGCGTCGATGGCGAGTCCGTGAAAGGCATCAGCAGCGCACTCGCGTTGCCGTGCGAGTTGGCTATGACCCAGTCGGCCTCCGCCCCAACCAGTGCGCTGTCCTGGAGGAGGGCGTATGCGAGCCGATCGTTACCCGCCCCCTGGACGGCCCCGGGTACACCGTGAGGCGGCGGCAGCTGGTTGACGATCAGGACAGGGATGTGGTGGCGCTCGGCGTTGAAAAACGCGTTCGCGGCGAGGGCCACAGGCACAGCGTCAGTGATGATTGCGCCGGCGCCACTTGCCACCGCCTGGTTTATGCAGGCGGCGGTGGCGGACGGATTGGCTTCGCCGCTGCAGGCGCGCTCCGCAACACGGGCCTTCCCGAGCGCGGTGTGGAGCGCGCTGTTGCCGACCGCGAAGACCGGAACTGATAGGGAAATCGGGATGTACCAGACGGTCTTGCCTCGGAGCTTCTTCACGTCCTTCAGGGGTGGTCCCGGCGGGTGAAAACTCGTTGTGGGCCGATTGAGGCTGGCGACGACCGCGCTGGCCCGGGAAACGCCGGCGGAAGAGCCCGAAGAAGTTGAGGTTGCGGACTTGCTCGAGCTGCCGCACGCTGCGAGCAGCACGGTGCCAATAACCGCCGCGAACATAGTCAGAAATTGCGGGAGCCTAGGCTTGATTCGTTTCCGAGACATTTGGTGCTTAGCCATCCTCTTTCGTTGTGGCGGGACAGTGAGCGCTTCAGGGCGCGGCGCGTTTTCGCAGCAAGGTCGTCAAGGTCACCGCGACCACCAGGGCCGCGCCGTAGAAGACGTCAGAAATCCAGCCCGCGAGCCCCAGCTCCTCTAGCCCCAGGATTCCGGTGGCCAGGAAATACAGGGCGATCAGGGTTCCTAAGGGGTTGAACCTGCCCGGCCGGACAACTGCGGTTCCCAGAAAGACGGCGGAGACGGTCGGAAGCAAATACGTGATGGAGGTGGTGGGGTCAAAGCCGCCCAGCCCCGCCGACACCACGACACCGCCGATCCCGCAGAGACCGCCCGCGGCGACGAACGCTCCGAACCGGATCAAGTCGACGCGCACGCCGGCGAGCCGGCTCACCTCCCGGTTGGCGCCCACGAACTGCATGTGGCGGCCGAGCGGCGTGAATGCAAGTAGGTAGGCGAATGCCAGCGCGAGGGCGAGGCCGTAGAAGAAGGAGATCGGCAAACCCCCCACATTGGCCAGCGCGAGCTGCCCGAAAGACGCGCTCAGTCCGCTGACCGCACTCAGGTGCGCAATCGCCAAAGCGATTCCCGATAGCAACGTGGACATCCCCAGCGTGACGACGATCGTGTTGACCCCGACGTACACAACGAGAAAGCCGTTTATGGCCCCTGCACAGACGCCCACCGCCACCGCGATCACCGAGGCGAGCGCGACGTTGACATGGTCCAGCACAGCCAGAACCGGCACGATCGTCGCGCACAGCCCGAGCACCGAGGCGACCGATAGGTCGACGAACTCCCCGACGATGACGGTGGTGAGGAACGCCATCGAGAGGAACACCAGGGCGGCCTGAGATCCGAAGATGGTCTGAAACGTCCCGCTGGTGTCGAACGTCGACGGCTCGAGCACCGAATATACGGCGATCATGACGCCCCACAGCCCGACGATCGCGTAGCGCTCTGAGAGCTTGGCGGCGGCGCTCCCCAGCCCGCCCCGCGTTGGCAGCCGGCGGAGGCTCGCACGGCCGCCCTCCCCTTGCGGTACACGCAGGCTCACCGGGCCCTCCCCCCGCGCCCCTCGAGGTAGACCGCGTCGATGATGCGCTCGGGCGAGAGCGCGCCGCGCAGCTCCGAGGCAATGCGACCCTCGCGCATTACGAGCACGCGGTCACACAGGCCCGCGAGCTCGCTCGCATCCATGCCGGCGAGTATCACTCCCGAGCCGTTTGCAGCGGCACCGCGGATTGCCCGCTCGAGTTCCTCTCGCGCGCCCACGTCGACGCCCTGCGTGGGTTCGTGTAGGAGTAGGAGCTTCGGCCGGCCGTAGAGCCATTTACCGAGCAGGACCTTCTGCTGGTTGCCGCCGCTGAGAGCTTTCACGGGCATGTGCACGTCGGGGGGTCGGATGTCGAGCTCGCGGACGACACGGTCGGCCTCATCCCGTTGCCAGGACCGCCTCCGCGGTCCGATCCCACCGCGAGCGCGCAGGCGTGGCAGAGTCACGTTGTCGAGCACCGACTCTGAGAACGCAAGCCCCTCCCGCTCTCTGCGCTCGGGCACTAGCGCAACGCCCGCTGCCAGCAACTCTCGCACGGACGAGTCCCTCAGGTTGAACTCTTGTTCGCCCACGCGCGCCACTCCGGCCGCTGCCCTGCGCGCCCCCGTGATGAGGTATGGGACCTCCTCGAAGCCCGAACCCAGCAGCCCGGTCACGCCGACGATCTCTCCGATCGCCACGGATGCGTTCACGTCCTTTACCAGGCCCCCTGTCAGGCCCCGTATCTCCGCGGCGGGGGGCGCACCGCGCTTGGTCGCCTCGCGCCGCTGAGAGTTGCGTTTGAGCTCTCGGCCCAACATAAGCCGGATCAGCTCGTGCTCCGAGAGCCCGTTTGTGCTGAGGCCACTGGCGACGACTCTGCCGTCGCGAAGCACGGTGAGCCGGTCGGTATGCTCGAGCACCTCCTCGAGCTGATGGCTCACCAGCAGCACTGAGCCTCCGAGCGCGACGAAGTCGCGCACCAGCGAATGGAAATGCTGCCGTGCCGTGAGCGGCAACGCGCGAGTCGATTCGTCGAACATGACCAAACCGCGGCCGCGCTCGTGGTACTGCAGCGCTCGGGCGATTGCGACCTCGGCGCGTTGCGCGATTGACAGCTCGGCCACTCGCACGTCCGGGTCGATGTCTGCGCCAAGAGCCGCCAACGCGGAGCGGGCAAGCTCTCGTTCCCGGCTCCATCGGATCGCGCGGCTGAACCGTCTGACGCCAAACAGGGCAACGCGGAGGTTCTCCATCACCGAGAACGAGTCGATCAGTCCGAGATCCTGGTGGACCACCGACAGTCCCAGCCTTCGCATCGCCGCAGGCCGCACCGGCAGCGCAATCGGTTCGCCGTCAACCGTTAGCCAGCCGCCATGGTCCGGCGTGTGATAGCCGGACAGGATTTTGACGAGGGTTGACTTGCCAGAGCCGTTCTCCCCCACCAGCCCGTGGATCTCGCCCGGCTCCACGACCATCGAGACCTCCCGGAGTGCCTGTACCGCCCGAAACGACTTCGATATACGAGCAAGCTCAAGCCGGGGGCCGGGTGCAGCTTGCCCCACGCGAGTTTGGGTTGCCCCGGATGTGCTTCTGGCCCCCATCGTGCGTTCCGCAGAGCGGAACATATTCCATTTTTGCGTCGGGTGCTACGTCATCCGGTCTCTTGGGAACACTATTGCCGCGCCGAGCGGACTCTTCCTTCCGGCTGGGCCGGCCGCAGCGTGACCGTGCTGTCGAGCAGCAGGGCCCCCAGCGACGGGACCTTATCGGCAAGCCGGGAAGTCGGGCCGACCACGCCGATCGCGGCGAGTGGCCGGCCTTCCTCGAAGATCACCGGCACGGCCACCCCGGCACCGCCCTCGATGAACTCATCCTGCTCCGAGGCGAATCCCATCTCGCGGGCCCGCGCGATGTGCCGGAGCAGAAGGCGCCGCTCGATGGGGGTCTTGGGTGTCGTCGCGACCAGGTGAAGCCCGTCTATCACGGTTTCCAGATCACTGGGCGAAAGCCCTGCGAGCAACGCCTGGCCGAGGGCTCCCCCGGGCGGAATCGGTTGCGGACGGCCGAACAATGTGCCTACTGCCAGCGGATGAGGGCTGTTGCGACGTGCCACCAACAGCACCTCGCACCGCTCCCAATCCACCGTAACGAGCAGGACCGTCTCGCCGCTCGCCGCCGCGATTGCGTTCATCGCACGGCTGCAGAGCTGGACCACATCCATGCTCTCGCGCAGCACCGCTCCCAACTCGAGCAGTTTGACGCCGAGTCCATAGCGTCCGTCCTCGGTCTGGGTCAAAAAGCCGCACGCCCGCAGGGCGGCGGCGAGGCGGTGGGCGGTCGCCTTGGGCAGCTCGGTGTCGCCGGCAAGCTCTGCCAGCGTCAGAAACGGCCGTTCGATGGAGAACGCAGACAGGAGCCGGCAGGCGCGCTCAACCGAGCGGTTGGCTACCGGTCCGCCGACCCCCAAATCGACCGCGTGATGCGGCGTGCCCGGGCCCATCGGTCAGACCATCAGGGCTAAAGCCGCCGTCCCAGCTCGTCGAGCTGCTCGCGCAGCGCCCGGGGCAGCCGGTTTCCGAACTTGGCGTAGTGCTCCTCGATGCCCTCGAGCTGCTCGCGCCACTCGGCGGGGTTGACGGAGAGCAGCTGGTGCATCTGCTCCTCCGTGATGTCGAGTCCCTCGGTCTCGATTCCCCCCTCACCCACCGGTGGCACCAAGCCGATCGGAGTCTCCACCGCCTGCGCCCGTCCCTCGCAGCGACGGAAGATCCAGGCCAGGACCCTGGAGTTCTCCCCAAACCCAGGCCACAGGAACTTGCCGTCTGCGCCCTTGCGAAACCAGTTGACGTGGAAAATCTTCGGAAGCCGGGCGCCCTCGCGGCTTGTCAGCCCTAGCCAATGGCCAAAGTAGTCACCCATGTGGTAGCCGCAGAAGGGCAGCATCGCCATCGGGTCGAAGCGCAGCTTGCCCACCGCCCCGGCCGCGGCCGCAGTGGTCTCCGAGGACATGGTCGAGCCGATGAACACGCCGTGCTCCCAG
>DASYAP010000011.1:0-3110 GCA_036501265.1 Solirubrobacteraceae bacterium | reverse complement strand
GATCTAGATGCCGCCGGACTGAGGGCCGACGATCGGGATGCGGGCACGTCCCTGGAGGTGCTCGCCAGCAAGCTTGAGCAGATACTGCCGACACACGCCCGCGTCGAGCGACGGGGGCGTGGACTGTTTGGGCGCGGGAAGCTCGTCGAACGGATCGAGGTGCGACTCGGCGACTGCGTGCTTTCGCTGCGCCGAACGAATGGGCACCTCGAAGGCTGGCGCGAGCGCGAGGTGGGTGGCATCTCGATCAAGCGCGAGCCGCTCGGCATCGGCGCCTGGGTGAGCACACTGGAGTTGCAGTTGCGTCAAGCCTCCGGACGCAGCGCCGAGGCGCGAGAGGCGCTGGCGCGGCTGCTGAGCTGATGACCGACGCCGACCGCGACGCCTCTGCCGAGACTCGGGAGCGCGAGCAGGCCGAGTCGCTGGCGCGGATTGAGTCGGGACGCATCCCCCTGCAGGCTGAACGCCGCCTGCGGGAGATGGCGACGAGTGGTGCGCCGTTTTCGAGCACGCTGTCGGTTGATGAGTTTGCGCTCTGTTCCAAGCTCGGGCTGCAACCGCTCGGGCAGGTGCTCGGTGCCTCGGTGCATCAGGTCGGTTGGCAGAACCTGCCCTGGTCTTCCTCCTGGGGCGGAGGGCTGATTTGCGAGCTCGACGTGATCGCTGGGGCATGGGAGGAGGCACGGCGCCGCGCGTTCGATCGACTCGCCGAGGAGGCAAGCCACTTGGGGGCCGACGTCGTGGTCGGCGTGCGCCTGCATCGGGGCGCGCACGACTGGGCGGCGGGCGCGGTGGACTACGTCGTCAACGGCACCGCGGCGCGGCTGTCCGGCTCGGCTCGCCCCGGCCGCCCGCTGCTCAGTGACCTATCTGGCCAGGAGGTATGGCTGCTACATCAGGCGGGTTACGCGCCCGTCGGGCTGGTCGCCGCAACGGCGGTGTTCTTCGTATCGCCCTCGTACTCGACCCAATGGGCTCGCTACATGACCAGCGCGGTCAACCAGGAGCTGACGGACTTCACCCAGGGCGTCTACGCAGCTCGGGAGAGCGCACTTGGGTCGCTCACCGGTCAGGCCAACGCCAACGGGGCAGACGGGATCGTCGGGGTGCGCATCGAGCAGGCGACGGCTTTCCACAGTTTCAGCGTGGGCAGCTCCATCGGAGGCCGAGGTGACCGCCAGGGCCTGATCATCACTTTGCAAGCTTTCGGCACCGCGATCCGCCAGCGGGAGCGTGCCGACCTGTCCCCACCCCGGGCCAACATGGAGCTGGGCCGGTAGCGGGGCACCTCTTTAAAGAACGCCGACAGGAGCCAGATATCGATATGAGTGAAGCCAGCTACGACCCGACCTCGCTGGAAGGCGTGCCCGAGGCGGGGCGAGAGCGCCTGGAGCAGAACAGACAGGGATTGTTCACGTCGGATCTGTCGGTGAACGAGTTCCTACTCATCAAGCAGGCGGCCTTCGACCCATTGGGGCTGGTCGTTGGCAGCTCGATCTACCACATCGGCGTTCAGGTCGCGGGCTGGAAGCGCAGCCAGGAGATGACAGTGCTCTCGGAGGCGATGTACCACGCTCGTCAGCTCGCGATGACGCGGATGGAGGAGGAGGCCGACGCGCTCGGCGCCGACGGTGTGGTAGGCGTACGCCTCGACATCGGCCGCTACGAGTGGGGTCAGAACATGGCCGAGTTCATCGCCATCGGCACCGCTGTGAAGCATCGCGCCGGGGTGTTGCACAGAGCGCCAAGTGGGCGGCCTTTCACCAGCGATCTCTCCGGTCAGGACTTCTGGACGCTGCTGCGCACGGGACACCGGCCGGTGGGGCTGGTGATGGGCAGCTGCGTCTATCACGTCGCACATCGCGGCATGCTGCAGTCACTGGGGCAGATGGGCCGTAACATCGAGCTGCCCAACTTCACCCAGGCTCTGTATGACGCCCGGGAGCTGGCCATGGAGCGCATGCAGACGGAGGCTCAAGAACTTGAGTCCGAAGGGATAGTTGGCGTCCAGCTCCAAGAGAAGAGCCACGGGTGGGGCAGCCACGTGATCGAGTTCTTCGCCGTCGGCACCGCAATCGTGCGCAGCGACGAGCACGGCGAGATCGAGCCGCCAACACCGGTGCTCGACCTCGGCCGGTAGGGCACCCGCGCCATAGCCGCGACGACCGGCGGCGCGGGGACACGCCGAGGTGGCCAAACGAAGCGCGCGAGGCGCGAACCCGGGCCGCACCCGTGGCCCGAACACCCACACCCATCGAAAGGACAACGCGATGAGCGTCAGCACCACGCCCCACGCCAACTTCCGCGGCCAGGCCCGGGAGGCGCTCGAGTTCTACCAGTCCGTATTCGGCGGCGAGATCTCAATTGCCACCTACGCCGACATCCACGCTGTCGAGGAGACCTCCCAAGCCGACCACGTCGCCTTCGGACGCGTCGATGCCCCTAACGGCTTTCCAGATCATGGCCTACGACGCGCAGCCTTCCAAGGCTTACGACCCGGGTGAGAACCCCTTCTACATCACCCTGCAGGGGACCGGCGGCGATGAGATCCAGCCCCTGTGGGATGCTCTGGCCCAGTCGGCGACCACCGTCCTCACGCCGCTCGCCCCGGCCCCGTTCGCTCCCCTCTACGGCATGCTCACCGACCGCTACGGCGTCACCTGGATCGTCGGCGCCGACACCGCCCCGCACAGCAACTGACCACTCGGCGAGCCGTATAGGGCCTTGAACAACCGGGCGGCTGAGACGGGTTCGGAGCATGCGGCCAAGTCACCGGTCACAAACGAGGAAACGGAAGGAGCGACAGGTTCGAATGTACGAAGAATCCTTGAGCCGCTACATGTTGAGCCTCGAGGACATCGACCAGACGCAGGTTGCGGTCGGTGGCGGCAAGGGCGCACTCCTCGGGGAGCTTTCGCGGATCGAAGGCATCCGTGTGCCGGCTGGGTTTTGCGTGACGGCGTGTGCCTTCGAGCGGATCCTGGCGGAAGCGCCGTCGCTCGACGATCGGCTCGATCGGCTGTCGCGCCTAGAGCCAGAGGACTGGGAGGGGATCCGTGTGCTCAGCGCGGAGATCCGCCGCGACCTTCAGTGCATCGTCATCCCTGAGG
>DASYAP010000010.1:0-15462 GCA_036501265.1 Solirubrobacteraceae bacterium | reverse complement strand
GACATCGCTCCCTCCCTTCGAGCAGATCGTTGACCGTACCGCTCTACCGCCCCAGCACTCGCGACGCAGCCGTCGCGCCGCCACGCCTCAGCGCAGCGCGACACGCGGCCGCCGAACAGACCAAGCTCGCCCCCGCAGCTTAAGCTCGCAGGGCGCTGCAAGCCCGGCGCGCTGCTGCTCCTCGAGAGAGCAGCCACCGCGAGACACGCCCGGTGCTCGTCCGATGCGAGAGCGCGATGAGCCGCCACCGGCTTGCTCGGAACGCCAGGGGTTCCGGCAGTCCGCGCCGGCTGCTCAAATCAGCCCAAAGGAGAAGCGCCAATCGGTGGCTGAGTCCCGGGTAGGAAGCCCGCATGAGGAACATTACCCCGCGGGTTCTGCTGTACGCCGGTGCCGTTGCTGCTGCAGGCGGATTGGTCGTCGCTGGGCGATCGACCCGGGTCTCGGGGGCGTGCCTCGTGGTAGCCGGGCTTCTCTTCGTGATGGCGGCACGGGTCGACGTCGCCAGAACGTACGCGCCGTCTGAGATGCCTCGACGAACCACACGGCTCATCCACGTGATGGTGGGCGCTGTCGGCGTTGTTATTTGTTGCGCTCGGAGTGGCACTTGCGGCATCGCTGCTGCAGACCCGCTGAAGGTCGGCGCTAACCGCGTTGATCGAGGAGCCGAAGTCTCGGATGAGACGCGTCGGTGCGAAGGACCGAGAAAGCAGCCTGACCCGGAACGTGGTCTCCAGCGGGAAGGGGAGAGTCGCCCGCGCCGTGCCCTCGTCTAGGTGGCGGAACTATGAGCGAACGCCCTCGACTCGTCGGTGGCGGGCCAAAGCGACGTCCAGCGCCATCTGTCGACGATGGCGGCGGCTGTTGCTCGTCGGTGGCCGACATCCAATCGGCCGGTGATGCCCATGTCGACCTAGACTCTCGAGGGAAGAGCTACCGAGCGGGGAGACCATGTCTGAGATCACCGTATACACCGCAGAGCCTTCGGAGATCTGCGCCCGGGTGAAGCGGCTCCTTGACGCCCGCGGCCTCTCTTACACCGAGATCGATGTCCAAAGTGATGCCGACCGGGCGGCGCTTTTCGAAGCCACGGGAAGGAAGAGTTGCCCAGTGGTGGTCGTCGGCGATGAGGTGGTTGGCGGGTATCGGGAGACGGTGGAGGCCGACAAGTCCGGACGACTCGCCAAACTCGCAGCGGGCTAGGCGAGAACCGACACCAGATTCGAGCCCGCTGCCCCGGCGGCCCCCATCCGGTGACGAAAAGCCGTCTGCCGTTGGCCGCCGACGTGCACAACGCCGACGTCCACCGGACTTCTGCTCGTCGGTGAAGTCGTCGCAAAAGCCACAGAGGCGCGGGGTGTTCTGAAGCTGGGGTGTGCCACGTGGGAACTGCGGCGTTCCCAGGGCGGACAGCGCGGTGTGGCTTCGTTTCGACGGCGAAGCTTGCGGCGGCATGACAGGTTCCCGCGGGCCGGTGGCCGTTTCGGCTCGCCATCTTCACGCAGTCCGCGACACGCTTGGTGTCCGCCGCCGGTGTCAGCCGGCTCCTGGGTCGCGGCGTCGGCTGCATCAGCGCGCCGCTTTGACTTGAGCCAGCACACGAACTAGCTAGGGTGCGGCCGGGGCGATGGCAGCTGTCAAGCTCCACGGATTCCACGACGTCGTCGGCACCTGTCCGGGCCGTCGGCGTCATGCTCTCGCCGTCGTCGGTCCGCGTCCCCGCCGCCGCCACAGGTGCCAGGGCCGTCAACCACTCAACTGGAGGCATCGGCTATGAAGCGATTTCTGCACGTTCACAGTGCGCCGGCGATCACCGTGGGCGTAATCGCGGTTGCGGCTGTCGCTGGAGCCGCGTATGGCGCGACCACCAGCGGCGGAACCATCAGCGTATGCGCGCGGCGCTCGGGGGGCGCGCTGTACAAGGCCAAGAAGTGCGCCAAGCACGACAAGAAGCTGACCTGGAACCAGCAGGGGCCGTCTGGTCCGCAAGGCCCGAAGGGCAGCACCGGCGCCACCGGACCGCAGGGACCGGGTGGACTGCAAGGCCCTCCGGGCGCGCAGGGTGTCGCCGGTTCCGCACGCGGCTATGGGCGCGTCAATGGTACCTCCGTCACCGAGAGCCAGAACGTCATCTCGGTCACCAATCCGTCCGCCGGGACGTTCTGCATCACGCTAGCGTCGAGTATCACGCCCGGCACCACCTTGCCCGCCGTCACGCCGGACGAGCAACTCGACGCCACCATTCCCGGAAACTCCGGCCAGTTTGTGTACGTAGCGGAGTACGGCGGTCCGCCATCGGCCGTAGGTTGTCCATCGGGGACCTTCCCGGTGCTCACATACACGGTCTCGGGCACAGGGGTCGCGCTCGCAAACGAGGGCTTCTTCTTCGCAGTTCCATAGTCGACAGGACATACTCCAGCACCCCCTAGGCGAGTCGCGCGGCCGCATTCACACCCCACCGGTCATCAACTATGACGATCCCTTCCGTTGTCCGACCGCCCTCGAGGTAACGACCGCTTTGGTCATGCCAGGTCCGCGGTACTAACACGCGACTCCTTCGCCACGCATCCGAGCGCCAGCCTCGACGACGCCGGTGCTCGCTTTCGTCATCTCGGCAGCTTGCAGCGGACTCTCGGAACCAACGGATCGCGCTCGTCGGGAGCCCGCGTCTCGTCGGAGCGACACAGACGCCGTGTCGGGCGCTCGCTTCTCGCGCATTGCGCAACTGGGGTCCACTCAGCTCGGCCGACGTACCGATACGCCTCGTGCCTATGTAGAGCCTGACGACCGGCGAACCTCGGTGGGCTTCTGCGTGTCGTCCGGACGGGCACTGAGCTGGGCGTCGATGACGGTGCCTGCTCGGCGACGCGAGCGAGAGCCGGGTGCGCTTGCGGGTTCGCCGCGGATCAGGCCGGCAGCAAGCACATCTGCGACTGCGGCAAAGAGGGCCGGGCGAGCCGACCCCGTCCCCGCGACCGACGGGCACCGACGCTACGAAGCACGAGTTTGGCGATTTGCGAGGTTAGCGTCGCGGGGCCGGCTCTGCGCTGCGTTGGCGATGGTATGGGCGCGTCGTGGCTTCCGCTCGCGCCGCGAGCGTACGGCTTGACCAAACGTGGCCGCGACGCTAGCGGGGGCCAGGGTTACTCGTCGGTCTGCCTGTGCGCGGCGCCGACTCACGGCGCGAGCTGCGCGCAGTGCGTCGTCGACGTCCGGGACCCATCATCTTGGCTCGCGTGTTCTCGGCCCCCGCTCGAGACCCACACCGGCTGACGCTGACGCTACGAGCTGCGCGGTCGGGTACATGCCGACGATTAACAGACGCTGTGGGGTCGCTGGCAACTGTACCGAAACCGGCCAGCCCGTGACCAAGCGCGCCGTGATCGAGATGAGCGCTGCTCAAATCACCAGCGGGAACACTCAGGTGAGCAACGCAGCAATGAGTAGGCCGCGCGGAAACCCATTTACCTCTCAGCAGGCCGGGCAGCTCGTAGATGGCCGCCTGCGCTTGGTCGGCGAGGTCGTGCCTCGCAGTCGTCAGGCGCTCGTCGACCGCAACGCTTGCCCGCGACCCGCCGCCACCGCAGTCGCCGGATGCGTAGGGCCTGCCACACCGGGGCAAGCCCTACGCATCCAAGTACAACAGCCTCGCCCGAGCTTTACCGAGCTTTTCTACTCGGCCCGCCTCGGTTCCCTGGCTCAAACACCAGCCGTCCTACCATCCCAAATAGCCCGTCGGCCGATGTTCCAGTCAAGCCGGTTGGGCAGCCGGGGTTACCGGCAACTGATAGGCCGAGAGGACACTCTTGGAAAAAGCCAACCCACGGCGTACCGTCGGGGGCCATGGTCATGCTGTAGTAGTCCGTGTGACCTCCGCCGTTCGGCCCGCTGAAAGCGGTCTGGGCGTCTGAGCCCACTGCGAACGGTTGCCCTGGGATTGCGAGACCAGAGGCCGTCAAGCCATACCACGTCGGCTCGCTAGGTTTATTCAGTGTTGCACTCCAGAACACTGGCTCTCGGGCCAGTGCGTCGAAGCTCTCGGTGATGTATGTGCTCCACTTTTCCGCGGTGTAGGCAGGGCAGCTAACGGAGTTGGACTCGAACGAGTAAATAGATGGCGCCGTGCCGGACGCGCTAACGACACACGCAGGCGGGAATGGGACTCCCGGCGAGTTCGTGCTCCCGTAATACGTGACGGCCACCTGACCGGTCGCGCTCGACGCGAGCTGAGGCTCGGACGCTTCGTTCACCCCCGGCGCGCCAACCATCAATGGGGTACTCCAGCTTCGTCCACGGTCGCGAGAAATCGAAAGGTATGGTAGACGGTTACTCACCGCTACCCAGGCTGCGTAGAGGTTGCCTGCCTTGTCGATCCCGAGTCCGAGCTCGCCCCAGCCCAAAGTTTGCGTTGCGCGGACCCGCGAGAGAGTCCACGTCGCACCTTCGTCGTGGCTAATGGCGACGTAGGGAACCTGGCAAGGAGTTAGCGGTAGGTAGATTGTGCCGTCTCGCCCGACCAGACCGTCGAGGCCATACATCCCCACTGGGTTGCTTCCCGGAGAGGGGCAGCCCGCCGGACCCGGGAGAGCGACAGGAGACGACCATGTCCGCCCGCCGTTTAGAGACTTAACAATATGGCCTCCGCAAAAGCCTTGGCCTCCACACGATCCGCCCCCGGCTACATACATGTAGATGACGTTGGGGTATTGCGGCTTCGATTGCCTCATCCTGCGTGGCGCTGGGCCGCCGAACAGCTGGGCGTGGTCGTTCGCCATCGCAACGCGGTCGGACGCAGTCCAAGTGCGACCGTCGTTATCGCTGTAGTCGACCTCCATGCCGGGACTGTCGGCATCGCTGCGCGTGGATGTCGTAAAGCCAGGCACTATGTGTGTATCGGGAGTACTCGTGCCGGGGTTACTCCAGAAGATCCTCCCAGTCTGGGGATCGACCCACATGTTCATGTCGAGACCCGAAACACGGGTCGCGGTGTCTCCTGCAGGCGCGATGAAGTTCCATGTCCCGCCGCGGTTAGTGGAGCGGAGGGCGCCGATCGGCAACCCCGTTGCTTCGGTCTTCAAGGCTGGCTGGAACAAGAGGCTTCCCTGCTTGGTTACGACCAAGCTGATCTCACCAGCGCGATAGCCCGTCGGGGTAACACACGGAATCGGAGCTTTACCGAAGGGCTGTTTCACGACGACGCCGTTCGCGTGGTGGGCAACCGCGGGCCGCTTTGGCGCACAGCCAGGCCCGAGGTTGGCGTGGCTCTGTCGACCACCCGCGTGCTTACTAGCTTTGGCAAGCACCGCCGACGGGGCTGCCATGACTAAGACAGCGACTAGCAAGACTGCCGATAACCGAGCTGCCATCTATCCTCCTCACTCCCTCGGGTGCCGTGAAAAACGCAACGAGCAGAGGCGAAGCGCAACGCGTCCGCTGGCAGCCCGTCGCCTACTTGACTAATTCAACATGTTACACGATACCTTCCTTAAGACTCCGGCCATGGCGTCTCTCGACGAGCGGACTATACCTGCGACGAGCGGTCGAAATCGTCTCCCGACGGATGAGACCGCGTTAAAAAAAAGGGGGTAGCAGTCGGACAACGCGTCGCGGTCGCACCAGCGGCAGTACATGCCAGGCGACGCAGCGCGTGCCGTCGCAATCGCGTTCAAGGATGAGCTTGCCCGGTGACGCCGTCGAGATGCTCCGGGCGCGCGACCAACGGATCACTATCCCGCGCGACCGCGGGCCTGGGCTTAGTCGCCCACGCTTTCGCCTTTCGCCACAAGAGTCGCAGCGTCCGGCAACGAGGCGCTCCTATCCGTGCACGCGCCGGAGGAAACGGCCGTCAATCGCAGCGTCCATCAGCTGGGCGATCCCTATCCGTTCGGCGCAGATTTCGACAGTTCGGCGACGCTGTGACGCGTTCGGCGATTCACCTTGTCGGCTTCAGTAGCGGGTGGTCGCACTCACCCGCGCCGTCGTCGGGGCCAGGCGGATCGCTGTGACCAAGGCGCCGCTCGAGACCGGGTCGGGAACGGCTGATCATCGCGACTCGGGCGCCACATTCCGAACCGCCCAAATCTGGGTGCGGCCGCTGATAACGAGATTGCGGTGTACCAGGGTGACGTTGGTCGCTGCCGGCGAGGTGGACGTCTCGCGGCGCAAAGGCCACTCGGACAACTCCGTGGTTCGTGCGCGGGAGCGGGCGGAAGTCTCGCCCGTGTGCCGGCGGCGTTGGACGCATACATGGATCAGCTGCAGCTCTCGTGCGGCACGCCACGATCGTGCACGTGGTTCTGCGTGCGCGTGCCGGCTCGCCGACGACCCCTCTCTGTCAACGTCCGGTGAGACGCTCACCATCGGGTATCTATGAACCTTAAGGGCGAGAACGGAGTACGCCGGAATGTTGGAGACGAGCACGAATGGAGCTGGGCATGCGGATGAGGATGCCGCCGGCCACGAGGACCAGCGCGGCGTAGCCGGGCTGGGGTTCGGGGCTGGCGGGCGCGCCGCGCCCGCGGGGGGTGCCTGACCCGGAGCTTCGGGTCGCGCAGGCCAAGCACCGGTCGTTCACGGCGAAGTACAAGCTGGAGATCCTGGCCCTGGCGGACGCATGCACCAGGCCGGGTGAGGTCGGCGAGCTGCTGCGCCGCGAGGGCTTGTACACCTCGCACCTGACGTACTGGCGCAAGCAGGTCCGCGACGGCGCGCTGAAGGAGCTCGGGAAGTCGCGCGGGCGCAAGCCGGCCGACAGCCGCGACCGGCAGATCGCGGAGCTGACGCGTCGCGCTGAGCGCGCGGAGGCTGAGCTGGTGAAGGCGGGGAAGGTCATCGAGATTCAGGGAAATCTCTCAGCGCTGTTGGAGCAGATGCTCGATACCGAGAGCGCGAGCGGGAGCACCGAGCGATGATCGAGCGGACCGTCGAAGAACTCACGCCGATCATCGGCACCCGCCCCGCGTGCCGGGCGGTCGGCGCCGCGCCGGCGACGATCTACCTCCGCCGCCGCCCGCCGGAGCCCACGCCTCGGCGGCCGCGGCCGACGCCGGATCGGGCCCTGACAGAGCCCGAGCGCGAGCGGGTGCTCGGGGTGCTGCACTCCGAGCGGTTCGTCGACATCTCGCCCGAAGAGACCTACGCGACGCTGCTGGACGAGGGCACCTACCTGTGCTCGACCCGGACGATGTACCGGATCCTCGCCGCCCATCACGGCGGCGTGCGGGAGCGGCGCGATCAGCTCACCCACCCCGCCTATGCGAAGCCCGAGCTGCTCGCCGAGCGACCGAACGAGCTGTGGTCGTGGGACGTGTCGAAGCTCAAGGGCCCGGCGAAGTGGACCTACTACTACCTGTACGTGATCCTCGACGTGTTCAGCCGCTACGTCGTCGGCTGGACCGTCCAGTACCGCGAGAACGCCCAGCTGGCGAAGACGCTGATCGAGCAGGCCACCGAGCAGCAACAGATCACCCCGAAGATCCTGGCGCTGCACGCCGACCGCGGCGCACCGCAGCCCGCCAAGCCAGTGGCTTTCCTCTTGGCAGATCTCGGCATCACGAAAGCGCACTCGCGTCCGTACACCTCCAGCGACAACCCCTACTCGGAGTCGAACTTCAAGACCCTGAAGTACCGGCCCGAGTTCCCCGCCCGGTTCGACGACATCGAGCACGCCCGAGCGCACTGCCGCCGGTTCTTCGACTGGTACAACCACGCCCATCGTCACTCCGGGATCGGGCTGATGACCCCAGCCGCCTTCCATCACGGCCGAGCGCCCGCGCTACACGCCGCCCGCGCCCGCGTGCTCGAAGCCGCTCACGCACGCAACCCGGAACGCTTCGTGCGCAAGCCGCCCGTCCCACCGAGCTGCCTACAGCCGCCTGGATCAACAAGCCGAAGGAGGTCGCTGTTCACTAAATTCGAACACGAAGCGTCTCACCGAGCTTGACAGGCTCCGGACGGCGGTTATCGTACACTCCCTGTACGCGGGCGGCGCATACACGGACTGAAGTCCAGGACCCCCGCGCGGCGGGTGTGCAAGCATAGAGAGCGATGACGGTTGTGCAATGGCCATGGTTTGTTGGGCATCCCGACCGCTTGTGACCGCGGGATCGAGCTGAGAGGATCCCGATAGGGGGTCACATA
Source organism: Solirubrobacteraceae bacterium (assembly GCA_036501265.1). Classification (GTDB taxonomy): domain Bacteria; phylum Actinomycetota; class Thermoleophilia; order Solirubrobacterales; family Solirubrobacteraceae; genus Palsa-465. Next base: position 7,323 of record DASYAP010000010.1, on the reverse strand, counting down.
CGCCGCGGCTCGCCACCATCACTGCGGTGTCTGCACTCGTGCTTCTGGGTGCGCCGGTGTCTGCCGGTGCCGTTGCCTCGGAGGCCACTGCAGCACGGGTCGGCAGCGCCCCATCGGCCGAGCAAGTCCTGCTCGTTCTACCGCTCGCCGCCCGCACCCGCGCTCTGCGGCGGTTCGCGCTCGCGCTGACGACCGTCGGGTCGCCTCAGTACGCCGAGTACGAATCGATTCCGCAACTTGCTCGGCGCTTTGGTGCGTCCGCCCGCACCGGTCAACGCGTGGTTCGCTATCTCCGAGCGGCAGGTGCGACGCACGTGGCAATCGACGCAACACGCCTGTTTGCCGATGCAACCGTGAGTGTCAGCCTCGCCCACCGCCTGTTCGTTACGTCGCTCGCCGAGTTCCGTAATCCAGACGGCGCACGATTCACTGCGCCCGCGGGCGGTGTCTCTGTACCGAAGGCTTTACGAGGGCTTGTTACGGGAGTCGTCGGGCTTGACACCAAGGAGATCGCTACGGCCCCATCGCTCCTGCATAAAGAACGGTTCGTTACAGCATTGGGCGAGAACCCGGTCCAAGGGTCATCCGGCTACCGGCCGGCGACCGGCACTTCGACCGGGTGCGCATCGGCGCGCTCGACGGATGCCTTCACGCCCGACCAGTACCTAACGGCCTACGGCTATGATTCGCTGCACCAAAGTCGAGAGAACGGCGAAGGCGAGCGGGTGGCGCTGATCGAGATCGTTGGGTTCAAGGGCAGCGACGTTTCGACCTTCGCTCGCTGCTTTAGCCTACCCCTGCCGGCGATCAACCGGTTCGACGTGGGCATAATCAAGCCGCTCGCTCCTGCCGGTGAGTCAACCTATGACCTCGAGATGCTCGACGCCGCGGCCCCGCGGCTGAAGGCAATCGACGTATACGAATCGAGCTCGGACGCCGCCGAGATACTACGCGCGCTGGCAGCACCGCTGCACGACTCCCTCGACAAGCCGGAGGTGATATCAGCGTCGCTCGGAATGTGCGAGCCGTTCACCAAGGAGGCGATTGGCAAGTCTGGACTAGCTACTGTCGAGGGAACCCTCGAAGAGGCTGCCGCGAGCGGCATCACGTTCCTTGCATCGAGCGGCGACGAGGGCTCGGCCGATTGCATCCCGGGTCCGACGATGCTGCCCCAGTCGCCGCTCCCTGAACTGGCAGTCAGCTACCCCGCCTCCTCGTGGTGGTCCACCGGCGTTGGCGGCACGAACATGCAACTGAACGCCCATAATGACATCACCGCGCAGGTCGTCTGGAACGACGCGACGGCCGGCACGGCCGGCGGCGGCGGTGCTAGTCAGATCTTCAGCCGGCCTCCCTACCAAGACGGCACGGTCACCGCGAACGTCCGGGCGGTCCCCGACGTCTCGATGCTCGCCGACGTCGCCCCGGGTTACGCTGTCTACTGTTCGGCCGCGCTTGACTGCGTCAACTCAAGCAACACCAACCCTTGGCAAAGCGTCGGGGGAACCAGCTTGGCGACACCGTTGCTTGCCGGCGGCTTCGCGCTGGTCGACCAGGTCCTCCGCGAGCACAAGCACCAGGATCTCGGTTTGGCGAACCCGCTGCTCTACAAGATCGGCCGTTCTGCATCGCTTGCCCGGGACATGTTCGATGACGTCACCAGCGGCAGCAATGACGTTGGGCCGTTTATAACCGCGGGCACTCCGCTCGGCTGTTGCTCGGCGACGCTAGGATTCGACGAGGCGTCAGGTTGGGGGAGCGTCAACATGACTGCCTTCGCCGGCGCCGCCTTGTCGTTCCAACCGAAGAGCGTCAACGTCCACCTTTCGCTTCCCGGCAATCAACACCCTGCACATGCCAAGCACATCCTCGTGACGGTGTCGTGTAGCCAGGAGTGCCTGATGCGCGCGCAGGCCAAGGTCACCATCGACCACAGGAAACCGTTCACCGCCGGTTCGGGGCTCTACCGTCTCAGCAGAAGCGGTCCGACGACCGTGAAGATCACCTTCTCGGCCAGCCAATTAGAGAAGCTTCGCTCTGCCCTGTCGGAGCACGCCAGCATTTTCGCGACGATCTCCGCAACGATCGTCAACCCGACCGGGACCATCCAGCACCAGACGGCAAGTAAGACACTGAAGATCAGCTCCTGAGGCTGCTCGGCAATCGTGTCGCGGTAAAGGTCTGATTGGTCTACCGTCGAAAATGTCTGCTCGCCTGGCTCGCCACCTCTGCGGCTTGATCAAGCTGATCGAAACCTAGCACCATGCGCATCCCTAACCCGTGGACGGCAGCCGATCTGACCGGGCCGCGAGCAGATCTCACGACCTGCACCGAGAGCTACTTGCTCGAACGTGTCCAACAGACGCTCACATCAACCAGCTGCCCCTTTTATGCTCATGGAGAGCCGGATGCGGTGAGAGTCGCACGTCGATTAGGAGGGCGGCGGCAAGGGAACCGCCAGCCGAAACACCGACCTGACGCCTCGCCGCCAACCCAACCGCACTGCGTGGTCGGGTCTCCGGCCGCGGCTGCCGATGAGCTCGAAGTTGCGCTTTGGGATGACTCGGGTGCGACCGGCGCCGACCGTGGAGCCGCGAAGGCGCTTGCCGATCGCTGACTCGTAGCATGGGCGGCCAGTCAGCACCCGGCGCTGTCGCTCTCGTGACCCGAGCGGGCAGCCGCCGCGCTGCCGACCTCACTGCTTAGATGGACGGAGGCTGTTTCTCAAACGCTTCGTGGTTGGCCCGTCGTGTTCGCTGGTGGGTGCGTCGTTGGTGACGTGTCCGTGGTGAGTGGCGTTGTCAGCGCTGTGGGGCCCGTTTCAGGCCGCCACGGTGGCTATATGGCGGCGGTGAACCTTGGTGAGGTTGTGGGCCATCATCAGTAACCGGAACTCGGTGCGCACCTTGATCCTGCCTCTACGGTGGAAGCGAATGAACCCCTTGTTGTGTTTGGTGTCACCGTATAACGGCTCAACCGTCTGTTTTCGTTTCGCGTATCGCTCCCGACCGTGGTCTGACTTCAGGACGGCTCGCATCCAGTTGGCGCGTGGCTCGTTGTGCCAGCGCTTGGGAGTGCCGCGGCTGCCCTTATCGGGCGCGACCAGCACTGGGAGGTGTCGGTTGTGGACGACGTCGTCCAGCTGCTGCTCGTTCCAGTAGCCGGCGTCGGCGGCGACCGCCTCTAACAGCTCCTGATCGATGCCGGCACGATCCAGCTCCCGGAGCACGGCCGCGACCATCGGGGAGAGCTGCGAGAAATCGGTCGACAGGTTGGTGATTTCCGCCGCGAGCACGATCTGCTCCTCGTTCACGGCGGTCTGAGCGTTATATCCCTGAACGAACCCGAACCCGAACCCGATCGGGATCGGTCGGGAGTCCGGGTCGGTCACGTTCACCTTGCCCTCGGGAACCTCCGGCGGCTGATGCGGATCGGGCGGGCGGCCGAAGCGACGACCGCCGCGCATCCGCCCCTGCTGGCGGTAGGCCTCATACGCCTCGTTGCCCGAGCACTCGCCCGCGAGCTCGGCCTCCAGACGCTCGAGCGCCAGCAGAAGCCGGTCGATGCGCGATCGTGAAATCGGGTCCGGGTTATCCCAGCGATGCTGCTCGAGCTGTCGCTTGGCCTCAGACAGCCACCTGCGTCGACCACCACCCGCGTCGGTGATGTGGCTGCTGTCGAACTCGAACTCCGGCGCCGAGCGGCGCTCGGGCTCCTCGTTCTCGGCCTCTCCGTCTGACTGCTCGGTCAAAGCGCAATCCTCTGGCTCCTCGCCCGCGGCATCCGCCTCGCGCCCCCCGATCCCCTCCTCACCGGCCTCGCCGCCCGTCCCGGCATCCTCGCTCAGCCGCTCGGCGTCGGCATCATCGCCGAGCAACCGCTCGCGGGTCTGGCGCAAGAACTCCCGCCGCCCCTCCGCCGTGCGCAACTGCTCGGGCAGCTCATCACCCCGCGCCTCGCCCAGCTCCTGATCCTCGGCCTCATCCGTCGCCCGGACCTCGGCCAGCACCTCGCGGGCGATCTGCTCGAAGTGAAAGTTGACATCAGGGTTCGCGTTACCCGCGATCCGCGTGCCGTCGATCGACACCACCCCAGACTTCACCAGGCCAGCCCCCTCACACAGCTTCAACACATCCGTAAACAGACCCGAGAGCGCCTGCTGGTGGCGACACACGAACCGCGCCACCGTCACATGGTCAGGAACCAAGTTGCCCGTGATCACCCGAAACGCGACGTGCTCACGGCGGTGACGCTCGATCGCGCGCGACGAGCGCACACCCGTCGAGAACGCAAACAGGATCACCGCCACCATCAGCGACGGCTCATACGCAGCAGCCCCGTGGCCATCGGCCCGATAGGCCGCATAGAACGCCGATAGATCCATCTGCTCGACGGCGTCGATCAGAAACCACGCCAAATGATCCGGCGCCAGCCAATCCCGCACGTCCGGCGGAAGCAAAAACCCCTGCTCACGCCGACTCTCAATGAAGTTCTGCGCCATCCAGAAATTGTGTTAAACGCCCCAGACGGAACGGCTTTATGAAACAGCCTCCGTCCGTTGCGAGAGCGCAGTGAGGCTGGTTCAGGTTGCGCGAAACGCGAGGGGTTGCGGCAGTCTCACGGTGTCGCCAGCGGCTGTTGCCGTTGGTGACACTGGCTCGACGACAGTTCTGATGAGCCCGGTGCGTACGTCGTAGACATGGCCGGACACGGTGATTCTCGGGGAGATTCGAGGATCCGACAGAACGCGCTTGACATCGGTGCGGACCGTCTCCGGTGGGTCGAGCACCGGGAGATCGGCAAGCGTCTCCTCGTCGTAGCCGGTGCGCCGCGCGAATCCGTGGCGCAGTTCCTCATCGGCGAGCAGTCCGCTGCCGCAGTCGGTGTGGTGGATGATCGCGGCCTCGAAGTACGGGCCGTCGGGCGCTTTGGTCTCTACCAGGTAGCCGATGTACGCGAGGTCTTGGATCACGGCGGGCGTCACGCGCCCGCCGACCGTGCGGGCGACGATCGCCTCGCCGAACTCGAGGCCGAGAAAGTCGGCCGGATCGGTCCTGGGGTCGATGCACGTGATCACATACAGCCCCTGGTGGGGAAGAAATGGGAGGCGTGGTGTGTTGTGGCGCACGTCGCTGGCCGCGAACGCGGCGTTGCGGGTAAGCAGGGAATCGATGTTGGACATATGACGCGCTCCGTCTGCGTTTACGTGGCCGGTCCTGCAGAGCAACGTATGGATGTGAACCGGAAGGGACAAGAGGCAAGACGGCTGGATTGCGTCAGGATCCGGCCATTCGCGAGTAGCGGACGCCGACGAACCGGCCCCGGTCCCCGACTCGGGTGCGAAGCCGTCCTTAGAATCGGGGGTGATGCACAACGTCGTCGCGCTCGTCGTGCCCGATGTCATCATTTTCGACCTCGCGATTCCGGCGGAGATCTTCGGACGTGCGGTTGAGCGCGAGCGCTACGGCTTCGCGGTGTGCACAGAGCATCCGGGCGTCGTGCAGTCGACGTCGGGTTTCAACCTCGAGATCGGCTCAGGTCTGGACGCGACAGAGGTTGCCGACACCGTGATCGTGCCTGGGTTCTTTCCCCGGGACGCTCCGTCCCCGGTCGTTATCGCCGCCCTACGGCGGGCCTCGGAGAGAGGGGCGCGCGTGGCCTCGGTGTGCGTGGGAGCGTTCGCGCTCGCCGCCGCCGGCCTGCTTGATGGTCGCAGCGCGACCACGCACTGGGAGTTCGCCGACGAGCTCGCGGCTCGGTTTCCCGCGGTTCGGGTGACGCCCGAGGTGCTGTACGTCGACGAGGGTCCGGTCCTGACCAGCGCAGGCATCGCCGCGGGCGTCGACCTGTGCCTGTACATGATCAGAAGCGACTATGGTGCGGTCGCCGCTACCGAAGTGTCGCGACGCATGGTCGCGCCGATGCACCGTGCCGGCGGCCAGGCTCAGTTCATGGAGCGACCTGTTCCCGACGATGGACTCGGTCTGGCCCCGACCCGCGCCTGGGCGATACAGGAGATGTATCGCCCCCTGACCGTCGCCGAGCTCGCCGCGCACGCCGGCTACTCGACCCGGACGTTCGCACGGCGATTCGTCGCCGAGGTCGGCGCGACACCGCTGCGATGGCTGACCGATCAACGCCTACTCGAGGCCCGGCGACTGCTTGAAGCAACAGAACTGCCGATCGAGGAAGTCGCATGGCGCTGCGGCCTCGGAACAGCGGCAAACCTGCGACTGCACCTCGCCCGCGACGCCGCAACCACCCCGACCGCCTACCGCCGGACGTTCCGGGGCGAGGCCGCGCCGGCCAACGTGGGCGCTGATTGCTGAGCCCGGCCCCGGACGACGCCACCAAGTGAGCGCACGAGCAGGGCCTCTCTGCATCTCGCGCGCGCGACCCCTGCTGTGCCTCAGCGAGCGGGAGTCACCCCGAACGGCCGACCTGATGCCCGAAATGGACGCCACCAGCGCTAATGCGTCGCTCGCGCTTCCCGATGAAGCGGCAGCCTGCGACCACGGGTGCGTGACGTGGCAGCTCGTCACATCGTGACGACGCACGGACAGCTGGTTCCGAGCAACGGGGCAGTGAGGTGTCACGGCTGCTGCTCGTCCGGACGGGGAGCGGGTTCGGACGACGAGCACTCGTCTCGTCGTCGGGCGCGAGACCGCTGCATCGCCGGGGCCGTCCGAAAGTCGGTGCAGCTCGAAGTCGGTGTCGAAGTCCAGCAGCGCTGTTTCGGGAGGCAAAGCATCAGCGGCGGCCGAGCGATCCAGTGCTTGCCCACCTTCGCGCAGATGATCGGGAGCAAGCGGCGCCGCACGCACATCGCGCGCCGCGGGCGGAGCATGGGAGCAACAGTCTGCGGTGCGCTCGAGCGGATGCCGCGGGCGGGAGCAGGACCGGATCGGTTCACGACCTGGCGACCTCCAGTCGCGGACTGGCCGCGGCCCAGGCGGACCCCGAACAAACCAGGAAGCGGCGCCGGGCGATGACGAGCGCAGCACGGGCGTTCATTGAGCGCGGTTGCTCTACCGCACCTTGACCCACAGCTTGACCTGAGGGGCCGAGAGCGTGCTGCTCGACGCTCTGGTCAGAAGGAAAGCCCCTTCGTTTGCGGGGCTTTCTTTGAAGCGGCTGAAGGGACTCGAACCCTCGACCTTCTGCATGGCAAGCAGACGCTCTAGCCAACTGAGCTACAGCCGCGGAACCGGGGAGTATAAGGCGGGGCGGCTAGCGGGGTCTCCCGTGGAAGCTGATGTCGTCGGGGTTGATGAGATCCGGGACGGTCCATCCGTCGAGGTCGTACTCGTTCATGCACCGCTC
>DASYAP010000009.1:0-4038 GCA_036501265.1 Solirubrobacteraceae bacterium | reverse complement strand
TGGACATGCCGCCCGGCCCGGGTGACGGAACCACCCCTGTCATGCCGCACCGGCTCCCGTCAACAGCACGATCCGCTCCTGGGCCGCGTTGAGCAGCACCTTCACTGTCTCACCCCCCGCGCCCTCGGTCTCGAAACACGGATCCGCCGCTTGAGTCGATACCAAACCCGGGCACATACGCCCGGACCCAGATGTCCCGGTCATAGCTCAAGCCCGACCTGAAGAAGTCGCCTTCTATGGATGCCTGAACGCTTAAGGACAGCCACCGTGTCGCCCGCAGAATCCTAGATCACGATCTCGTCGAACACGCGCTCGCGTCTACCTGTCCCAGCGATCACAATGCCCACACTGTAGGACGCGGTCATAACGGACACCGACCTCGTCACCGTTGCGCGCGGCAGGTTCGTGGCACGTTTCAATAGCGAGTGCTCAGGCATCAGCCGTTGGTCGGGAGAGAAGCCGTCCGGCGGCCGCGCCTCGCGACTTCCTTGCCGCGCTAGCCCATCAACGGCTCTGGTCCGAGTGGCTGGCTTCCCCTCCCGCCAATCTCGACGGTCTGGGCTTCGCGTCTGCGGGATCGCTTTCGTCTTTCCACGACGTCGCGTCGCGCGATTGCATCGGCGACGTTCCGTAGGGCCCGCTCGGGCTTAATTTAAGCGGCTTGGACCGCGCCGTCGTCGCGCCCGCCTCGCAGGCACCCGCGTACTGTTGCGGTTGGCGAGGACCGGGAGTCGACCCCGGGCTGGCGCGGGCAGATCCTGCGCTTGCGTAATCGGCGGATCGCTCGCCCTCGACGGATTCTCCATGGCGTCCTGCAACTTGTGACCGAGTCGTCGGCGTACCCTCGACGACATCGACTTCTTTGTCTACAGCCGGGCCGCCTCGAGTCCCGCGGACGTCGAAATCGATCCCGTGCTGAACGAGGAGCACTGGTCCTACATGGACAGATTCGCCCACGGCATGATCGGCCGCGGGCCCACGCTCTCCGCCGATCGAGGGACCTGGACCGGGAGTCTTCACATCGTCGATCTGCCGAGCGCCCGACGCGGCTGACGAGTTCGTCGAGCACGAGCCATACAACCGCGCGCCTGTTTGAAGACCACGTCATCCGCCGCTTCAAGAACCTGCTCGGCCGGACCATGTGGGAATTCCGGGGAGTGTCTTTCGAGCCGCGATTCTTTGTGATCGCGCACCTCCGGGCCAGGGGCGGCGAGCATTCACCCGAGGGATTGTCCGGTCGGCGCCGCGCGACGGCGCGCCGCATCGAGTGGGGAGCATCAGCGCTACGAGGGGCGCGAGTCGAGGGCAAGTCCGAAAGGGCTCCCCTCGGAGTCCCGACAGATCGCCCACCGCGACCCGGGATGGATAACGCTTCCACCCAGAACCTTGACTTGGTCGAGCGCCGCGTCCATGTCAACAATGGTGAAGTAGGGCAGCGAGACCGTGTCGCCAGGGCCCGTGCCACGCTCGTGGATTCCGACGTCAGGATCCCCGGTGCGTGTCTGCCAGCCGTGGCCTTCGGCCTCGCTGCGGTCGGCGAACTCGGCGCCGAGCAGGCCCGACCAGAACTTCCGCGCGCGGTCGGGATCGTCTGCGGGAAACTCAACTAGGACGACCGGTCTGTCCACCGACAAGACGATAACGCCTGGTGGGCCCGGTCGATGGGGTACCTGCCGTGGGGAACCCATTGACCCCGGGTATCTTGATGCTGTGACGCTAGAACGCCCAGAGTCGTCGCTTGGGTCCACTGGCTCTGGCCCGCGAAGCCGCTCCGATCATGCTGCCACGGGCGATGCCGACGAGGCTGGCGAGATGCGTCTGATCCTGGAGCGGGCGCGCCGCAACGGCATCGACCCTTGGCGGGTAGTGCTGGCACTGGGACTGGACCCGCGGACACTCAGCGATCCCTCCTCGACCATCCCGCGGCGCTAAATCGCGGGCGCCTCAGACTAGAAATGCCCACCGTCGTTTCGAGTGGGGTCTCACCGCCCGCCTGCGCAGAAAGATTGTGCGCTGAGTGGGACTATGGCGTGATGAGTTGGCCACAAGGGTTCGTCGGGGACTACGACGAATGGACGCCAGATGTTTGTGGCGACATCCGTTTTGCGTGCTCGAGCCGATCTCGCGCATGCAGCCGCAGGGCATGGGTTGGAGGTCACCGTAACCCTGGTCCGTGAGCGTGCGCGGATGTGAACGTCCTCGTCCTGCAGCACATCGTTCGCGAGCCGCCGGGCGCGTTCGAGGACATCCTGCGCCAGCGGGGGGCGTCGCTGACACGCGTCGAGCTGGACGAGGGCGAGCCGCTGCCGCCGTCGCTGGATCCGTTCGACGCTGTGATCGCGATGGGAGGCCCGATGAGCGTCAACGACACGCGCCTGCATCCGTGGCTCGAAGACGAGAAGGCGCTGATCCGCGAGGCCGTAAGCGCCGGTCTGCCCTTCTGGGGGAGCTGCCTGGGTATCCAGCTGCTCGCCAGCGCGCTGGGGGCAACAGTGAGTGCTGGGCCGGCCCCGGAGGTCGGCGTGCTGGCGGTACACCCGACCGCCGAGGGCCGCGCCGACCCCGTCCTGGGGCCGTGCCGGTGGCATTGTTCGAACGCTGGATGAACCTCTGGACTCAACGATGCGTCGGCTGAATCTGGGGTACTCCACGAGGAGAGCCGGTCGCGCCGCATGCCAGCAGGTGGCGCGCGCGCGTAGGATCAGCTTGCCATGGCTGATGTCGCTCATATGGGGATCGACGAGCTTGACGCGATCCAGGGTTTCTTGGAGGGGTTCACGTTTCGCCGCGCTGGAGCCGAGCTGGGCGTGACACCGTTCGGGATGTCGATCATCGATATGCCGCCGGAAACGACCGCCTACCCGGAGCACGACCATTCTTCGGAGGGACCTGGGAATCCGCCCGCCCACCAGCTTGGGCAGGAGGAGGTTTATATCGCGCTGCGCGGTTCGGCCGACGTAGAGGTTGACGGCCACCGGTACGCGCTAGACGCCGCTCACGTTATCCGGGTCGGGCCGACGGCGCGGCGCAAGATCCTGCCGGGCCCGGATGGCATCCGGCTCTTGGCGATCGGCGGAGTGCCGGGTCAAGCGTACGACCCCGGCTCCACCGTCTGAGGCGAGGTCAGTAGTCAGGCCGTAGCCCCGGGGTCTCTGCCGCTCGGGTCTAGCGTCTCAGGCGTCTGGCGTGCTTTCTTGGCCCCTGCTTGCCGGTCGCAAGTAAGCGGATGGTGTTGGTGAGGCCGAGCGCGACCAGCACGCTCGACACGATGCGGAGTCTCTTCTCGGCAGCGGGCGTCAGCGGCTTGGGCGGTGGATAGCCGATCCGCGCAATGGTGGCCGACGTCCATCCGATCCACCAGCCGCCGCACACGAGCTGAAGCGTGTTCCGGGTCTGAACATCCAACCGGCGCCGCGCGACGAGCAGGATGACGCCCCAGACGCCGGCGCAGCCGATGCTGTAGGCCGTGTAGGTGTTAAGCCGCGTCCTCATCAGCGGGGTTGTGACGCGTTGCGTCTTCGGTCCGACGCTCCACATGCTGATCGCGTCATGTGTCGCTCTCGGAAAGCGATTCTGACAGCGCGAGACCCGCTCGTCCACATCAAAGGTCTTGACTTTGGGTGGCAAAGTATGTTTAGCTTTGCATCACAAAGCGAACGGAGGAACCATGCAAGGGACACACGACATCGACAAGACCACAACAGCAGGCGACGGCGAGCGCCTCGATCCGCGTGAGGCGGGGCGCCTGTTGGCTCAGACCAAGCGCGACGCGCAGCGGCAGTTCAGCCTCAGGCCGCCATGGATCACCGCGTTCGGGGGCGGCGTGATCCTCGTCGCCTACGGCGCGCTGTGTCTCTCGACCCGCGGGCAGCACCCCTATAAGGGGCCGAGCCTCGGCGTCGTCGGGCTGGTGTACGCGCTGGTGGCCGTCTCGATCGCCGTGTCGGTGAGGCTCTACCGGCGCGCAACCGCGGGGGTCAGCGGCCCGTCTATGCGGCAACAGAGGCTAGAAGGAGTGGCGATCCTGATCTCGTATCT
>DASYAP010000008.1:0-5131 GCA_036501265.1 Solirubrobacteraceae bacterium | reverse complement strand
ATTGTGCTCTCGGGCGCCCGAGACGATCAGCTGCTCACCCACTAGAGCGAGTCTAGTTGAGCGAACAGACGTTCCCCTTGGCCCGACTGAGCGTCTAACCCTGGACGCTCGCGTACACCTCGTCCAGCAGGCGCTGCCGATTGGCGAGGTCGTAGTTCTCGGCGAGATAGCGCTCAGTTTCCGTCCGCGGCGTTCCATTGAGGGCCATGTTGAGCGCGATCAGCCGAGCACCTTCGATGTCCTGTGAGGTGGGCTGCTCGGAGGCGGGGAGATCCACTCCCACCTGCGCCCTCGCCTCGGCTCCCGCGGTAGGGAACTCCGCGACCGGCTCGTCGCCGAGCTTGGCCGATTCGGGCGCAAGCTCGGCCGGGCCCTCGCTCACCTCGGCCTCCGGCTCGGTCAATTCGGCACTCACGGCCGGCTCCCGTACACGCACCGGGCCGGGGATGGGCTCCGAGAAGCCGGCGGCGGCGCGCGCCGGCTCAGCCGCGCGCGCCGGCTCAAACACCGGCGCAGAGACCTCGTTCGCGCCGGTCACGCCCTCGAGCTCATCCTCGAGCGCCGCCAGTTCGCCGCGCAGCCGCTCTGTCTCACTCCGCAGTGAGACCGTGAGCGAGTTCAGCTCGCCATCGATGGCGTCGAGCCGCCCGAGGAGCGTAGAGATCGAGCTCGAGAGCCGTTCGACGTACTCACGGGCGTGAGCCGTCGCGCGCTCACGGACGCGCTGAGCTTCACCGGTGGCCTGCGCCGTCGCCTGCGACGCTCGCGCACGGGTGTCCTGGGCCTCGAGTTCGGCACCCCGGAGTATCTCCTCCGCGCTGCTCTCGGCCGCCTCCACGATCCCGCGCACCTGCTCGGAAACGGCACCCGCCAGCGTCTCCGTGGGAGCGTGCTGCGCGCCGCGCCTCAACACCTCGACCTCGTCGGCGAGCGCGCGGAGGTGCGCATCGACGGCGGCCGGGTCGTAGCCGCGCTCATCGACGGGGAAATTCTTCCTCTCGATGCTTTCTCGATCCAGGCTCACGCCGTTACCTCCCGTCTCGCCGCGTTGCGGGAAAGGCTAACCGGCCGCGACGACCTGGTCGAGCTGGCGCCTCAGGTCGCGGATTTCGTCGCGTAGCTTCGCCGCGTACTCGAATCGCAGCTCCTCGGCCGCCTGAAGCATCTCTTCCTCGAGCTCCACGATCGTGCGCTCCAACTCCTCGGGCTCCATCCCCTCTGCGACGCGCCGGCTGCGGCGACGCGAGCGCGGGACGCGGGCCTCGGTCTGGAGGAACTCGGCAATGTCCGAGATTCCCTTGACGATCGTCTCGGGCGTGATCCCGTGGCGCTCGTTGTACTCCACCTGGATCGCGCGCCGCCGGTCTGTCTCCTCGATCGCGGCCCGCATTGCCTGAGTCTCTTTGTCGGCATACATGATCACGCGACCCTCCACGTTGCGGGCAGTCCGTCCGATCGTCTGGATCAGTGAGGTCTCACCGCGCAGGAACCCTTCCTTGTCGGCGTCGAGGATCGCGACCAGCGAGACCTCCGGGAGGTCCAGTCCCTCGCGCAGCAAGTTGACGCCGATCAGCACGTCGAACTCGCCCAACCTCAGCTCGCGGATGATCTGGATCCGCTCGAGCGTGTCGACCTCGGAATGGAGGTAGCGCACGCGGAACCCCATCTCGAGCAGGTAGTCAGTCAGGTCCTCCGCCATCTTCTTGGTCAACGTGGTCACGAGCACGCGCTCGTCGCGCTCGGTGCGGGCGCGGATCTCGTTCATCAGGTCGTCGATCTGGTTGCGGGTCTCACGCACCTCGACGTCGGGGTCGACGATCCCCGTAGGCCGCACGATTTGCTCGACGATGCGCATGGAGCGCTCTCGCTCATATAGGCCAGGCGTCGCCGAGACGAACGTCATCTGCGGCGTTATCGACAGAAACTCGTGGAACGTCTGGGGTCGATTGTCCAGCGCGCTGGGCAGGCGGAATCCGTAGTCCACCAGTGTCTGCTTGCGGGACCGATCGCCCTCGTACATGCCGCCCAGCTGAGGGACGGTCTGGTGCGATTCGTCGATCAGGCACAGAAAGTCGTCCGGGAAATAGTCCAGGAGGCAGTAGGGCCGCTCTCCGGGGGCGCGGCCGTCGAGGATCCGCGAGTAGTTCTCGATCCCCGAGCAGAAGCCAAGCTCGCGCAACATCTCCATGTCGTATTGGGTCCGCTGTCTCAGGCGGTGTGACTCCAGCAGCTTGCCCTCCGCCTCGAGCTCGGCGCAGCGAGCATTGAGCTCACGGCCGATCTCGGCCACCGCGTCCTCGATCATCCCCTCGCGCACGTTGTAGTGAGTTGCGGGCCAGATGCCGACGTGCTCGAGGTCATCCTCGAGCAGCTCGCCGGTGAGGGGATCGAACCGCTGCAGGCCCTCGACCTCGTCGCCAAAGAGCATCACGCGGTACGCGTTCTCGGCGTAAGCGGGAAAGACCTCGAGCGTCTCGCCGCGCACACGGAAGGTCCCGCGCTGAAGAGCGGTGTCGTTGCGTGTGTACTGGATTGAGACCAGCTTGCGGAGGAGCCGGTCGCGGTCGATCATTTCCCCCTTGCTCAGCGTCTGCAGGTTCTCGTCGTAGGTCTGGGGCGAGCCCAGGCCGAAAATGCACGAGACGCTGGCCACGATCAGCACGTCCCTGCGCGCGAACAGCGCCGCGGTGGCCGAGTGCCGGAGCCTGTCGATCTCGTCGTTGATCGCCGAGTCCTTTTCGATGTATAGGTCCTTGCTGGGGACGTAGGCCTCGGGCTGGTAGTAGTCGTAGTAGGAGACGAAGTACCCGACCGCGTTGCGCGGGAAATAGGTCCGAAACTCGTTACACAGCTGGGCGGCGAGCGTCTTGTTGTGCGCGATCACCAGCGTTGGCTTCTGAACCGCCTCCACGACCCCGGCCATCGTCATGGTCTTGCCGGTGCCCGTCGCGCCCAACAGCGTCAGGAAGCGCTCGCCGGCCCGCACACCCTCGGCCAGCGATTCGATCGCCCGCGGCTGGTCGGCGGTGGGTCGATAGCCAGCGTCGAGCTCAAAATTAGGCATGTATGTTGAGCGTAGCGGGCTCCACAGCGATCAAAATTCGCATCACCACGACGACCGCCAGACCGGTGTTGCGAGGAGTCCTCGCTATACGGGCACGATTCGCGTCACCTTCCCAGGCGGCCGCGGGTGATGCGATAACTACTCGCCACCCAGTGCGATAAGCCCCGCCACCCAGTGCGCCAGTTCTCTCCACCCCACCTCGCCGCGCTCGCCGTCCTTCTAGTCGCTTCGATCCTCTCCGTTTGGGCAGCGCGCCGAAACTGGGTCGGTCCCGCGTACTGCCGCCTCCTGGCCCTGCTGATATTCGCCGCCTGGGCCGGGGAGTACGTCGCGGACGGCCTCAACGGCACCTACGCCGTCAAGTACACGCTCCCGCTTCAGCTGACAGACGTCATCTCGGTCACCGCGATCATCGCGCTCTGGACGCGCAGACGCCTGGCGGTGGAGCTCCTCTACTTCTGGTCGCTCTCGGCTTCGTTGCAGGCCCTACTAACCCCGGACCTCGGGGAGAACTTCCCGAGCCTTTACTACTTCACCTACTTCGTCTACCACGTCGGGTCGGTCGTGGCCGCGCTGATGTTGGTCTTCGGCCTGCGCATCTATCCGCGCCCGAGGGCGGCGCTGAAGGTCTTCGGCATCACGCTGGCGTGGGCGGCGGTAGCCGGGATCGGAGACGTCGTGACGAAAGGCAACTACATGTACCTGCGCGCCAAGCCGATTCACAGCTCCTTGCTCAACGTCATGGGCCCGTGGCCCTGGTACATCGCCACCACTGCCGCGCTGGCTCTGGCGATACTGCTTGTACTGCAACTCATCGCCGACCAGGTTCGCCGCCTCGATCCCCGAGCGGACGCGCCGTCAGCCGGGATGCCTAGTAGCCGAGCTGCTTGGCGTACGTCTGCCGGTACTCCTTCTGAGCGTCAAGCACCTTCTCCACGTACAGCCTGGTCTCGGCATAGGGGATCTGCTCGGTCGTGAGCGGGTGACCACGCGCCCGCGCCTGCGCCACCCAGCGGTCCACATTGGTGATGCCCGCGTTGTAGGCGGCCAACGCCAGCCGCACATTGCCCCCGTAGTGGTCGATCAGATAGCGCAGCAGGTAGGTGCCGTAGGCGATGTTGACCCGGGGCTTCCCGAGATCGGATACGTGGAACGAGATCCCTCCGGAGCGGCGGGCCAGGAACTCCGCCGTCTGCGGCATGAGCTGCATCAATCCCTCGGCACCGGCCGGCGATGTGCGAGGGTCGAATTTGGACTCGGCGTAGATCACGGCCGCCACCAAGGCCGGGTCGAGGTGTTTGGCCGCGGCCTGTTGTCGAATGGTGCCGGCGTACGACAGCGGCAGGGTGAGGTCATTGATTGCCCTGCGCGCGAAGGGCGTTAGTACCACGGCCAAGACGATCGCTAGTGTCGCCACGCCCAGCGCCCACAACAGCCGGCGGCGTCCCGAAGCGCGCCGTCGCGCCGGCCGCCGGCCGCTCCTGCGATCGGTCGCTACACCCGCGGCTGGTGGGCTCAAGCCGGTTTCACCTCGTCAAGCTTCAACAGCACCTCAGAGAGCTCCTGCTGCAGCTTAGCCACGCTGCCGTCATTGATGATGACGTGCGTGGCCCGGGCAGCCTTCTCTCCCTGAGGGAGCTGGCGCGCGAGTCGCTCGTCCAGCGAATGGTGATCCCGAGTCGCGGCCCGCGCGGCCCTGATCTCTTCGTCGGCCACGATCGCCACCGTCGCGTCGAAGACCTCATCCATGCCGGACTCAAACAGCAGCGGCACCTCCACAACCGCGGCACGCGGCGGTGCCTCGAGCCGCAAGAGTTGCGTCCTCCACGCGAGGATCGCCGCGCCCACCCGGGGCCACAGCAGCTGCTCGAGCCAGGCGCGATCCTCGGGTCTGGCAAATGCCCGTAGCGCGAGCGCATCCCTGTCCACGCGGCCGTCCGGCGCGACGATTGGTCCGAACCGCCGCACCACCTCCTCGCGGACCTCGGGATCGTCGTACAAGCCATGGACGACCTCGTCGGTGGATAGCACGGCCGCGCCCAGGCCTTCGAGCGCTTCAAGCGCCGT
>DASYAP010000007.1:0-7638 GCA_036501265.1 Solirubrobacteraceae bacterium | reverse complement strand
GGCCCATCGGGAGAAACGGCGGCCGGCGAACCTTTGGAACCGCCGCATCCCGATGCACGCCGAGGAGCTTTTCGGCGATGATCCGGAGCGGCCGGGAGCGCAGTGTGAAGTTGGCGATGGGGGCCACCGGGGTCCCGAGCCCGGAACGTGCAGTAAGCGCGCGAGTGTGATCAGTGGGTGGCGTTGGCGTATCGCTGGCGAGGGTGAGGCCGTGTTCGGGCTGGTGTGGCCGGTGCTCGGCGTTCCCGCGGATGTGTCGTGGGTCGCTCAGCCCGTTTGCGCGGCAGCGGTGATCACGGCCGGGTGGCCGGGGCGGTCTGCTGGGCGGTGGTTGGGTCGGTGGCGGCCGTCAGCCGCTGGCGGCGGCGAGCGTTTTGAGCTTCTCGAAGGCGGCAAGGAGCTCGGCCGCCCACGGCCATGTGTTCTGGAGGTGGAGTTTGGCGCGCCGCCCGGAGAACGCGAGCCGGGCGGCGACGTGCAGCAGCCGGTAGCGGATCCGCTTGGGCTCGGCTTTGGCGAGCTCCCCGTCGAGAAGGAGTGCTTGGGTCCAGACGAGCAGGTCGTGCGCGAGCATCACGATCTCCGACCACACCTCGTTGAGCGCGAACTCCTTGAACGGGAACTTGGCCAGGCCGGTGTCCTTGTCGTCACGGATCCGGTCCTCAACGTGCGCGTGCTGGCGGTGACGGCACTCGAGCACCGCGATGTCGGAGTCGTCTTGGTCGGTGAGGATCGCCTGGAAGCGGTACCCGTCGTGGTCGGTGAACGACAGCTGCGCACCGGGGTGCGGACGCTCACGCCGCACGATCAACCGGCTGCCCTCGGGCCAGGCGGACAGATCAACCATGTCGGTGGTCTCACACACCTCGCCGTTCTTGCGCGCGGACCCATCCTGATCCAATGCCGGAACCCAGGCGTCCTCAGGGATCTGGAGGATCGCTGAGCGGACCGGCTCGGTCAGCTCGTAGCCGACCGAGAACCGCATGTTCCCCTCACGGCAGTAATCGACCAGACCGTGGGTAGCGCCGGCGGAGTCGGCGCGCACCAAGATCTCCAGGGTCTCGATGTGCTCGGCCGGGATCTGCGCCAGCGCTCGGCCGATCACCGTCTTGTGATCATCGGCAGTGTTCGAGCCGGCGTTCCCGGGCCTGAGCAGACCGCCGAGCGCCTCCCTGGTCTCGTCCAGGTAGACCGCCAGCGGGTGGAACCCGTAGCCGCGCTTGTAGTTCCCGGCCGCGTTCTCCTTCTCCGAATGCGTCGTGATCAGCGTCGCATCGACATCGAGCGTCAACCGCTCGGGCGCGCCATGCAACTCCCAGAACCGAGCCCTGGCCCTGGCGTGCGCGACGCGGACCGCGTCCAGCAGCCCGGGCGTGGAAGCGACCCGGTCGACCATCCGAAACGCTGTCGAGTCAGACGCCACCTGACCGAACAACGCGTCCTGCTCCCGGACCGCGCCCAAATCAGAGACGCACTCGCCGCCGTCGACCAACATCACCGCCAGATCGCGGAACACCCGGCCCGGGTCATGACCACGACGCCGCTGCTTGATCTCAGCCAGCCGCGCCGACAGCGCCGCGGTGAGCCCCACCCTGTCAGCGACCTGCGCGACGAGCGCGGTCCCGGCGTGCGAGACCAACCCCGCTCCGTCCGCGCTGACTTCTACGGTTACGGGGCGTCCATCACGCATCACCTTCAAGGTGAACCTCCAAGTCAGGGATCACGGTCCTTCAGCAAGCCCAAGGATCCCTGCTCAGTCGGACGTTTCCGCGCCCCCGGCCCGCCGGGGGCGCGGTCGTTAAGCAGTCGCTACTGCACGTTCCGGGTTAGGCGACGCGGCGCTGTCGTCCTGGACGCTGGCGCGAGCGGGCTTCGGACTCCTCGCCGCGTGTCAGCTCGACGGCGCCGGCCTCGGCGCGCTCGAGCAGTTCGAGGCTCGCCGAGGTCTGCAGGGCAGCGCCTTCGATCAACAGCGCCGTCAGCGGCGAATGCTCGTCCCGGCCGATTGTGCGAAGGCTGTGAAGCTCTCCGAGCAACGCCTGACGCTCGTTGGCGACCACCTCCAACAGCATGCTGTGCCCCGTCCGGGCGCCCGCCACAAGCTTCAGGTACAGATCATCCCGGTAGCCGCTTCGAGGTGGAGACGGTGTCGTCAACCAGACCCGTAGCGCCTCGCGACCGTCGTCCGTGATCGCATAGATCACCCGCTCGGTACGCCGTGGCTGCGGCTCCGAGCGCACGACCTCGACCAGGCCCTCGCGCTGGAGGCGCTCCAGCAATTGGTAGACGTGCCCGATGTTCAGCTGCCCCCACTGTGGCCCGACGCTCCGTTCGAACTCGGCGCGCAACTCGTAGCCGTAATTCTCGCGGTCTTCGAGCAGTGATAGGAGAGCGTGATGGAGTGCCACAAGTTCGGGTTGACGTAGGCGCCGCGGTCATGCATTGTTGCTATGCACATGGTGGAAAGTCAAGCCGACACCTTGATCGTCCTCGAGGACGTCGTACGTCGATTCGAGATCGCCGACCGCCGACCCCTGACCGCCCTTGACCACGTATCGCTCGGCGTACGACGCGGGACAGTGGTTGCGATCAGCGGACCGTCCGGGTCCGGCAAATCGACCCTGCTGCACCTTCTCGCAGCGCTCGACACGCCCGACGAGGGCACTGTGGTTGTCGACGGTCAAGACCTCCGACGGCTCTCACACTCCGAGCAGGCGGAGTACCGACGGCACATCGGGTTCGTGTTCCAACGCTTCCACCTCCTGCCGGCGCTCACCGTCCTCGACAACGTCATCGCGCCCGTGCTGCCCTATCGCACCGAATTCGACAAGCAGGCCAGGGGCCGAGAGCTCCTCGTCGCAGTCGGCCTTGACAGCCGCGAGCGCCAGCTGCCCTCGCGTCTCTCCGGCGGCGAGCAACAGCGGGTGGCGGTCGCGCGCGCGCTCATCAACCGCCCATCACTGGTCCTGGCAGATGAGCCCACCGGCAACCTCGACTCCGCCACCGGCGCTGCGATCATGGACCTGCTGCTCACGCTGCGCGAGCAGCTGGGAATTACGATCATGGTTGCCACCCACGACCTCGACATTGCCTCACGCTGTGACCGGATGCTGCGATTGGTGGACGGTCGCATCCTCGACGACGTTGACATGGCGTCCCTGAGCGAGCCCGAGGCCACCTGGCGCCGTCTGGGACGACTGGCGCCTCCGGCCGGCGGAAGCAGTGCGACTCGTCTCGGTAGCTGACAGCGCACGGTGCCTGACCTAGAGGTCCGGACCTAGCAAGTGACTCCAGGGTCAGGGTTGCTGCGAGGTCAGTCCGCTGAGCGCGCCGAGCAGCCGGCTGACCGACTCTTCCGCGTCGTTTTGTGCCGCGAGCGCCCATAGGGCGGGCCCGTCCGTCGGGTACGCACCTCGGCATCCGAGCGGGAGCGCGACGGGGAGAACGTCGACCGGCTGCACGACGGTGATCGCGGCTTGGAGGTATTCGCGGTCGGCCGGGCGCAGTGTGCGCTGCTGGAGTACGCCTGCGATGTCTCCGTGGCGGCGGATCATTGCGGCCGCGGTCACGGCGCCGACGCCCTTGAGTCCGGGAAGCCCGTCGGAGGGGTCGCCGCGCAGGACCGCTAAGTCGGCGTAGCGGCGGCCGGGGATCTCGTAGCGGCGCGTGATCTCAGCTTCGTCGATGACGGCGAGGCCGGATCGCTCCGGATACAGGACGCACACGCGGGGATCGTGCACGAGCGCGAACAGGTCTCGGTCACCGCTGGCGATCTCCACAGTCCCCTGGGCGAGTCGGGTCAGGGTGGCGATCACGTCCTCGGCCTCGTAATCGGCCACACCGACGACGTCGATGCCGATGTGCTCAAGCAATCGGGGGATCACCGGAAGGTCGTCGATGAGTCCGGGTGGAACCGGCTCAGCGACCCGGTGGGTCTTGTAGCCGGCGATCAGGTCAACCCGCCACTGGGGTCGCCATGCCCAGTCCTCGGCGATCACCAGCCGCCGCGGCCGGCGGTCGACGAGCAGCCGCGCCAGCCTGTCCGCGAAGCCGGCGATCGCGTTCCCGCGAGTCCCGGTTTTGCGCTCGCTGGCCAGCGCGCCGTAGTAGGCGCGAAAGATCAGGCTCGATCCATCGACAAGCAACCACTCGCAGGCCATGCCCGCGTCATTCTGCCGGGCCGGTCGCGCCGCCCAGGTCGAAGAGCTCCTTGTCGTGGTCGGCGAACCGAGTGTGGCGGGGTCGACGGGGGCACTTCGTCTACCTTGCCGCGGATGCTCGGACCCAACGGCCGTCGCTCGCTGGCGTTGCAATGGCCGTGCGCGCGCATGATGCTGATGGCCGCGGCGGGGTTTTCAGGCTTCGGCGTGACGCTGTCGTCGCTGCCGGCCCACCTGGCGTCGGCCGGTAACTCCGCCGCCGCGGCCGGCGCGACGACGAGTGTGACGCTCGTCGCCACCGTCCTGTTTCAGCCCGTCGTGCCCGCGCTGCTGCGGCGCCTCTCCACGCCCGCGACGGTGAGCATGGGCCTCGTCGCACTTGGGCTTCCAGCACCGCTGTTGATCTGGGTGAGCTCGGGCGCTGGGCTGTACTCGATATGCGTGCTGCGGGGCATGGGGTTCGCCGTGTTCACGGTCGCGGGGGCGTTTATGGCCAGCGAGGTCGCGCCGCCCGGCCGCGAGGGCGAGGCGGCTGGGCTGTACGGGCTGGCGGCGGCGATTCCCAACGTCATCATGGTTCCGCTGGGCGTGCTGCTGCTGCACACACCCGGCTTCTGGCTCGTCGGGTCCATCGCTGGTCTTCCTGTTGTGGGCGCGGCGCTGGCCTGGGGCGGCGGTTGGCGGCGAGCGGCGCTCGATCCGACTCACCCGGCGCCGAAGAGCTCCACCCGGCGGGCAATCGCTCGCTCTCTGCTGCCTGCCTCCGTCCTGTACCCCGTCACGATCGCTGCCGGCGCGGTGATCACGATCTTGCCGATCGTCCGCTCAGAGCTGTTGGCCACGGTCGGTCTGCTGGTGCTCGCCATCGCGACCGCGCTGGCTCGGTGGCAGGCCGGCAAGCAGGTCGACCAGCCACGAGGAGCGTGGCTTTTGCCCGGCGCATGCGTACTGGCCATCGCCGGTCTGCTCGCGCTTGCAGCTGGCCTGAGTGGCCACTCCAACTGGGTCGTGCTGGCAGCTTGCGCGGTTCTCGGGCTCGGTTACGGGGCGGTGCAATCCCTCACCCTGGTCTACTCGTTCGCGCGCACCATCTCGCGCGAGCGGCCGGTCGCCAGCGCGGTATGGAACGGCGCCTTCGACGCCGGGACCGCAACCGGCGCGGTCCTGATCGGTGTGCTGACCGCGACAGGAATCGGATGGTGGGGCGCCTTCGCGGTGCTCGCCGCTCTGGCGGCAGCGGTGATTCCGGCAGCCGTCTCCTCGGGCCGGTCACCGAACGCGGGATGAGCGCCTGAACCTTCCGCGCCGCTTCCGACGATCTTCTGGTGGGCCGTCCTACTGCTCGCGAATCTCAACGCCGACAGTCGGTGGCAGCTGACGACTTGCTTTCGGCATCACGCGGTGTCTGAGAGCTTCGCCTCTTGGAGCGTGGGCTGAAAGAGCTCAATCGGGTTTCCGGACGGGTCTTCGAGGAGGGTTTGCCTGCCCCCCACGCCCGTGATGATCTCGTTGCGAAATCGTGCTCCCTGCTCGCGCAGGCGTGCAACCGTTTCGTCGATGTCCTCGACTTCGAGCTGGAAGCGATTCCAGCCTCCCGGCTGCGGCTGCGTGCCGTCCGGCATGGCCTGGCCGCCGCCCGGGCCACCGCCGGGCGCGCTGAGCACCAGTCGCAGGTCCCCGTGGGAAAGCATCGCGAAGCTGGGCGCGGGGTGCATGACCTCGTGGAAGCCGAGCGCTGTGCAGTAGAAGTCGATCGCCGCGTCGACGTCGTCGACGATGTAGCGGACGCTGACTTTGGCCATGGCGTCTCCTCGCGTTGGTTTACTTGTAGAACGTATGCGTTTCGCAGCGATACGTCAACGTTTCACATCGTTGCGCCCGCGCACGGCCGGCGGAGCGCCGCGATGAGCGCGGGTGCCGGGCGCGAATCCGACCCTCGGGTCGAGCGCTCCCGGCGCGTGATCCTCACTGCGGCGGTCGGGGAGCTGGCAGATGTCGGGTATGGGCGCGTCACGATTGAGTCAATCGCTACTCGGGCCGGCGTGGGGAAGTCGACGATCTACCGTCATTGGCCCGACAAGCTGGCGCTGATCGCTGACGCGTTCGAGACGTTCCACGAACGGATGGTTCCCGATCTCGGTGATCTGCCCGTCCGGGACGCGATCGCGGTGCTGCTCGGCCACGTCGCCGAGGTGGTCGTCGACTCGACGTTCTCGCGCTGCATTCCCGCACTCATCGAGGGCGCCGAACGGGACCAGCGCGTGCGCGAGTTTCATCACCGCTACTCCGCCGAGCGCCGCCAAGCACTCATCGAGCTCATCAACGGCGGCATCCGAGAAGGCCAGATCAAGCAGAGCGTCGACCCCGAGTTGGCGACCAGCGCACTGCTCGGGGCGATCTTCTACCGGCGCCTCATGACCAGCGAGCCCTTGGACCCGGCCGACGCCAGCAGGCTCGTGGATCTGGTCCTGGCCTGATTCCATCCTTGTCATACCAGCTCAAGCGAGTCAGGTGCCTTCGTTCAGCTTGGCTTGCAGCTCACGGATGACCTCGCCCAGGACTCCATCAGCGAGCAGGCCTCGGCCCAGCGGGCCTGACTGGTTCTCACCGATCGGCGGGAGCTGTCGCAGGGCGACCCTGACGGGCTCGGACGCGTGACCGAGCTGCCAGCGGACCTCCTCGGCGACGGCGTCGGGTCGCTCGGGCGCGGCGAGACCGGCGGCCTTGGCGGCATACGCCGCCGCACCAAGGGCGTGTGCCCCCATATGGGCGACCCCCGCCGCCTGCCCAGCCGCCTTGGCTGCAGCGGCCGCCGCGGGATCCCCGACCTCGCGCTGAGCAAGGGGTTACCTGACGATCCGGATCGTTCGTTCCATTCCGAGTTGGGTCTGTTCGCGGCCGTCCTGGGTGCGCAGGATGCAGGCGAGGACGTAGATGCCGGGACGCTCGTTGATCAGCGCCTGCTGGCCGCTGCCCGCTGAGAGGGGCCCCGCGAACTCCGGGAAGCTGGTCCCGAGCTTCGGCGCCTCCTTGTCGTTGGCGACACGCAGCAGGGCGGTCAGCCGTCGGGCGGCGTTGGCGTTCTTGACGCCGATCCCCTGGATCGGGTGCACGAGGAAGCCATCGTTCTCGAATCGCACGAGCTCGCCATCGTGGAGCTTGCTTGGGCCACGGAACGCGAAGTCGATCGCAGTGACCGTCGCGCCCGGCCTCGGAAGCGACGCTGGGTGCGACGCGGGCGTGATCACGAACGCCGCGTGGGGCGGATCGGGATTGCTGCTGCTCAGGTCGATCGCCAGATAGTTGCCGGGCTCAAGCGTCGTCTGCGCGCTGGTGGTTCCCTCGTCGGCGCTGACGTCGAACACGATCGAGCCGTACGGGTCGAGGTAGTTGAGATCCCCGTGGTGGGCGTTGATTGCCGCACCTGCCCGGGCGAAGACCGAGAACGGCAACCCCGGGTGAAGGCGGATCAGCACCG
>DASYAP010000006.1:0-4513 GCA_036501265.1 Solirubrobacteraceae bacterium | reverse complement strand
GGCAAGCGTGGGTCTCCTGACTCCGGGAACCGGTATGGGGGCGATCCGGAAGGTGAGCGCGACCGTCGTGGAGGCGGCCGACCGCCTGCTGTCCCCCAACGAGGCTGCCCAGATCCTTGGGCTGAGCGCCTACACCGTCCGGCAGCTCGCGCGGGACCGGAAGATCCCCGCGATCCGGCTCGGACGGTACTGGCGGTTCCGCAAATCCTCGCTAGAAGCGTGGATTTCGGAGCAGGAGAGGGCTCCGCGGTGAGCGATAAGGCGATTAGGGTTGCAGTCGTGGGTAAACGCGCCTACGGCACCGGGTCGCTGCGGCAGAAGCACGGCTCCTGGTATGGCTCCTGGTACACGCCCGAGCGCAAACGCACCACCCGCAAACTCGGCCCTGTCAAGCAGGGTCGGCACGGGCTATCGAAGACGCAGGCTGAGCAAGCGCTCCGGCAAGCTATGCTCGCCGACCTCGAGCGCCCAGGCGCCACGCCGCAGGCTCTCACGGTTGGGGATCTCGGCTCGGTCCTTAGTTCCCGACTCGAGCGCCAGGGACGCAAGCCTAGCCATGTCGAGAGCGTCCGGTACCACCTCAAGGCTCACATCCTTCCGCTGCTAGGCGGCGAGCCTGCGGACCTGCTCGGCGTCGACGACGTGCAACGGCTCGTGGACCGCCTCGTCAGGCTGGGACGGTCCCCGAAGACAATTCGCAACGTCATCGGCACGCTGCACGCCACGCTTGAGATCGCCGTCGAGCGGGGTGCGCGTGAGCGCAACCCGTGCCGTATGGTGGCCCTTCCCGTCGACCAGCGCGAGCGTCCGCTCCGTTTCCTCACGCAGGCCGAGCTCGCACGCGTCCTCGCTGCCGAGCCACCAGACGAGGCGTCGCAGCTGGAGCGCGACTACTGGCCGCCGCTCAGACTCCTGGTACTCACCGCAGCGATGACCGGGATGCGGCTCGGGGAACTCTCGGCACTCCGCTGGGACGACCTCGACATGGGCGCGATGAAGGTCCGCGTCCGCCGCTCCTTCGTCCGAGGCCACTACGGCACTCCGAAGTCCCACCGGTCGATGCGCGCCGTGCCTCTTGCCGCCCCGCTCGTCGCGGAGCTCGACACGTGGCACAAACGAACCGTCTGGAACCAAGACCACGACCTCGTCTTTGCCGGGCCGTACACCGGCAGGCCGATCAACCGCCGCCCGCTGCTCGCTTTCTTCAAGCGAGCCCTCGAGCGCGCCGAGGTGCGGCCTGTGCGCATCCACGACCTGAGGCACACGTTCGCTACCACTGTCGCTGCGAGTGGCGGCGTGTCGCTGCGGACCCTCCAGGAATGGATGGGCCATCTGGACGCGCGCACCACGCAGATCTACGCGGACTACATGCCCGGCGAGCGCGAGGCTGAGCTGCTCACCACGGCGTTCGGACTCCAAATGGACTCCAAATCCGTCGACACGACGCAGCGAGAAGGCGTCTGATGCCCCGTAGATACTGCAAGGCCATGCGGCGCAACAATCGCGTTCCGGGTTCGATTCCCGGCGTCTCCACCTACGAAGAGGATCGCCCTCCGCTCCGGCGGGGGGCGTTTCACTTTAAGGGCGGGAGCCGTTTGCGGCCACTCGCTGCCCTTAGCGGCGAGGCGCATTGAGCGCGGCGGCGTTAGGCGGTTGTGGTTGAGCGGTGAGTGATGCCGGGCTGGGCAAATGGTGCGAGTGTCGGCTGCTTCACCGGCACATCGCCCAGTGCCTGATCGATCGCTGCCAGCGTGTCTGGTGTTAGCTCGATGTCCGACGCCTTGGCGTTGGCGTGGACCTGCTCGGGGCGGGACGCGCCGACGATCGCCGATGCGAGCTCGGGCCGTCGTAGCACCCAGGCGAGGGCCATCTCGGTCATCGACAGGCTGGCCTGATCGGCGACCGGACGCAGGCGGTCGACGGCCTCCAGGACCGCGTCGCTCAAAAGCGGCCCCATGAACGTTCCCATCGCGCTGCTCGCCGCACGCGAGTCGGCGGGTGGCGCCTGGCCCGGCCGGTACTTGCCTGTCAAGAGCCCCTGGGCGAGCGGTGACCACACGATCTGCGAGATCCCGTTGGCGGCGCACAACGGGAAGACCTCGACCTCGGGCGCGCGCCAGAGCATCGAGTATTGCGGCTGGGAGGACACGAACAGGTCGGGTCCTGCGATATCGATCGCGGCCTGGATCTGGGTAGGTGTCCACTCGCTGAAGCCCAGAAACCGCGCCTTTCCCGACGCCACGACCTGCTGCAGCGCCTCTATGGTCTCCTCGATCGGCACGTCGGGATCGAAGCGGTGGGTCTGGTAGAGGTCGACATAATCGGTCCGCAGCCGCTCAAGCGAGGCGTCGATTTGCTTTGCGATCTGGGGGGCGGACAGCCCGCGGTCCTGGGGGTCGTCGGACATCTGTCCCCACACCTTGGTCGCCAAGACGTAAGAGTCGCGCGCGCGGCCCGAGAGGATCTCGCCCCAGGCCGACTCGGCTGCGCCGCGGCCGTATACGTTGGCGGTGTCGAAAAAGTTGATCCCTACATCCAAGGCCGCCTCGGTGCAGGCACGGGTCTGCTCGAACCCCACGCCGCCCGCGAAGGTGAGCCAGGACCCAAGCGAGATCGCGGACACCTCTAAATCCGAAGAACCGAGCTTGCGATATCTCATTTCACAATCCTTCCTTCGTCGCCGGGCCGTATCCCGCCTTCGCCCGAGGTGCAAATACCCAGCCTACGCACCTCAGACTGACTGCGTTCGATCAGGCGCCGAGAACCGTTCGGTAACGCGAAACGGGCGGTGCGGACGAAGTCTCGCGTCGCGGTGGAACGTCCAGGGCGATGAGCTCGGACTACCGCCCTCACGCGGCAGCGACAGTCCGCCGACGACGCCGACGACGCCGACGACGCCGACGACCGCCGGCCGACTGCCGCTCTTGTACGCGCTGCTTGCAGCCGAACGGGTCCCAGCTGGCGTGGCTGACTGCCCTGCTGCTGGCGACCAGCACGGCACTGGGTCCGGCGTGAGCCGTGACCTGCTTTCGCCTCGGCGCTCGAGGGGAGGGGCTGGGCTGGAGCTGTCGGCGCTGGGAACTGCGCGGTCACGATCTTCGTAAACGACCTGGACGCCCCCCTAGCGGCGATCGGCAGTCGTAGGCCGAACCTGCCGAGCGCTCGTCGAGAAACGGCGCGTGAACGTGGTGGACGCAAGCTTCTTGCCGCCGGCCCGAACGGTCAGCATGAAGCGCATCGGCCGCGTCCCATGCCAGAAATACGCGCCCGAAGGCGCACGGCTGACCGGCTGCATCATCCATCGTCAACGACGCCATGCCCCACACGCCGCCGTGGGCGGCCCGACCGTGACGCGGACCGGCCCAGGTCAAGCGTCCCACCGGGACTCGCCACGAACCTGGCGGTGGACGTCCACCGTGCAGCAGTTGCGTCAGTCGAGATCAGCCGCAGCGACACCACCTCGCGGGGCGAGAGGCCACGCACCACGATCCGAACCGGCTGGTCCTCGACCGACGCCCGCGGATAACCATCACGCGGGCTCGCGACTTGGGCCCGGCGCCACCGCATCCCGGGATGCACACGGCCGCCGCGCAGCACACCGAATTGGCGACGGCGCGGACGTTCGGTTGGGCGAACCCATCCAAGCTATACGCGGAATCAACCGACTCCCGCGACGCCGATCAGAGTGCCCTCGGGGTCCTTGAAATGGCCAACGACGAGTCCATTTGGTGATGTGACCGGACCCATCACGCGAGTGCCGCCCAGGCGCTCAGCCCGCTGAAGCGCGGCTTCGACGTCCTGAACACCAACATAAAAGACGGCGTGGCTGTCATAGTCCTCGCCCCCTCCGATGCCGCCGCGGATGCCCGTTCCGTCGTTCGTCGTGATGAGCTCGAGAAAACCGTAGGTGTCCGCATCGGAGATCTCTTTGGCGACGGGCGAAGGCGTGTCGAAGGTCCAGCCGAACAGATCGCCGTAGTAGCGACGCAGCTGGTCCGGGTTCCTGCCGATGACCTCGAAGTGCACCACAGGGCGAGCCATGGACGAAGCTCCTTTCTGCGCTCTGGACACCCTGGGCGAGCCCGACGTGGCGTCACTCACGGCTTCAAAGATACGACCAGGCAGTTTCGCCTAACTCATCGGTCGGGGCATCTTACGGCTACTGCTTTCGCGATCTTGGCTTGCCGCACCGACCGACTGATCGGCGACGAGGGGATGCTGGCGCGCTGAGGTGTGGCGCCTCGATGCGGACGATCGGATTCAGCTCGGGAGCCCCCGCCGTCGGCTCGCGCCGAGACCTCCCATTGGCGACGGATGTCGCTCCTATGTCAACGCTTTGATGCTGTTTGCGGGAATTGGTTATCGCACACAAGGCATGAGGTAGGGAGTCTCTCCGGCGATGGCATCGGGTTTCTTGGGGGTCGGTCGCTTGGGAAGAACGAGTGGCGATGTCGTCGATGACGTCGGGGTGCGTAGGAGTCTCCAGATGCGGCGGGTGAGGAAGCGTTTCAGG
>DASYAP010000005.1:0-2860 GCA_036501265.1 Solirubrobacteraceae bacterium | reverse complement strand
GCGGCTTGCCAAGCGTGGACGGTTCTTCAACTGGGCGGGCGAGAGTCAGTACTACACCGAGCCCAAGCGTCTCGCGAAGCTCGGCTACCTCTCCGCCCGCAAGGAGCCGGGGAAGACGCGCGAGCGCACCGTCTACACGCTCACCGACAAGGGACTGGAGGCACTCCGGAGCTACGCACGCACGCCGGTCGCGTTCACGCCGCTGAAGAGCGACGCGCTGCTGCGGCTGCTGATCTGCGACCTGGTCGGCGAGGAGGTCACGCGCGCCAGCATGGCCACCCTACGCGAGGACATCGCCGAGCTCGAGGCCCGGCTTGAGGAGGCCGAGCAGAGCGCGCACCAGCTCGCGCATCGCGAGAAGTACCTGCTGCTCGTGACCACCTTCATGCGGCAATTCCTCGACCTGCACTCGGAGCTCGTCGACCAGGTCGAGCGCGAGCTCCAACCGCACGCGGCCGCCGAAACGCCGGCGTGATCGGTCGCTCGCGCCTCCCCTGCCTGGCTCGCTATCGCTTGGCGTAGTGCTCGATGCCGCCGAAGTCGATCGTCACGCACGCCTCGTCGCCGACCGTCCACGCGTCGTGGCCCGGGGCGATCGAGAAGACATCGCCGGGTCCGACCTCGGCTTCGGTGCCGTCGTCCATCACGACCTTCATCCGGCCCGGGAGGACGTAGCCGAGATGGACCGTCTGGCAGCTATCGGTTCCTGCGATCGGTTTGACGTGCTCGGTCGTAGCCGGCCGGCCTTCGAGTCTGGGCAACCGGCGGAGTCAAAGATGGGTCGAACGCCTCATGCGAGCGCGCCGGGACGTGCGTAGCGTCAAGCGCACCGTATTGACCACTTCCCTGAGGAGGGTGACGAGATGAGCGTTTGGGGCCGAATCCTCGCCGGGATCTACGACCACGTGATGGCCAAGACCGAGCAGGCCGGGCTCGGCGCGCATCGGCAGGCGCTGCTCGCCGAGGCCACCGGTGATGTGCTGGAGATCGGCGCGGGCACCGGAACGAACCTGCTCTATTACGGCACCGCGGTGCGGACGCTCACGTTCACCGAACCGGAGAAGCCGATGGTTCGGCGTCTTCAGCGCCGGATCCTCGAGCGGCGGCCGGACGCGAAGCTGCTGCGCGCCCCCGCGGAGGACCTGCCGTTCAACGACGACAGCTTCGACACCGTGGTCGCGACGCTCGTGCTGTGCACCGTGGACGATCAGCCCCGCGCGCTGCGCGAACTGCGGCGCGTGTTGCTACCGGGCGGACGGTTGCTGTTCATCGAGCATGTGCGCTCGGACGACCAGAGGCTCGCCCGCCTTCAGGACCGGATGATGCCGATCAACCTCCGCCTCGCGCACGGCTGCCACTGCAACCGCCCGACCCTGGAGGGCATTCGCAGTGCCGGCTTCGAAGTCACCGAACTCCAGCACGACACGCTCAAGCACACGCCGCCGTTCGTCCGTCCCCTGATCGTCGGCGCCGCCGAGGCGTCAACACAGAGCTCGGGACGGTCGGCCGATCAGGCCGTGTACTCCTCGACGATCTCGTAGAGGCCGTCTGTACCGACCGAATCAACGTAGGGGCTATCGCTTCGAGCTGCTCCGCGTAGTTGTTCTCCCCGGCGTTGGCGCGGAGCTCATCAACTGAGCCGTCGAAGAAGCCGAAGCAGATCACCTCATCGGGGTTCTCGGCATTGCGGAGCAGGTTGAACCGCACCCAGCCGGGCGGTGGGTTGTCGGCGTCGTCGAAGCTGGTGAAGGCGACGCGAAACTCTTACGTTCCAGGCTTCAAGTTGCGGACCGTCAATGCGCAGAGAGGGAGGCTTCAGCGCGATCGACGTGTTGGAGTGCCGCGATGTGGTGGATCACGTCGCCGGAATGGTTGCCGAAGCGCCAGGTGCGGCCGGTGAGCACGATGGCCTGCGTTTGCCCCGGCGCGATCGTTCCCAGGCCGGACTGGCCGCTCCGACCATCTCGGAGTTCGAGACCCACAACCTGCTCCTGGCCTGACGAGCCGTGCAACCCGCCGCGCTCGACGGCCGAGGGTCGCTCGGTCTGCGGAGTGTGGGCCGAGAGTGCGCTTACCACCGGCGGCAACGATGCGCCCTTGCTCCGCTCCGGCCGGTGAACTCGTGGTCGACCCGCGCGGAGCATCAGGTGTGAGCGGCGAGCCTTCGCCCGTCGCTGACGGCGTGATCTACCGTGCGGAGGAGCTGGCAGCAGTGGGACGGGCGCTGGTCTCCGAGCTTGTCTTCTCGACGTTCGCCAGGACCCGGCGCAGGTACGAGCGCCACCCTCGGTTCCCGCTGAGATGGTTGATCGCGCTGCCGATTCGTCCCTTCGGGCCTTTGCGGAACGTGCGGCAGAGAGTCATCTCGACATCGCTCCCGCCTTGACTGGGGACTGCGCTCAGCCCGAAGGTGCTGCCGGGCTGGATCGCGTTCGAATCGGTCACCGTCGCCGTGACAGCTCCCGGCTCGGACCAGTCGTAGCGGCTCCGCCCCCAGAACAGCCCGGTGATCCAGATTCCCTCCGTGACGTCGGCGAAGTCCGCGCCTTCGTCGTGGACTTCGAAATGCTTCGCCTTCACATTCGGCCATAGCCTGGGGCGTCGTTCGGAGAAGTCGCGAGCAGCTGCGAGCACCTGCTCGGGGGACGCCGATGTGTGTGCCGAGACGGCGATGTTGAGGGGGCGGGTTGGCACAGTCGCTCCACTCCTGTCGCTGCCTGTATCGATCGAGCCGAGGGTAGGCACGACACGAACCCGGCGCATGAGGCGTTCGCCTCATCTTGTGCGGTGGGCGGGTCCACTAGTCTCGGCCGGTGAGCGAGGGGACCGATCGTGCGCACGTCAGACTGGCGGAGCTCGT
>DASYAP010000004.1:0-3504 GCA_036501265.1 Solirubrobacteraceae bacterium | reverse complement strand
CCAGTTCGAGCTACGGCTACTAGCAGGAGCCCGACGTAACGCCGCTCCCGGTGAGCTTGACACAAGCCCAGCTACCTACTATGCTGTGTAGGAGAAGCAGATCCTCCTCCCGCTCCCCACCGCGGCCCCCGCAACACCAGGTCGGCGCCAACCCACACCTTCACTGCTTGGCGTTCGCGACCGCTCGCCGGCGGTTCGGCAGGCACGAGAGTTGCGGCTCCTCTCGACCGGAGGACCGCAAGCAGCCGCGGAATAGCCCTAGGGGGCAGGCGGCTGATGGCACTGCGGACGAGCACAATCACCTGCTTCCGGCGTTGCTCGCTCAGCCTGCTGATCCACCGCGGCCGCTGTGGCTTCGACGGGAGTGCCGCAGCTAGCTCCTATTGGTCTGAGGCAGGTAGGCCAGGTTGGCAGCGGTGAGGCTCTCGAGTGCGAGGCCGAGAGCCGTGCCTTCAGCCATCCGCCGGCTGATTCGCTGGCGCAGCGTGATCGCTGCGTACCTAGTGAGAAGCTGCGGCCTTACGGCCAGGCCCTGACCTAGCTCTTGCGCCCGGGACAGGACTTGGTGCCGTGGAAGAACCTCTGCGACGGCTCCCCATTGCTTCGCCTGGGCGGCGGTGAACGTGCCTTGGGTAAGCGCGTAGTAGCGGGCGCGGTTGATCCCGAGCGCCTCCTCCCACACGACGTGCAATCCGTCGCCGGGGCTGAGCCCGAACGTCAGGTGTGGGAAG
Source organism: Solirubrobacteraceae bacterium (assembly GCA_036501265.1). GTDB lineage: Bacteria > Actinomycetota > Thermoleophilia > Solirubrobacterales > Solirubrobacteraceae > Palsa-465. The sequence goes on along the minus strand of DASYAP010000004.1, from coordinate 2,773 downwards.
TCAGAGAACTCTGCGGTCTCACTTGCGATCACGATGTCGGCGATCAAGACGTACTCGCTGTGCACGCTCGCGGGGCCGTTAACCGCAGAGATGATGGGCATCTCGAGGTCGGCCAGGCGCTGGGGGATGCGTCGACCCTCGAGGTAGGTGATATCCGACGCCATCGGCTTTGTCAGATCACCGAGGCTCGCGCCGTCGATCTCCGTAATGAAGCGGTCGCCCGTGCCTGTGATCACGAGCACCTTGTTGTCGCGGTCGAACGCGATGTCCTCGAGCAGTCGCGGCAAGTCGGAGTGCGTGGTGCCCGTAAACGTCACGGGCCCGCCATTCGTGTGGAAGCGCAAAGTGAGGACTCCGCTCTCCGATCTCGTGAGCGCGAAGTTCTCGTATCGGTCGAAATAGTCGGGCGTGGTGCTCATCGGGGTGGTCCTCCTGGGTGTCGGTGGTCGAAGGGTCCTGGCGAAGCGCTGGACTTGTCATTGAGAGATCGAGTTCATCTTCATTCCGGGGACGATTAAGGCTCCGGCACGACCAAGCGAGCCGTCTCACCGGATTCAAGCGATCCTGGACCCGGGCCCGATGGCGGCCGGCGCGGGCTGAGGCGTACGCGGCGCCATGACCACCCGGCGGATGCGCTCGCTTGAGCAAGTCAGGAGTCCCGGCTCACCGACCGGGTACGACCGGGCTGCGGCAGCCGGCGGTTACGCGCTAGCGGGGCCCGGGCCGCGCGGGTCGGGCGAACACTCAGCGAATGCGAGCATCCTGCGGAAGCCCACCGGCACAGTGCGAGCGACTGGAATTCGGCTCGGGACATTCACGTCAATCAGACGCGGCCGCCACCCCATCCGCAGAACGACGCCCGACGGCCAACGCCCTGCCGCGCGCATCGCTTCAGCTCCGTACGTCGCTTGGGGTCGCGGTGTCGTCCTGGATATCGGGGATCGCCGGTGCCCGGGTGCCGTCGTCGTGGCCGCCCGCAAGCGAGTTTTTGAACTCCCGCAGACCCTGGCCGAGCGAGCGGCCGGCGGCCGGGAGGCGCTTGGGTCCAAGGAACAGGAGGACAGCTAGCAGCAGGAAGACCAAGTGGGTGGGTTGAAGGATCTCTGAGATCATGGGGTTCTCCTAGGTTCGCGCTGGCCCGGCCCCCGGGAGAGCCCCGTGAGCCGAGCCAGTGATGTTGACGCGATTGGGTTGGGCTAGCCGGCCCGCCGTTGGGCCGAGTCCGCGTCTCGAGCGAGCGTGTGCACGGTCTTGAAGAACTTCGCTGATTGTCCTTCGAAGAGGCGATCGGCGGTAAAGCCGTTGATGGTGGCGACGGCGCCGCCGTTGCGGTCTAGGGTGGGTCTGACGATCGAGCAGTCGGGGAGGTCCTTGCGCAGGAACTCGCACGGTTCGGGCAGGATCAGATTGGTCTGGTTGAGTTGTCCGCCCTTGGCGTTGAGGTCGGGGAAGGTGACTCCGGTCTCTGGGTCGGTGACGCCGGCGAGAGGCTGAGCGACGGCGTTTCCTGCCTTGTCGTGCCAGAGCGAGAAGTGGTTGGTCTCGACGCCGCCGATCGAGACGATGATGCGTAGCACCTCGAGGCTTGTCGCTTTGAGCGACATGATGCTGTAAAGGCTCGACCCGCCCTGCTCGATATAGGCGAAGTGAAACCCGGCCGTGTTGGCGATCGCCTGCATGCGTCGCTCGTGGCGGTTTTTGGGCGGGACCGGGGCGGGCAGGTTGGGAGGCGTATCTTCGTTGTTCAGGGGAATAGCGGGCTCGCGCTTGATCGGGACAGCCTGGGGGAAGGTCGCTCCGAGGTCGGGGTTCTTGGTGCTGCGGTAGCGGACGTACCAGCTGGTGTCCACGTCCAGGGTTTTGAGGTTGGTCAGGCGGCCGGTTTGCTTGGCGCCCTTGGCCTTGCTGCTCGGCAGGGTGCGGAACTCGTCGAGGTTGACGGGCTTGGCGCCCTTTGACGTCAAGTAGGCGTTCAGGAACGCGGCGTGGCTGAGCTCGTCGTCGGTGTTGTCGGCGATGTACTGCGGCATGTCGCTGTCGAGGTTGGAGAGCGCTGCCTTGTAGGCGCCGTTGCCGCCGTTGACGCCGCCGAGCTCGTTGTACTGCTGCCACAGATCACTTTCGATCAGCTCGATCGCCGCGAGCAGTCGCAGGATCGCGACGTCGCCGCTGGTGATGGGCTGGCCCGCTGCCGCTGCCTCGCTCGCAAACAGGGCGCTGCCTGGCACGGCTGCGGCCGCCGCCAGTCCCGCGCCCTTTAGAAACGAGCGCCTACCGACGACCCGCCGCCAGTGCGTCTCAAGATCCTCCGCGGCTGACGCGGGGGTCCTAGAAACGGTCGAGTGGTGATCGCTGTTGCTCATGCTGGGTTCCTTTCTGTATTGGACTTGAGAGCAAGGTGGAAGTTGGTCTGAGAACGCCAGCTCCGCACGCCAATGGAACGGACATTAGGAGCCCGCAGGTCGCGCTCCGTGCGAGGCTTTAGCTGGCGAAAGGTGAGTTCTTGGTCCACGCCCTCGAGCCACGCGTCTCCATCGGCGCACCCCTCGTAGGCGATGAGCGCGGTCTCGGGGATCGTCGTGGCCAGGACGTCCGTGATCGCCGGGAACTCGTCAAGCAGACGGTCGTGCACGGATCGCCAGTCGGACTTCACCTCGAGTCCCGGGACAGTGATCATGAACAGCTGGGGCATCGCTAGGCCCCCGAAGCGTCGGGCGCGCCTGGCATTGTGATGGCGGTCGGGGTAACCCCGCCGGCGCCTCGGAGCCGCCCG
>DASYAP010000003.1:0-5091 GCA_036501265.1 Solirubrobacteraceae bacterium | reverse complement strand
GGCTCGCCTCGCCTGTACTTGCCCGAGAGCAGCCCGCCGGCCAGCGGGCTCCAGATCAGAAGTCCAAGGCCTTGGTCAATCGCCGAGGGCACGATTTCATATTCGGCAGAGCGCTCCTGCAGCGACAGGTAGACCTGCTGGGTGACGAACCGCGGCAACCCCGTCCGGTCGGCGATCCCAAGCGCCTTCATAACCTGCCATCCCGCGAAGTTGGAGCACCCGACGTAGCGGACCTTGCCGCTCTGCACCAGGTGCTGGAGAGCCGTGAGCGTCTCCTCGAGCGGTGTCTGGCCGTCCCATTGGTGGACCTGGTAGAGATCGACGTGGTCCGTCCGCAGCCGGCGCAGGCTGGCTTCACATGCCTCGATCAGATGGTGTCGTGAAAGTCCGGCCTCATTTGGGCCTGGCCCCATCGGGAAGCGGGCCTTGGTGGCGATCAGGACATCGTCGCGTCGCCCCTCGAGTGCCCTCCCCAGGATCTCCTCGGCCGCCCCATCGGAATAGACGTTCGCCGTGTCGACCAAATTCACGCCCGCCTCAAGCGCCAGATCGATCTGGCGTCTCGCTCCCTCCAGGTCCGTCTGACCAACGTCGCGAAACTTGCCGACGCCGCCAAAGGTCATCGTCCCGAGCGTGAGGCTTGAGACGCGCAAGCCGGAGTGACCAAGTTGACGGTATTCCATGCCTTTTCCTTTAGTTGCTGATTCCTAGGGGCGCTGACCGTGGCCAAGGCGCTCGAGCACCTGCGCGAAGACCTCGTGGGGCTGAGCACCAGGTACTAGCACACGCTGGTCGATTACCCATGCTGGCACCCCTCCGGCTCCCAGTTCCAGCGCGGCGCGGGTCTGCTCTTCGATGCGCGCCAGGTAGCGCCCGTCTCGCAGGGCGTCGACGATGTCGCCTTCGTCGAGACCTGCGGCCGACCCCTCCTCCACGAGCACCCGATCGTCGCCGATGTCACGGCCGCGCGCCCAGTAGGCGTCGAAGAGCCGCTGGTGGACCGCGTCGAAGATTTCCCGCTCGCGGGCCAGCTCGGCGAGCATCAGCGAACGCCGCGAATTCGGCACCTTTTCGAGGCTCTCGGCATACGGCAATCCCGCTTGCGCGAACATCGCGTTGCGCCGGTCGGCGAACCCGCCGCCATAGCGGCGCTCGAGCTCGGCGCGCGCGATTCCCTCGGGCGGGTACTCCGGGTGCAGGTCGAAGGGTCGCCACTCGATCCGCGCGCCGAACCGGCGCTCCAGCCACGCCGCCCGCTCGAGGCCGACGTAGCAGAACGGTCAGATGTAGTCGCTCCAGACCTCAATCAGGGGCACGTCTCCGGAAGCCTCGGCCATAGCCGCTCAGCGTGATTCGGAGTTCAGCGATCGCACCGCCTCGACGATCGCGGCGGCGTCGATCCCGGCAGCGTGCAGCAGCTCCGCGGGCTTGCCTGACATCGGCATGTCGCGGACCGCCAGGCGCAGGATCGGCGGCCGCTGCTCCGCGTCGGCGAGGGCGCCCGCCACCGCCTCTCCAAGTCCGCCTTCAGGCCAGTGGTCCTCGACGCACACGAGCGCTCCGGTCTCTCTGGCGGCTGCGCGGAGCACGTCTACGTCGATGGGCTTGATCGAGTAGCAGTCGATCAAGCGCACATGCACCCCATCTTGCTCGAGCTGCTGCGCGGCGTCCTCGGCTTCTCCGACCGTCACCCCGCAGGCGACCACGGTGACACCGTCATGGTCGCTGGCACGGGCCACGCGGCTGCCGCCGATGCGGATGTCCTCGTCCGGGCGGGTGCGCACCGGTGTCTTGCCGCGCAGCGTGCGCATGTACGAGATGCCCTCGCGGTCGGCCATTTGGGCCACCAGCGGGGACACCTGGTTTGCGTCTGAAGGGTGCAGTACCGCACTGGAGTGCACCGCGCGCAGGGCGGCGAAATCCTCGAGCGCCATCTGTGAAGGCCCGTCCTCGCCGATCGAGACCCCCGCGTGGGAGCCCACCAGCCGTATGTTGGCCCGCGAGATGGCGGCCATGCGGATGAAGTCGTAGGCCCGCGTGAGGAACGCCGCGAAGGTCGAAGCGAACGGCACCCAGCTGCGCGCCTGCATGCCCACCGCGGCGGCGATCATCTGCTGCTCGGCGATGAACATCTCGAAGTAACGGTCCGGGTGTGCCTCGGCAAAGACATGCGAAAGGGTCGAGTTGGACACCTCGCCGTCGAGAGCCACGACGTCGCCGCGCCGTTGGCCGAGAGCGGCGAGGGCATGCCCGTATGCGTCGCGCGTCGCGACCTCCTCGCCGAGGTCCCACTTGGGAAGCTCTCCCGCCGCGGTCTCGAAGCGGTGGGGTTCGCCCTCCTCGGCCGGGGCAGGCGGTGTCACCCGCAGGTCGCGCACGCCGCCGAGCTCCTCGATTGCCTCTTCGGGGTCAGCGAGCGGCTTACCGTGAAAGCCGTTCTTGTCTTCCACCGCCCTGACCCCCTTGCCCTTCAGGGTGCGGGCGAGGATTACCGTCGGCCGTCCAGTGGTCCGCTCGGCCTCCTCGTAGGCGGCCTCGATCGCGTCGATGTCGTGGCCGTCGATCTCGATCGCGTGCCACCCGAAGGCGCTTGCGCGTGCGGCGTAACCGGCAAGGTCCCATCCGAGCATGGTCTCGCGCGTCTGCCCGAGCCGGTTGACGTCGACTATCGCGATCAGGTTGTCGAGCCCTGACCAGCCGGCATGCTGGAAGGCCTCCCAGATCGAGCCCTCGGCAAGCTCCGAGTCGCCGCACAGCACCCAAACGCGGTAAGGGAGCCGATCCAAGGACTTGCCGGTGATGGCCAACCCCACACCGACCGGCAGGCCCTGCCCGAGCGAGCCGGTGGCCACGTCGGTGGGCGGAATGCGCGGGGTCGGGTGACCCTCGAGCCGGCTGCCGAACTTGCGGAAGCTGAGCAGCTCCTCGTCGTCGATCGCCCCTACTGCTTTGAGGATCGAGTAGTAGAGCGGCGACGCGTGGCCCTTGGAGAAGATCAGGTGGTCGCGATGGGGATCGTTGGGGCGGGAATAGTCGAGCTTCAGATGCCCGTCGAGCAGCACGGCCATGAGCTCGGCCGCCGACATGGAGGAGGTGGGATGGCCCGAGCCGGCAGCGGCGCTGGCCCTAACCGAATCGACCCTCAGCTGCTGCGCGAGCTCGTGGCGAAAGCCTTGGTCGGTAGCGGTCTCGCGAGGGCCGCCGCGGATGTTTTCGGTAATTCCCATGAGTGGTTCCTTTCCTTGCTCACATTAGATTCTCATCACCGCGCGCGTGCGCCCGAGACCGAGGCTACCCGGCACACCGCCTCGGCCAAGCCTTTCCGGGCGACTACGTGTCTGGTCCGACGACCACGCCGCGCCGGACGTCGAGGAGTCCCCGGTCCTGTGCGGCCGCGATCACCTGCGCGACCCGTGCCAGCCGACGGCCCTGGGCGGCTGCAACGGCGCGCGTCTCGGCGTCGGGCTCGCCCACGCGCGTGCCGCTCGTGTAAGAGGCGCCGTAGGGATTGCCGCCGCCGTTGAACACCTCGCTCACCGTGTATCCCAGTGGCAGCACGATCGCGCCCCAGTGGTAGAAGGTGTTGTTGAGCGCAAGGATCGTCGACTCCTGGCCGCCGTGAGGAGTCTGCGACGAGGTGAACGCGGTCACCACCTTGTTGATGAGCTTTCCCTGCTGCCACAGCTCGCCGGCCTCGTCGAGATACATCTTCAGCTGCGCCGCCACGTTGCCGAATCTCGTAGGCGTGCCGAAAGCGATTCCGTCAGCCCACTCGAGATCATCCAGCGACGCGGTCGGCTCATTGCCGACCTCCGAGCGGTGGCGCCCCCAAGCCTGGTTCTGCGAGATCAGCATCTCCGGCGCCAGCTCCTCCACCGGGCGCAGCCTGACCTCCGCCCCCACCTCCTCGGCGCCCTCGGCTACGGACTTGGCGAGGGCATGGACGTTGCCGGTGGCGCTGTAGTACGCCACCAACACCCTTGTGGTGCGGTCAACCGAATCACTCATGACGCGAAGGGATTCTCGCACCCTCCGCCCAGCGTTCGGCTCGACCCGAATGTCTACCCGCGCTCACGCGTCCGTCGGAGCTCCTCCAACTCGCGGATCGCGCCAGCCGCAGCCTCTTCAGCGCCGGCGGCGGCGGCTTCTGCGTCGTGCAACGCTTCTTTCGTTCTGCGGAACTCGTCAGCCGCGCGATCCCGCCGCGACTGGGCCGTTTTGAGCTCTCTGGCTGTGCGCTGCACTCGGCGCCGCGCTTCTGCCTCCGCTTTGCGCGCTTGGGCCGCCTGGGCCGCTTGGGCCGAGCGAGTCTGCTTGCGCTCAGGGCCTTTCTCTTGTGGGCCGGCCGCGCGCTTCTTCGACGCAGGTTCGCTACGAGCGCCCCGCCGGGACGGACCGGAGGCTCCCAATCCCCCGAGACCGACGTGGTGAAGCTCGCGCACGAGGCAGCCGTGGCTCACCTGGGCCCGAAGGTCCTCGTCGAGCGCCGCCGCGTTGAGCGTCGCGGAGACGCGCTCCAGCGTCGCCGAAGTGAGCTCGTGGCCTTCTGAGCTGAGCAGTCCCCGAGCTCTGTGGGTCAGATGATCGACCGCGACTCGCTCGGCCTCGACCGCGTCGCGCAGCGCGTCGGCCTCGCCGTGGCCTGCCAGCAGCAGAGATTGGGCTTCCCTAAGGGCGTCCCCGGCCTCGAACAGTTTCGCGACATCCCGTCCCTGCGTCCGCAAGAGCTGGTTGACCGCCCACGCCGCGACCGAAGGCTTGCGCAGGTTTGAGACCTCGGTCGCCTCCTCGCGCCGTCCCCCTCTGCGCAGCTCCTTTACCAGCGCGTTGCGCTCCTCGGTAAAACGCTCGAGCGGGAGGCCATAGAGCTCCTGTGGCTCCATGATCGACCTTTGTAGCGCGTCCGTCAGCCGGGCCGGCGAATCCGGGGCTAGGTAACCGGGTGGACCACCCGCACGGCCTCCGACACCGGGCAAATGCAGCCGTTGCTCTCGCAAGCGTTGAAGCTGCAGAGCCGGCAAATCCGGCGAAGGTCCTCGTCGGTGTGTGTGTGCACCTCCAGCAGGTGGGCGAGCAGGCGATCGAGTTGTT
>DASYAP010000002.1:0-5321 GCA_036501265.1 Solirubrobacteraceae bacterium | reverse complement strand
CAGTTCACGATCTACACAGTGACCGGCGGGTACCCGGCTGCTCCCGCGGATTACAGACTGCGGGTCGATGGGCTCGTCCGGCGCCCGCTCTCACTGAGAGTCTCCGATCTTCAGTCGCTTCCGGCGACGCGGCTCACGCGTGACTTCCAATGCGTCACTGGATGGGAGGTGACGAACGTCCATTGGGTCGGAGTGCGCGTTGTCGACCTTGCCCAGCACGCCGGCCTTGAGCCTGCGGCAGGAGCGTTCCAACTGACATCGTTTGACGGGGTGTACACCGAGAGCCTCACGATGGAGCAGGCGCACGAGACCGGAGCGATCGCCGCGTACTCCATGCTGGACGCGCCGGTAACGCGTGAGCATGGTGGGCCGGTGCGGCTCTACGTGCCCGAGATGTTTGGCTACAAGTCGATCAAGTGGCTCTCTCGGATAGAACTCGTGACGGACGCCAAGCCTGGTTATTGGGAGCAGAACGGCTATCCGGTCAACGCGTGGATCACCGGCCATGCGCCGAATCAAGCTGCTTAACCTGCTCAGACCATGAGTGTTACTCAAGTCACCGCTGAGCAGTCCAAGCAACGAGCGCTGCTTCGATTCGACCGCGTGGAGCGCACCGTGCACTGGCTCAACGCTTCGCTGTTCCTGATCCTCATCGCCACGGGCACGGCGTTGTACTTCACGCCGCTGATCGCGCTCGTCGGGCGACGCAGGCTCATCGAGCAGGTACACCTATACGCCGGGCTCTCGCTCCCGCTGCCGCTGCTGCTCGGACTCGCCGGCAGCTGGGGCCGGGGCCTGCGCCGCGACGTCGGTCGCATCAATCGCTGGACTGAGGAGGACCTACAGTGGTTGCGCGGCCTCGTCAACACCGCCTCGGGCCGCCGGCAGGCGGCCCTGCGGCCACGACTCGGCAAGTTCAACGCAGGGCAGAAGCTGAACGCGGCCTTCGTCGCTGGCGGGGGACTAGTCATGCTCGGAACCGGTGCGCTCCTGCGCTGGTACGTGCCGTTCCCGCTCTCCTGGCGTGCGGGCGCCACATTCGTGCACAACTGGCTCGCCGTCATCTTCGTCATCGCGATTGTGGGCCATATCGCATTCGCGCTCGCGGATCGCGAAGCGCTGCGCGCCATGCTCGGCGGACGCGTCAGCCGAGCATGGGCCGCCCGTCACGCGCCGGCATGGCTCGACGAATCGGCCGAGCAGACGTAGCTGGCTGCGCGGGGGCCTCAGCCGTCCTGTTCGTGGTACCTGGGCTCGCTTCGCGCTAACCACGCGGCCATTCCGCATGCATGGTTACCGCGCGAAGTCGGGCAGCGGCCTGCCGCAGCGAGGTGCCTGCGACCTGGTTAGAGCAGGACTGGTGCTTCAACTACTACGGCACTCCGCGCCATGGGGATGGTGTGGCATCCAAGCTCCGTGCGTCCCTTGCCCATCGCGGGGCAAGTGCCGGGCAACGCGCATCTGAGAGACTCGCGGCGCCAACTGCAAGAGGAGAGACGATGCCCGACGCCAAGGACTTGATCCTGAAGCACATCGCCGCGTTTAACGATCGTGATAGCAACGCCGAACCTTGGGCCGCCGATGCCGAGCTGGTGGCACCAGGCGGCCAGGCCGGCGGCCGCGAAGACATCATCAGCTTCTTGGGCGTGTTCCAGGAAGCGTTCCCGGACATCCGCCTTGAGATCAAGCAACTCCTCACTGATGGGCGAGCCGCTGCCGCTGAAGGGACCATCGCGGGCACCCATGATGGCGTGCTCCACACCCCCAACGGCGATGTCGCGCCGACAGGACGAGCCGTTGAGCTCCGGTGAGCGGGCGTCTTCGTCACCGACGGCGACACGCTGAAGTCCGAGCACCTGTTCTTCGACCAGTTGGACTTTCTTGGCCAGCTCGGTCTCCTCCCCGGTTAGCGAACGCCGCTGGCAGCCCCCCGCCGAGGGCTAATACGAGCAGCGCACCGGACCCGTCGAATTACCGGAGCAGGGCGCGGTCCAGTTCAGGCCAACGGACCCGCTGTTCGCCACGAGCGCGACCGCCGAGTTCATGCTCCGCCACGCCCGGTGTCCGCGCATTGGGGACGCGACCGCGAGCGCGATGAGGGTCTCGGTTGCGGCGTGTGGTATTTGCTCGACCAGCCAGGCAAGTTCCTTGCAGTACGTGCGGAACGAGAGCGCCGCTGCCGCGGTTATCCAGCGCGAAGGGCGATGCCCGGGTAGTCGAGCACCAGCCCGAACTCGTCATATAAGAGCTGGCACTCGAAACCGAATCCCGGAGCCGCGTAGTGATAGCGCTGCCGGCCGTCGTCGTCGTCAAGCCGCACGTAGCGCTGGTCGAGCCGCTCTACGCTGAGATCCAGGGCGCGAACATACGCGGCGGGGGCATCAGCTTCCTGGCCGATCTCCAGTCCTAGACGCTGGACGGGAATGGCGTTGGTAAGCGCGGACGATTCGAGATCCACATCGAGGCATCCGTCGAGGTGCGGTGCTACCGCACCGTTGGTCCGCCAACGCCCGGCTCCATCTGCTTCCAGTCTCAGCTTCTGCGTACCGGAGGCAGAACGACCCGAAACCTCCGCGCGTCGGCTCAACCAACCCGCGCTGAGGATGAGCGCGTAGTCGACGACCCACGCCGCGCCGTCTTCTACCGCGGCCGTACCCCCTTCGAAACGATAGCCATCGTGCTGCGGGTGCACGAACACGACTTCAAAGCCGTCGCGCGCATCACGGTGTCGCCACGCTGCGGATCTGGGCGGGTCGCGGAAGGACATGCCGGCTCCCTCAGACTATGAGACACCCGGGACTTGCGATCGAGACCGCTCAGTCTGTCGCCGACGGCCGCCCGCAACCGCTCCTCGCCCATCGAGAGCGATCAGCGCTAGGACGAAGCCAAGCGCTCTGCTTTCCGCGCAACTCGCGACTCCGGGCGACGTCGCCCGTAGTGTTGCGGCAGGAGCAAAGCGGGGACGATCGGCGTGTTAGGCCGACGGGCTCGGATATGTACCGAGTGTTACCGAGCAGGCGGGCCGCGAGCCGGAGATCGGCATAACCCGAACCGATGAGTTCCTCGGTGCGCGGCTGTCTATGTCCTGAGAACCGACCGAGAAGACGCGCAGCGATGAGTGAGCGCACCGGCAGATCCTGTGACACTCCCACGATGGCCGAGATCGCGCTCCAGCATGCCGTGCAGGCAGTCCTGGACGAGCTCGTCGCGGACGGTGATGAAGTCGGCCTCCAGGCCGTCGTGATGAAGGACGGCGCACTCGTCGCCGACGCACAGAGCGGCGTCGGCGATCCGGTCAGTGGCGAACCCGTGTCCGCCGACACCTTGTTCTTCGCCGGTTCGACCGCCAAGGGCGTCCTCAGCTCGCTCGTGCATGCCCTCGTCGCAGCCGGCAGGCTCGACTACGACCTGCGTCTGGCCGAGGTGTGGCCCGAGTTCGCTGCGCACGGCAAGGGGCACGTGACCGTGCGACATGTCCTCATGCACCAGGCAGGCGTGCCCGGGCTGCCGCCTGACCTGACGACCGAGCAGCTGTGCGATTGGGATCACATGTGTGCACTCGTCGCTGACGCGGCGCCCTGGTGGCCGCCAGGGACCGCGTTCGGCTACCACGCCCAGACTTTCGGCTTCCTGCTCGGCGAAACGCTCCAGCGAACTACCGGCGCACGCCTCGTCACGCTTCTCAGAGAAACGCTCACCGAGCCGCTAGCCGTCACCGACGAGCTCCACTTCGCGGTCCCGGCGCTCCTCCTGGATCGGGTCGCCCGCCAGGTCGCACCGTCCGGACCTCCTCCGCCGGGCCCTGCCCCGGGCAGCCCGCTAGCCCACGCGATGCCTCCCGGCGCCGCTCCCGATGCCGCGTTCGCTAACCGCCGCGACGTGCTCACGGCGCAGATTCCCTCGTTCGGCACGATGAGCGCCCGAGCGGCGGCCCGCGGTTACGCCGCGCTCCTCGGACACGTAGCCGGGACGCGTCTGCTCTCGGCCGAGCAGGTCGCGGCCGCTGCCGCTGTCGCCTACACCGGGAGAGATTAAGTGATGGAGATGGAGATCAGTTGGTCGCTCGGCTACAGCCCCGGCCGGCCCGGTGGCGCACGCTCGCGATCCGGTTCGACATTCGGGATGGTCGGCACGAACGGATCGGCGGCCTACGCCGACATCGACACCGGGGTCGCCATCGCGCTGATGCGCAACCGATTGTCTCCGGACTTCACGGCGATCGCCCGCCTGGACGACATCGTCGCCGAGGCCTACCCACCACCCGCCACCCCGAGGAAACAAGACCGTGATGACGAAACCCCGGACAGAGCTCGACTCGCGCTTCAGCGAGCCGGGAGCACAGCCCACGAGTTGGGAGCACACGCTTGAGGCGATCAAGCAGGCCGAGATCTTCTGGATCTCGACCGTCCGCACAGACGGCCGGCCGCACGTCACTCCGCTCGTCGCCGTCTGGCTCGACGACGCGCTGCACTTCTCCACAGGCCCGGACGAGCAGAAGGCGCGCAACCTCGCCAGCAACCCGCGCGTCGCGCTGACCACTGGCGCCAACGACTGGCAGAGCGGCCTCGACGTAGTTGTCGAGGGCGACGCGGCCCGCGTCACTGACGCACCGCAGCTCGACCGGCTCGCCGCAGCCTGGGCACAAAAGTGGGACGGGCGATGGCAATACGAGGTCAGTCAGGATGGCTTTCGACACGCCATCGGGACCGCTCTCGTGTTCGCTGTCCGCCCAGCGAAAGTCCTTGCCTTCAGCAAGGGCGGCTTCAGCCACACCCGACATCGCTTCTGAGGCGCCGACGCCACATACGCGCGCGGCGCCGACGACACCGCTTCCGCCACCGAGTAAGGAACGACGCCATGACCGCCCCATACGCCTTCCCGTTGGCGTCCACCACGATCCGCGTGCCCGACGGGGCCCTCGATGACCTGCGTCAGACGATCTTTCCGGGATTCAGGTGCTTCCCTGGGTCCGTTCCGGCGAACAGTGACCTGAGCATCACGACGCCGGGGGCGGAGATGTCCTGCTCGAGCCATTGCGCATGCTCGGTGCCGACAGCGTGATGATGGGAAAGCGTTGCGCCGTTGTCGACGAATGCCTGCTGTATCGCCAATTTAACGAGCTCATACTCGACCGCCATGTCGCTCCCAGCCTTGAACGCGAACGTGAAATAGAGGCAGGCGCCGGCGTGATAGCTGTGCGACAGATGGCACATGACGTAGCCGTGAACGGCCAGTTCCGCAAAGATGCCATTGGCTGCCGTTACGACGGCGTCGTACAGCGGCATCAGACCGCTCCAGGTTGTCGCCGTATCCGAGACATC
>DASYAP010000001.1:0-4987 GCA_036501265.1 Solirubrobacteraceae bacterium | reverse complement strand
GAGGTCGCATTCCCGCGCGAGCTCCGAGTCGAGCCGGCTAGCAACGGCGTCGAGCGCGCAGACTACGTGCTGTTAGGCGTACCGTCGAGCGCGGTCAATGAGGTCGTCGCGACGCTCGACCGCGGGGGGCTCTCGGAATCTGCGGCCGTCGTATCGCTCGCCAAGGGTCTCGTCCCGCCTGACGGGACGCCGCCGACCACAGTTCTGATCCGCCGCTTGGGTGCCAGCCGTGTCGCGTGCGTGGGCGGACCCGCAGACGCGCGGGAGACCGGTAGCGAGGGCGCCGGCCTGGTGGCGGCCTCGACCGAGGAGGCACTTGCGACGGCGCTCGCGGGCGTGTTCATCCGAGCGGGTGTGGTGTGCGAAGAGTCAAATGACCCCATCGGGGTCGAGCTCGCGGGGGTCGCGAAAAACGCCGCCGCGCTCGCCTCTGGAGCGACCGAGGCCCAGGGGCTGAATGCGGCGGGCGCAGCCGCGGGGCACATTTTCGCCGAGATGTGGCGTTGGGCCGAGACCCTTGGCGCGAGGCCCGAGTCGGTAATCGGCCTGGCCGGAACGGGAGACTTGGTAGCGACGGCGCTCGCCCCGCAGAGCCGCAACCGGCGCGCTGGCGAACTGCTTGCCCAGGGCGTAGCCGCGAGCGACATCCCGGCAAGAGTCGGCCAGGCCGTTGAGTCGCTCGAGACCGTGCCGCTGCTGGCGCGCGCGCTCGATCAGGCGGGAGTCGAGGCGCCCGTCACGGCCGCCCTTGGCCGCCTGATCGCGGGAGAACTCCCGCTCGAGGAGTGGATGGCCGTGGTCCGCACGACCGTCCCGCCACCTGCTCGCTGGCGCCCCGCGATCAGACCCGGATGGTGGCAGCGGTTTCGGGCGTGGATCCAGCGGACATTCTCACGGCGAGATCGCGACGCCGGCAACCGTGACCGTGACTGCGACCTACAGGTCGCCGTAGCTACTTCGTGCCCCTGTGCAGCGAACTGTGGCCAATCAATCACCGGATCTTTACTCGGGCTGAAGGCGAAGTTGCCAGGTTGGTGGGCAGAACTGAAATTAAGGAGAGAGACAATGCCGCAGATCATCGTGACCGCCAAGCCGCCGGGGCAAAGCAGCGAGGACGCCGTGCTGCTGCGCGAGCGCGTGACCGTCTCGGATTTCGAGAGCCGCCATTTCGCCGACCAACTGGTGGAACGACTGGGGTGGGCGGTCTCCGACGCGGATGACGTCGAGCAAACACCCGACCACGTAGATCCCGCTTAGCGACCCTCCGCCAGGGTCGTAACCACAGCCTCATATACGCCTACACCGTAGGCGCCCGATGCGGCGCGCACCCGCGGGCCGAGCGCGGCTGAGAGAGAAGGGTCGCGCTCCAGTGCGTTGGCTACTAGCCAAAAGGTGCCCACAGCTTCGCTGGCCCCCAGATCCTCGCGCGAGTCGCCGACCGCAATGCAGTCCGCGGGACCGTAGCCCCGAGCCCGCATGTGGCGGGCGACTGCGCGAGCCTTCGAGGCGACCGCGGGGATGAGGTGGTACGCCCGCACCGTGGCTAGGTCTGGCCGCAGGCCGCTCCTGCGCTCGATCGCCGCCTCGGCCTGGCCGCTGGTCAGCGGGGCCATGTGCTCGTGTACGACGCCGTTGTCGAGCATCCGCAGCCAGCCCAGTCCCTCCTGTTCGAGCAGCGCGTGGACCGAGTCGAGATCGACGAGGCCGCGGAACAGATGCGAGACCTCGCGCTGCCGAGACCAGGGAGTGTGGTACTCGAGCCTGCCGGCGTTTTGCTCGAGCAGCAGCTCCGGAGCGCCCGACGCATCGATCTGCTCGAAGATCGTCCCCTTTTCTTGCGAAGGCACGATCCCATCCGTGAGCCACTCGAGCTCCCCGTCGATGACGAGTCCGCAGCCGACCTCGAAGATGTAGGAGCCGAGACCGAGCAGCCGTGAGTCCTCGAAAACGGTGTGCTGGCGCCGGCCCGAGTAGATCACCACCTCGACCCCCGCGCGGTCGCATGCCTGAAGCGCCCGTACACCGTCGAGAACAAAGCGACCGTCGCCGTCTCGCATAAGCGACCCGCCCGGCCCGAGCAAGGTTCCGTCGAGATCCACATACATGCAACGCATCGCGGGCGCGACCATACTGACCTTAGTGAGCGCCACACGCCAAACCGAACCCTGGAGCGAGTTGCTCGACGTCGGTCGCGCCGACGAGCGACTGATCCACGAATCCCTCCGGCAGCCGCGATCCGCGGAGTTGGCCCCGATCCCGCTCGGGCTTACAAACGAGGTCAAGCGGGGACTCGAGCAGGTCGGGATAGAGGCGCTCTACGAGCACCAGGCGGAGGCCCTCGAGGCGGCCCTCGAGCGTCCCATCGTGATAACGACCGGGACTGCCTCGGGGAAGTCCCTGTGTTTCCAGTTGCCGACGCTTGAGCTTCTGTCACGCGATCCCTCGGCGCGAGCGCTCTACCTCTATCCCACCAAGGCGCTCGCACAGGACCAGGCCCGCGCCCTGAACGCATTTGGCCTTCACAAAACGGTGCGGCCCGCGATCTACGACGGCGACACACCCCGCTCGCAACGAGCGGCGATCCGCAGGCGCGCCAACGTGGTCTTGACCAATCCCGACATGCTCCACGTCGGCATCCTCCCCCACCATCACGCCTGGGCCCAGATGCTGCAGGACCTCCGCTTCGTGGTCGTAGACGAAGCTCACACCTACCGCGGCGTGTTCGGATCCCACGTGGCCAACGTGCTGAGGAGGCTGCGACGGGCCGCGGCCTTGCACGGCTCAAATCCCCGATTCCTGCTCGCGAGCGCCACGATCGCAAATCCCCTCGAGCTCGCGGAGCGACTAACCGGCCTCGAGGACTTCGCGCTGATCGAAAACGACGCGTCGCCGCAGCCCACCCGGCGCATCGCCATGTGGAATCCCCCGTTGAGCGATGAAGAGCTGGGACTCAGAAGCTCGCCGCTGTACGAGGCGGCCGAGCTGCTCGCGGAGCTCGTCGAGCGCGAGAGCCGGACGATCTGTTTCATCAAGTCGCGTAAGGCGGTCGAACTCATCGTCCGCCACGCCAGCGCCCTGCTCGAGCCCGCCCTCGCGGCCAGGGTGGCGCCGTATCGCGCTGGGTACACCCCGGGGCAACGACAGGAGATACAGCGGCGGCTGACCGAAGGCGATCTGCTCGCGGTGGTCGCGACTGACGCCCTCGAGCTGGGCATCGACATCGGCGAGCTCGACGCCGCTATCTGCGTGACTTTCCCGGGCACGGTCGCGAGCCTCAAGCAGATGTGGGGCCGGGCCGGACGGCGGGGGCGCGGCCTCGCCGTCTACATCGCCGGCGAGGACGCGCTCGATCAGTTCTTCTGCCGGCATCCCGACCAGTTCTTGGAGCGGGCGGTGGAAGCCGCGATCATCGACCCGGAGAGCCCCGAGATCTACGGGCGGCATCTTCTTTGTGCGGCCCACGAGGCTCCTCTGGGAGCTGCCGACGCTGCCATCCTCGGCAGCGGCTGGCGAGCTCACGCCGAGGAGCTCGCCCGTTCCGGCTACCTGCGCGAGCGAGTGACGGGCTTCGTTCCCCGGCGCGCCGACGATTACCCGGCCGCGCGGGTGGCGCTGCGCTCAGCTTCCACTGAGACTTTTGCCCTGATCGACTCAAGCTCGGGAGAGGTGCTCGGGACGATCGAGGCGACCCGTGCCTTCGCCACCGTTCACGAGGGAGCGATCTATCTCCACCTGGGCCGTTCGTATCAGGTGCTGGCGCTCGATCTGAACGCACACCGCGTCCTGCTCGAGCCGTTCGACGGCGACTACTACACACAGGCCAAACGGGAGACCGCGACCTACATCGAGCGGCTGCTCGATCGTCGCGAGGCCCTTGGCGTGACCCTGTCATACGGCACTATCGTGGTTGAGGAGACGGTCCTCGGTTACCAGCGCAAGCGGCTGTCAGACCAGGAGGTGATCGACTTCAACACGCTTTCGCTGCCGACGGTCGAGTTGCAGACGCGCGCGCTCTGGTACGAGCTCGACGCTCTCGCTGAGCCGGGACCTCTGCGGCGCAACCGATCCCGCGGCTGGGAGGCTTTTCCGGTGGAGCGGGTGCTCGGTTCGTTACACGCGCTGGAGCACGCCCAGATCGCTGTCATGCCCCTGATCGCGATGTGCGACCGGTGGGACATCGGCGGGCTCTCGACCAATGCCCATCCCCAGACCGGCGGCCCGACCATCTTCATCTACGACGGCCATCCAGGAGGGGTGGGCCTGACCAGGCGAGGGTTCGACCAATTCGAGCGGCTGTCCGCCGATGCCCGTGCCCTGATCGGTGAGTGCCCCTGCCGCTCGGGGTGCCCGTCCTGCGTGCAATCGCCCAAGTGCGGCAACCTCAACGAGCCTCTTTCCAAGGCCGGCGCGCTCGAGTTGCTGCGGCGAATGGGAGCGTAGGAGCGCATGGCTAGCGCGTCAAAGCGGCGCCGAGCGTGCCCCGCGTGCAGTAGGGTGCCGCCGTTCTAATCGTCCACAACTCAGGGGAGTGATATGTGGCGTAAGGCTTCGTTGAAGCTGGCGTCTGTGGCTGTGCTGTGTGCGGCCGTCGTAGCAACCATCGGCTTGCAGGCCGCAAGCGCGAGTTCCGGCCGTACTCAGCGGCGCCGTCGCGACGCTCAAGGCGGTCAGCACGCCCGGTAGCTCACGCTACCGTCATTACCTGACCTCGGCCCAGTGGGAGGCTCGCTTTTCGCCGACCAAGCTCAGGTCGCCCAGGCGCGCAGGTGGCTGCGCAGTCATGGGTTCCGCGTCGGAAGCGTTTCCAAGGACCGCATGACGATTGCGACGTCGGGCACGGCCGCTTAGGTCGAGCGAGCATTCAGCACCGGGCTCGCGCGTTATCGAGTCGGCGGCCACACCGTGCAGCTTGCGACGCGCGACCTCTCATTCCCGGCCTCGTTGGCGGGCACGGTGCTCGGCACGATGGGCATCAACCAGCACGTCG